>NZ_CP023315.3:3523125-3897500 GCF_002310375.3 Caulobacter vibrioides
GCCTCGTCTCGACCTTGACGCTCGCCCAGTTCCAGGCGCTCCAACTCGAAGGCGGCGACGAAGCGCCCCCCACGCTGGAAGCCTTCCTCCGCGCCGCACGTGGTCGCGTGATGGTGACCCTGCATCTGAAGGGACCGTTCGCCGCCCAGGCTGCGGAGGTCGCGCGCGCAACGGACGCCAGCGACTGGGTGCTGTTCAAGGCCAGGGCCAAGGAGGCCATGTCGCCGATCGCCGACCAGCCTCTCTATCGAGACGTCGCCTTCATGCCGATGGTGGGCGAAGGCGCCGCGCGGAACGCGGACCAGTTGGGCGCAGTCATCACCCAACAGGCCTCGGGCGCACGCGCTATCCCGGCGGTCGAGACGCGTGGCCTGCGATCGCGAGGTTTTGCGGCGGTTCGCGACGCAGCGGGAGCCGCGCGTGTTCGGGTGTGGATCAACACCTTGCGCATGAGCAGCTGGAAGAGCTTTCTTGGCCTCTCGGGCGACCGGCGCGCCTTGCGAGACCCAGACACCTCCTGGGGGCGCCTTATCGACAAGGGCGTCACCATCATCCACACCGACCACCCGGCGCAGCTTCTGGGGTATCTGAAAAGCCGTCGCCTGAGTGAGGGTGTGACCATAGCTAGCGCCGGTGAGGCTTCGACATCCTCGACCACGCACGCGGCCTTCGTCGCGCCGCGCTAGAGCCTCTTTTTCGATCCGACGGACGTCATCCGATCGGATAGAAAGAGCTCCATTTCAAAAGCTTAGAGCCGACGGACGGCCAGGAAACCCTCGGCGCGATCCAGAAAAACGCCCGTTGCGGATCCTCGTGGGGACCACGCTGCGCATTCCGATTTTCGAGGGGAAAGTCAGTCCGTCCTGGTGGCGGGGGGCGGGAGCAAGATGGCTCATACATCGCCGGGCGCCCCGTTTAAGATCGCCGTCTAGGCTTGGTTGCCCGGCCGACCGAAACAAGAAAGCCCGCCACCAGGGCTTGGTGGCGGGCTTCATCGTGCGCTCGACCTTGCGGGAGCGGCAGATCAGGGCTTGAGCGCCGATCCCTGAGGCTCAGCGGAAACGCCCTGGATGTGGGCGCCGTACAGAGCCGCCTGACGGGAGTACCACTCGCGCCAGGCTAGCGCCTCGACCTCGAGGACGTGGCAGGCTCCGTAGTTGTCGACGACGGTGTCGGCGACGGTAGAGAGCGCAACTCCGGAAGGGGCTTCGACAGGTCCACCGGGGGATCGGGGAAGGGTGGAGCCAAGAGCTGCGGCGTCGTGCATGCGGACAAAGCCAACAGGCACGCTGAAAGTGCGATCAACCTCGAAAGGCACATAGACGGGGACCTCCTCTTTTAGGGTCTTGGTGCGCCACCGGATCTCGACAGTCTTGACCGCTACGTCACGGCGGATGTCTTGCGTGATGACGCCAGCCTTGGCCCGCACCTCACCAGAGATTTTGCTCGCCTTGGCCATCCGATCAGCTTGCGCCGACCGCTCGGCCGAGACACCGGCTTGGCGCCCGAACTGATACACGCCGCCGATCGTCAGCACGGCCACGAGGGCGAAAAGGAGGGCTCGCCCGATCTTGGATCGCGTAAGCGCCTTGCCGATCCGCACCGCAACCTCAACCAGCCCCATCATGCGGCGGCCTGCGCGAACGCAGCCTTCAGCTTTTGATCGTAGCCGTGTTGCGCGAAGCCTGGACCGTTGTAGCGGCGCGCGAAGCCCGCCCAATCCGAGGCCTTGAGCGCAGCGTGCATGTCATGGTTGGCGACAATGAAGAGCGCGAAGCAACGCAGTTGAGCACGCTCGCCCTGGATCATGTCACGGACGAACGACTGCACACTGGCATGCCCGCACGCCCGGTGATTGAAGCCCATAATCTGAAACAGACCGTAGGATGCAGACCGCAGGGCCGCAGTCTCATCAAGGGCCATCGCCGCCACGAGCTGGTCATAACGCTGACCCTGCGTGGCGGGGTAGGGCTTGCCGCCCCAGGTCGCATAAGAGATGTCCGGATGGGTGGCGCTAAAGCGCCCCTTTGTTTCCCGCGCGAAGATGTGCGGCTCGAACAAAATGATAGGGCGTCGCGTCTCAGGATGGACGCCACGCCCCCGACTTTCGACCGCCATAACCGCGCGCACGTGTCGCGTCGTGACGCACAGCACCTTGGCGGCCGCGCGCACGTCGTCGTCGGAGACCGGTAGGGCCGGCCCCGCAAAGTCTGCCAGTTTCATGATGCTTCTCGCTATGAGACGAACGGCGTTCGCCTTGCTTAAGATCGCGTCAGGGATCGACGCGGCCTCGGTGGCCAATGCGGCCGTCGACCCGCCCGTCCAGGCCGTCGACGTGCTGGAGGATCTTCGGCGCGTAGGTCGTACCGAAGTAGAGCGCCAGGCCCGCAAGCATGATCACATCCCCCCAGCCGGGGGCCTGCCCCTGGAACCGAGGGATCGCCGCGAGCACGAAGCCCGCGGCGAACATCGCGATCCCGATGCGCTGGAGCAGGGTCAGAAGCCCCCCCCAGCCCATCAGCAACAGACAGAGCACCACGACCAGAAGGCCGCCGGCGACCACGGAGAGGTACTGTGGCATCTGTGACAGCATGGCTTAGCCCTCCGCCTGGTCAGAGCCGCCGATGCGCAGACCGCCCGCCTCGAACTTGATCAGCTTGAATGGGTCGCCGGCATACTTGGTGACGGCCTGGGTCAGACCGCCGAACAGCGCCATGCCCAGGAACCCACAGGCGAAGCCGATGAACGGGGCCGCCGCCGTTCCAACGCCGGGCCACTTGGCGTTCAGCAGGAAGATGAGCAGCGGCGACAGCCACGCCACGGCGGCCGCGCCGGAGGCCAGCGAGAGCGCCTTGGCCCGCATGGTAAGTCGCTCGCCGTACCCCATCGACATCACCGCCCCGGCCGCGCCTGGCGCGTAGGGCGCAAGCTTGGCCAAGGCCCCAAGCAGGTTTGGGTCACCCGTATTGTCGGCCATCGGCCGCCCCTCCTTAGTCTGAGATGCTTTGACTTGTTGGCCCAGTCGGGCCGTGAGACCGTCGCCGTATGAAGCTGCGACAGTTCTTCTCTGAAGGCCGGCACGTGGAGCCGACGCTCTGGGTGATCATGCTGGCCTGCGCGGCCGTTTGGCTGATCGAGACGATCGGCCCGCGCCACGTCATCGTCTTCAAGGACGGCATCCCGCCCAAGGTCTGGATCGAGCGCGCGAAATAGGGTGACCCCGGCGCGGGCCGCCGCCCGGGGTCATGTCGGTCTGTTTGTACTCCGCATCCGCCGGAATTGGACCGCACTGACAGTATGCCGCGCCAGATCAGCGGCGCCCACCCCGCCCGATCTAGGAGCGCCGGGCGACCTAGACTTCCGGCTCGGGAACCCACTTCAGGCCACGACCCAGGAGGACGCCATTGGCGTGGTCGATCGGCTCGACGTCGCCCGACGCCGAGTAGATCTGCAGGTTGGCGCCGGTGATCGCGGCCATGGCGTCGGCGGCCGAAATGACCCCGTTCTCGCCCCAGACCACACCCTCAGGCAGCGGCGGGAGGTCTCCGCCGGCGAAGCCCTGCCAGACCGCGACGGTGGCCTGGTCGGTGCTGGCGTCGCTCGACAGATAGTGCGTGGCCGGGCTCTCGGTCGTCGGCGCGGGGGCGGTCGTCAGCTTGCGGCTGAACGTGCCGGGGCCACGCCCCATCGCCTCCCACACCCGGTTGATGTTGGTCTGGGCGGCGGCGGTGCAGATCATGATGACAGGCAGATGAGACATAGGTCGTCAGGCTCCAGAGAGGATGCGGTTGCGGATGGCTTGGAACTGGGCGAGGTCGAGCGACTTCTGGGCGACGATCAGGCGCTTGATGTGGCCGCCGAAGAAGTTGCTCATGGCGTCCGCCGTGGAGAGGCCGCCGACCGGAAGGGTGAATGCGGAAGCGGCTAACCCGACCTGCGCGCCGGTGTAGACCTCGGCGTCATTGACGAAGAGACGGACGGTCGAACCATTGCAAGACAGCCCTGCAATGACACGCTGCCCGCTTAGATCGGTAGTGCCTACAATGGTCTCTGTTCCCTGATTACCGACCCCACCACCTAGCCGGCCATTTGTCCTGACGCCCAGCATCAGGTGTCCCGAGCCGCCGCTGGTCCGTCGACCGCATATGACCTGGGTCGAAGCTGGAAAGCTGGTTGGGAGCGTGACATCTGCGACGATGCAATTCGTCTCGACCGCGCTCGAGTAGGTCGTCAAAAGCCGATCGTCGAGAGCGTCGAACTTAGCCCCGTCCGCCTGGAAGCGAGGGCGGTAGGATGTCGCTGCTTGAGAGCCCGCGATTGTGGAGACATCCTTGAAAGATGCGCTGTAGCACTCACCCTGGCCGTCCGTGGTCGTGCGTTCGAAGCTGATACGCACGTTGCCTGTGAACGTGGCCGTCCAGTACGTCGCCTGCTCGGCGGCAGAGGCGTTGAAATTCAGGACGGCCGAGAGAGCGGTGTTCGAGGTGTCGCGTATCAGCGCGACCATATTGCCCGAACCTACGGTACGCAGCGCACTCGCAGCTAGGCGGTAGGTTCGGCCGGCGACCACAGGCACAGCCTGTCGTAGCACCACGTTGGATCCCGAGCGCGTGAGCCGCACGACGCCGTTGCTGACCCATTCAGCCGCGCCGCCGCCAGACGAAGCCCAGTTTACGAAGTTCTCCTGGACGAGGCTGGGGTTGATCAGCAAACCCGGCCGGCCGGCGACCTGCTGCTGCAGGGTGCGGCCCGCCCACTGGGCGCTGTCCAGGGCGAGGCCGATCGGATCGTCCAGTAGCGAGGCCGCCGTGACGCCTCCGCTATCCTGGAACAGCCGATCGAGCTTTGCGAAGTTGTAGTCGAACCCGCCCGCACCGCCTGCGAAGAGCGCGGCGATCGGATCCGGCGCGCTTGGCCTGCCGGACCCGACGCCCAGGCGGCGAAGGCCGAGCCGGGACATCAGATCGTCACCAGAGAGAGAGTCTCGCCAGGCTCAAGCGCAGCGAACTCCTCGACATCGTCAGCCTTGAGCCGATAACCTTTGAGGTCCGTCGAAGCGTTAGGCGCCGCGCCTTGGGTCACGCGGATAGCGCCATCCACGGTTTTGACGATCCACATGTAGCGCACCAAGCCGTTGGGCTTGAAGTCGTCAGGAGCCACGAAGCCGCCCAGGCCGCCAGGAGTGGATCCGACAGAGACTTGACCATCCCAGACTACCGCTCGCTTGATCGGGAGAGCATGTCGGCGCGCATCCTCAACTCCAACCTCCACTAGCATCACATACGCCTTCGACATGTACTCTCCTCCTCTAGCTACACATCTGGACGCGCGGTCGTACGCGGCCAACAGAGCTGGTCGCGGTCGATTGCGCTGAGTTTCGAAAAGGCCGTCAGGCCATGCTGTCGGCCAGGATCACCAGGTCGCGGAACTGCTGGTCAGACATGCCCAGCGCCGCCTTCGTGCTCTCGGTTGTGACGCCGGCGGTGACGAAGTTCTGCGCACGCGCATACTCGGCCAGGGCCAGAACGCTCTTCGGATGCGGCAGCGATGCGAACGCCGCTCGTATCGCTGCGTCGAGATTGTCAAAGCCCGGCCAGGGCGTGATCAGCGCCGCCTTGAGGATCTTGTGCATGGGCACTTCGGCCGGCAGAGGCGTGACGGTGACCGGCGGCGCCTCGAGGTCGATCGACCACGCCCCATCGGCGCCCAGGCGCGCGAACGCGCCCGGCTCCACCGCCGGCGGCTCGGTCTCTACAAAGGTCCAGCCCGGCAGGCACGGCGCGGCCAGGTCGACGACTTCGATCGCGTCGGCGAGCAGATAGCCATGCGCATCCAGTTTGACGGTCCACATCACGCGATCCTCGAATAGGCTTTGGCTTTGGCGGCGCCGGTTCCGATCGCAGCCACGCTGGGCACGTAGAACTGCGCCGGCGATGCGGGGGCGTAGGGCGCATATCGCACGCTGTAGTAGTCGTAGCGCTGGGGCGCGACGAACGCGCCCAGCCCATAGACAAGGCGGTTCATGACGTTTGCGTCTGTGTTCGACAGCTCGGTCCAGGGTCCGGTGATGCTGCTCGCGATATGCAGCGAATAGCTCTTAAGCGCGCAGTAGAGGCCGCCGGCATGGATCATGGCCTGAGAGTCACCGGTCGTGCCGCCCACATCCACCGACGACCAGGTCAAGGCGTCCGTCGAGTACCTGAAGCGCCCGAGCGTCACACTGTCGCCGATGACGAAATAGCCGTTAGCCTCCCAGACCAGGCCTTGTGGCGCGACCGACGGACTGGTTGTGGACGCCCAGGTCAGGCCATCGGCCGAGCGCATCCCGCTGCCCGAGCCAGAATAGAACGCCATGAAGTAGCCGTTCGCAAAGGCCACCCCGTGAGGCAGGGTGTTGGAGCCCCAAGCCGTGACCTTCGTCCAGGAAACGCCGTCCGTCGTGCGCCACATGCCGTCTGACGTCGCCGCCAGCAGAACGCCGTTTCCGTAGGCGAAGGCGTAGACGCTGGCGTTCAACGCCGTGCCCTGGGTCCACTCGCCGGTCAGGCCCGTGGCCGAGTGACGGAAGTAGTTGAAGTCGGCGCTGATATACTTGCCAAAGGCATAGGCCACAGGCCCGACCGCACCTGTCGCGCCGATATTGATCGTTCGGGTCGTATAGGGCGACAGGCTTGTAATCTCGAGCAGCACGTTCCCATAAAGCGAAGCCCCGCTCAGAAACAGACGGCCGTTCGCGGCGCTTAGAGATGCGTTGCCCGCGTAGCTTCCGCCCAGCGATGACGAGCCGGTCGCCGTCGTCGCGGTCGGCGCGGCGCCGAACACCGGCGGGAAAATCGCCGCCGCCGCTGAATAGCTGGACGCCAGATAGGTCGCGCCATCGGCCGGAACGATCCCGGCCGGGAAGGTCGATCGGTTACTGAAGAAGGTGTCACCGATCTCGACGCCAACCCCGCCACCATCGCCGAACTCGAAGCCATCGGCGGTCTTCTTGATCGTCTGGCCGACCGCGCCACCGGTCAGCGCCGCCAGGTCTGCCAGCACCTCGGAGGCGGCCTGCTTGCCCGCCAACGCGGTCGCCAGTCCCGACACGTCTGAAATGCCCATCGCCAAAGCGGTTTTCAGCGCCGCTTGGGTGATAGCCCCGGTCAGACCGGCGACCGACAGGACCAGGTCGGTCGGCGTCCGCATCCACTTCCAGTCGGCCAGGGTCGACGGACTGTCCGTGGACAAGACATAGGTCCTGTTCTCGTCGGTCCGGATCGCGATGTCGCCGCGCTGCGCGGTCAAGGCCAGCATGGCGGCCTGAGATCCGACCTCGAACGTGTCGTTGATCACCACAGCCGGCAGGTTCGCGGTGTCGATCACGCCGGTCAGGCGCGAGGCTGCAATCGGGCTGGTCGTGTAGTTCAGAGCCGTGATCGCGGCGTCCACAGCGGCCTTGGTCGACAAGGCCGTCATCGCCAGGAGGTTGTCGGTCCCCGCGATGCCCTGCGCCTCGGTGGCCCGCCCCAAGGTGAAGACCGGGTTGCCCGATACACCGTTGCCGTTGGTGATCGCGATGCCTGCATCGGCGCTGGTCAGCGTCCGGCGGGCGTTGAGAGATGAGCTGCTGCCCTGAACCATGAAACCAGTCGAACTGGTGCCCGCGACGCTGGTGAGGCGGCCCGTGGTCGTGCTGCTCCAGTTGGCCGTCGCCAGGTTCGTCAGTGCGGCGTTCAGAGGCTGGAAGCGCGCGTCGCCGGTCTGCCGGTCCAGGATATCAGTCGCCGTCGCCGAGCCGATCGGGCGGCCTTCTACTGTCCCGCCGTCAGCCGCCGTGAAGATCGCCACCTTGCCGGAAAGGGTCGTGCCGCCCGGCCGGGCGATGAAGTCGCCGCCGACGATGGCTTCGGCCGCATCGCGGGCGGCCTCGGCCGCAGCCCGCGCCGCCGCCGCCGCCGTCGCGCTGGTCGAGGCCTCGCCGGCCTTGGTCGTAGCCGTGCCCGCCGAACCCGAGGCCGCCGTGGCGGCCGCCTGCGCATCATCGCGGGCGTCTTCCGCCAGGCCCTGCGCCGTCTCCGCAGCCGCCTTGGCCGCCGCCGCCGCCGTGGCGCTGGTCGAGGCCTCGCCGGCCTTGGTCGTAGCCGCGCCCGCCGAACCCGAGGCCGCCGTGGCGGCCGCCTGCGCATCATCGCGGGCGTCTTCCGCCAGGCCCTGCGCCGTCTGCGCAGCCGTCCTCGCCGAAGCCGCCGCCGTGGCGCTGGTCGAGGCCTCGCCCGCCTTGGTGGTGGCCGTACCCGCCGAACCCGAGGCCGCCGTGGCGGCCGCCTGCGCGTCATCGCGGGCGTCTTCCGCCAAGCCCTGCGCCGTCTGCGCGGCCGTCCTGGCCGTCGCAGCCGCCGTGGCGCTGGTCGAGGCCTCGCCGGCCTTGGTGCTGGCCGTACTGGCAGAGCCCGCCGCCGCCGTCGCGGCCGCCTCGGCGTCGTCCACCAGCGGCTGCACCGCATCGGTCACCGCTTCGATCTGAGCGTTGGCCAACCAGGTCAGATACTCCGCCTCGGTCTTGCCCGAGTTGCCCGGCTGATCACGCCACACCTGATAGGCCGACGCGCCGCGCACCAGCCCCAGATCTTCCCAGCCACCGGCCGAGAGCACATAGCCGTGGCCCGCAAACTCACCCGACGTCACGATGTAGAACGCGCCCAGCGCTTCGCCGGTCGGCAGGTTGCTGACCAGATCCACAGTGCCCTTGGGCGTGAACAGCAGCAGCGAGTCGATGATCGTCGCATTTTCGGTGATCAGCGCCTCGATGCGCTCGGCCAGGCCGCCGACGTCGTCATAGGCCTCGAGCGCCGTAGCCAGCGCGCTGGCCAGCGCCGATTGCGACCCGCCCGCGTGAAAGGCGGCGATGGCGGCGGCGATCGCCGTCGCGTGCTGGGTGGGCGTCGTGGTCATGGAAGGCTCCACCGGTTAGGAGTTTTCGGAGATCAGGATGCGCACGTCGGCGAAGGCGACATGCCCGGCCGAGTCACGGGCGGTGACGCGCCAATAGCCGTCCAGCGTCTGGCCAAGCGCCGTGATCGAGCCCGTGAACGCGACCGCGTCGCCCGTAGTCGACGACGGCGAGAAGCTCGCCCCGGACAGATAGGCCCAGCTGTAGGTCACCGTACCGTCGCCGCCCGACGTGGTGGCCGTGACGGTGTCCGTTGTCGCCGAGCCCGTGCCGAAGCGGTTACCTGAGACCAGGGGCGTCGACAGGTTGACCTCAAAGCCGCCGCTGCCGCCGCCGGTCGGCACGGCCGAACCGCCGAGATAGGGCGCTGTCTTGGCCAGGTAGAAATAGGCGTTTGACCGGCTGGCGGCCCAGTGACCGATCCCGTTCGGCCCGAACCACAACAGCAGATCCGAGCTTGCCCCGAACGCCTCACCCCAGGCCTGGATGTACGCGGCAGAGCCCAGATCGCTGCGCAGCGTGTCGCTGGCGTCGTCAAGCACCGTGTTGTCGCCGAAATAGATCTTGGCCGCCGACAGGGCGATGTTTGAGCCGCCCAGGCTGTCGCTATAGAGCGCCAGGCGCGCCGGCCGGCCGCCCGACGCCGCCGCCTCGACCACGAACCGCGCCACCGCGACCTTGCTGGCCACATCGGCCAGGGTTGAGGCCTGCGACGAGACCGTCGCCGACAGGCCGGTCACATTGGATTGCAGCGTCGTGATCTGTGAGGCCGCCGCCGACACGTTGGTGGTGAGAACCGAAAGGCTCGAGTCTGCGGAGGCCTTGTTGGCCGCCACCGTGGCGTCGAGCGATGTGTATTGCGTCGAGAGCGCGCTGACGTCGCTGGCCACCGTCAACAGCCCAGCGTCCGCGCTGGCCTTGTTGGCCGCCACGGTCGACTCCAGGGCCGCCAGGCTCGCCGCCGTGGCGCTGGTGGCGTTGGAAACGCTGATCAGCGTGGCCGAGGCGCTGGCCTTGAAGCCGTTATAGTCGGTCGAGACCGTCGCCAGGTTGGCCGCCACGGTGCTGGTGGCGGTCGAAATGCTGATCAGCTCGGCCGAGGTCGTGGCTTTGAAGCCGTTGTAGTCGGTGGCCAGCACGGTGCGCTGATAGGCCTCGGCCGAGATCGCCGTCTGCCGCGCCACGGCCTCGCTGGCGATGGCGGCGGTGTTGTTTCCGACCACGACGTTGGTGTCGATCAGCACCTGACGCTGTTCGGCGATCACCTCGCCCAGCGGCTTGCCCGACAGCACCTGGCGCAGGATCGCCTCAAACGCCTTCAGGTCGCCCAGCGCCTTCATCCGCGCGTCCAGGATATCGAGCTGCGCCTTGCGGGAGGCAGCCTCAATCGCCCCGACCTGTTCGGCGATGATATCGACACCGTTGCCAGCTTGAGACACACCCTCCGCAAGCGCGTCGATCACCTTCTCGATCGCGCGCCCATCGCGACGGACGACGACAGCGCCACCCAGCGTCGGAGGGCGGCTCACGCCCGTGCGATAAGCCGGAATGGGCTCATCGCCTACGCTTTGCAGCGCCTCGGCGTAGGGCACGCAGGTGATCGAGGCCTTGAGGCCCTCCTTTGGCGCAATGCGATCGACAACGACATCGAGCAGCTCGACGGCATGATCGAAGACCGTGACCTGATCTCCCGGCAAGGGCTGGTCGCCAATCGACGGGATCGGCGCAGCGAACCAGACGATGTCGGACTGCCCAGGCAAGGTCTCCAGTGGGAAGACCTCAAGCGCCGCATCGGCCGAGGGGCGCCACGCCAGATCATAGGACCGCCCCGCGACCATGGTGACCAGCTCGTCCAGGCGCAGCCCCTTCAGCGAAGGATCGCTTTCATCGGTGACGCGGGCTCGAACGCGGCCGGTGATCTCGCCGACCAGAGCGACATGGTGAGCAAGCCACGCACGGTCGCCCTCGCGGATCGTCAGGTACTCGACATCTTGCTCGAAGCTGAACTTCTCCGGTCGCAACACACGCTCGGCCAGCATGCGAGCACCCTCGAGGACGACAGCGTCCGCATCGACCTTGTCGCGCACCTCGACCCGCTCATACTTATCGGCCGTGTCGAGGTCATAGAACGTGCCGTCAGGCTTTTGCCCGAACACCGTCACGACATCGTCGGCGAAGTCCTTCTCGGCGTTGGCGAACCGCACGCGAAGCGCATGGACCGGCGCCGGATAGACCAGATCACCCCGGAACCCCGACACATTGCGCGGCGTGAACATCTGGCGAGGCAGCGGCTTTTCCCAATCGACGACGACGGACAGAGCCCCATAGTCCAGCGTCGGCCGCGCCCGCCCGGCGGCTGCCGTTCGCTGGAGCAGTTCACCGACCGACATTTCGCTGGCCTCAGCCAGATCGCACATCCAGCCCTGCTGTTCACAGGTGGCCCGCCAATCCGCGATAGCGGCAAAGGCGCGCTCATCGTCGTCCAGCTCGACATCCGACATCGGCGGATAGCTGGCGGCCAGGAACAGGTCGGCAGGATTGCGGCTGACGATCAGATCGCCAGGCCCCGTCGCCGTCGCCTCGGGCACGATGCTGGTGGCGATGAAGTTGAAGTCGTTAGGGACGCCGTTCAACTGGTCACTGGCCTGCAATTCCAGCTCGATCCACGGCTTGGACGCCAGATCGCGAACCGGCGCCTCGTCGCGGAACGAACGGATGCAGATCCAGGTCAGCTCGTCGCTGATCTTGGGATTGTTGCTTTCCTCGTTGGTGATGCGGCGCACATGCACGTCGTACTGGCCGCGCGCGACCGGCCATTCCCAGCCCAAGCGATAGCTGTCCAGCTTGTCGCGCGTGAAAGTCAGAAGACCGCCCGCGCCCGCAAAAGGACACGGCGCCGCCGACGACGGATCACCGCCGCGAGGTCCATAGCGGAACTCGAACGTCACGCTCCGGTTCTTGGGGTTCCCGCTGCTTTCCTTGGTTTCGAAGAGGCCCGCCATGAAGGCGACATCGATCGACAGGGCGTCGCTTTCCAGCGGCGCGGCCCGGGTGATCCATCCCGAGGCCTGCTTCACGGGAAGCGCGAGGCTATCCTCGGCAGGCGTTCGCTGAAACCAGATCGGCTCCAAACCCTCGTCATGGCGCGTCGACCAGCGGACATTGACGCCCTCGAAGCTGGCAAGATCGGTCTGGCCAATCCGCGCGCCCTCATGATCCACCCACGTCACGCAGGGTTGGAACATCTGACGCAGATAGACCGTGTTGTTGACCGTGACCGTGTACCAGTTCGCGCAACGCGGCGGATAGATCCGCCGACGCCCCATGATGATCGGGATCGCCTCATGCGGTCGCGCGGCGTTCGATCCGGCGTCCAGCGAATAGCGCTGCTCGCGACCCGCGACCTCAGGCTGTTTGATCGGCGCGATGGCGTTGACGGCGATCATGCCGCCGACATTGACAGCCGCTGTCGCACCAGCGGCCGCCAAGCCCGACAAGCCGATCGCGCCAGGAACCCAGACCGACAGCGCGATGACAGCGATCTGCAACAGGGTGCGAACGGCGTTCGACCCTGCCATCGGCGCAACCTCGAGCACGACCGTGTCATCGGCGCGAGGCCGCAAGCCGGACCAATCGCCTGCTGAAACCTTGACGCCGGAGACGGAGATCCGAACCCAAGGCCGCAGGGCCGGGTCCAGCGTGCCAGAGACCTCAAGCGAGACCACCATCTCCGCCAGGCTCAAACCCTCGGGCAACGCGTGCAGGCTGACCTCTTCCTCGCGCGCGAGCGGGCGAGGCGAGACCACCAGCGAGGTCTTGCGATCCATCAGGGCGTCAACCGCCATAAACGTAAGCCCCCTCCAACCGGGACCCCCAGAACGCCTCGCCGGGCTCAGCCTCGTCGAGCGAGGCCGTGCGCGCGCCGCAGCCCTTCTGGGTGTGAATGAACCGTCGGCCGCCCAAGGACGTGCCGACATGCGTGGGAAGCCCAGCCACCAGAAACAGCAGCAGGGCGAAGCGCGGATAGCCGTTCTCGTCGGGCTCAACGCGGCGCCAGAGCGAGGCCTGAGCCCGCACGAAGGCGGCGATGTCTTCGGCGTCTCGACGATCGACGCCGCGGTAAAGATCGTCAGGCTCAGGCACCCGCACGCCAAGCTCGTGCTCCAGGATCAGGTAGTGCTGACCCCGGCAGTCACAGCCCCGGAACGACCGCCCATGCTCCACGAACGGGACCGGCATGTAGCGAGCGATCCAGGCGTCATCGCCCGCGATCGTCGGCGCGCGGCGAACGGCGTTCGCCCCTTTTGGCGGCTTCATCCGGCGCGCAGGTGCCGATAGGTGTCCGGCGAGAAGCTGCCGCCCGCCCGACGGTCTACAAAGCTGGGCATGCGCAGCTCGCCGGTGATCGTCGTCTCGGCGTAGCTCAAACCCGCCAACCGCAGCCGCGTCGTCCGCTGCTCGATCACGTCGGGCGCGATAACGCGCACCAGCTCAAACCGTACGCGCGCCCAATCGGGCAACCCGCGCAAAGCCGCCAGCAACAAAGGCTCGTCGGTGCCGTCCTGGGCTACGACATTGTTGATCGTGAACTTCGCGCCGCTGAACGGATTGTCAGGGCCGTTTTCCGGCCACGACAGAGCGAACGGATAGGCGATGAACTCACGTTCCTGGCTGGTCAGCCGATAGCCTTCCTCGGCGACATTGCAGACGTAGATCGGCGCATCGAACGTCGGATGCTCCAACGTCACCAGCTCGACCAGGATATCCGAGGATCCGTCACCCTTTACGGAGGCGTGAACCGCATTGCTGGTCACGGCCGCCACTCCAGCCGAACGCTGACGCGCCAGTCAGGCTTCCAGGGCTCATAGGAGGGCGGCGCATCCCGAACGAACCGCGCCAGAACCGTCTGCTGCTCGACCGGATGATACCAGTCGAACCACACACCGCCACCAGCCGCCTCGCCGAAATAGAACCCACTGAACCACTGCCGCTCGGCCGACGTCATCTTGTAGACGGCATCAACAGTATGGCTTGCCGCCGTGGTCGTGCGACGCTGCTTCGCCGGTCCTGCGTCAACGTCGGAGCGCTGGACCAGGGTTGGGAAGGTGTCGCGAAACCCATCGGCGAGCACGCGCCCCTTGTCCGCCGGCCATGCCGGAGCGGTCATATCAACCTCCGTTCAATCTGGGGCGGATGCCGAACTTCGACTGGAACGCGCTGTCCATCGAGCCGTCGAACATCTCGCGCTTGCCTTTGGAGACCCGGCTGTCGATCAGTTCGACCAGGTCAATGTCCAGACGCCGACCGCCCGCGCCATCGTCACGCTCGGTCGCCGTGGCTTGCAGAGGCATCGGCGCGTTGTTGTTCAGCGAGACGGAGACAGGCCGCTCGCCGCCGTGACGCGAGGACACGGAGCTATCGGCGATCTCGCGCGCCGTCCGCGCCGCGTCCATGACGTAGCTGTCCCTCGAGAAGGCCGCGATACGCTCGAAGCCTTGCTCATGGATTGGCCGGACATCGCCGCGATAGACCGGGCCACCACCCGCACGACCCTTGCTGAGTTGCGCCACCAGGTTCGCGCCGCCGAGATCCGCAGCCGACGCCGCCGAGATCCGAGGCGCGCCAAGAGCCCCACCCAAGGCCGTACCCACGCCGCTGATCAGGGTGTTCAAGAAACCCCCGCCACCGCCGCCGTTGACGCTGCGCATCAGCGCGTCGACCATCGGCTTGATGACCAGCATCTGGATCACGACGTGCTCCAGTGAAGCCACGATCATCTTGCCGACATCGGCGAAGACATCGCCCAAGGTCCCGGCATTGAGGGTTGCATCGACGATGCCGTCGTTCAGCATTTTGAAGCCATCGACCGCGACAGCCTGCAGACTCTCCTTCACCTCGGCATTGGTTCGCACCAGCCGGTCGGCATAGCTTTCCAGCGGCCCCATCGTGCCGCGCTCGACCGATCCACGCTGAGCGTCGAACAGACGCTGCTGATCATTCCGGCGAGCGTCCTTCCAGGCCTCGTCATGCGCGCCGTCGGCGGCGAGAGCCCGCTCCAGCTCGGCCTTGGCGATCTTCTGCTGGCTTTCCAGGATCTCCAGCTCGATCGCGCGGCGCTCCTCGGCGGTCCGCGCGCCGGCCGAAGCCAGGCCGAGAAGCTGCTGGGTCACCTCCGCCAGAGCCTTTTCGTCCGCCAGGCGTCGCTGCTGCGTATCGTCGAACGCGCGCCGCTGGAGCACTTCACGCTCAGCCGCATAGGCGTCCGCTTCCGCCCGCTTCAGCTCGGCGACCTTCAGCTTGTCCAGCCGGCCCTCGGCCGCGTCACGGTCGATTTCCGCCATGCGGCGCGCCTGAGCGTCATCCAGGGCCGCCAGCTCGGTTTCGAGCATCTGCTCCAGCGTGCCAGCATATTGGCGTTGCGCCGCCAGCTCGCGCGCGTCTGCGGCGGCGATGGCCGACGTGGTGCGCGCTGACGCTTCAAGAGCCCGCTTCCGCTCACGCTGAGCATTGGCGGCCGCGCGCGCCGCGTCCTCCTCGGCGCCAACCGAACCAAGCTGACCGGTTCCCTTTGGACGATCACCTTGCTTGGAGCCGTCTGCACCAGATCGACGGTCCGCAACCGCGCCGCCATCGTCGGCAGGGAAATCCTTGGCGTC
Source organism: Caulobacter vibrioides (assembly GCF_002310375.3). GTDB lineage: Bacteria > Pseudomonadota > Alphaproteobacteria > Caulobacterales > Caulobacteraceae > Caulobacter > Caulobacter vibrioides_D. The sequence continues at coordinate 3,538,714 of NZ_CP023315.3, forward strand.
GCCATAGAACTGGTCGAGGTACAGCTTGTTGAAGCCCAGCTTCTCCAGAGAGCCCTTGCTGATGCCCTGGAAGAAGTCCTCGACCTTGTTCAGAAACTTCCAAGTGACCTCGAACGAGAGCTTTACGGAAGGCCGGCTCGCAATCCAGTCGTCGATCAACGACTTGAGAGACGTCAGCTCCTGAGCGAACTGACCAGCGCTCTTTGCACCATCGACCATCGCCCCACTCATCGACACCAGCAGCGGAGCCGCCTCGATCAGGGCTGTGTTGAGCTGCACATCAATAACCTGCTTAAGATCTTCAAGCTGATCCGCAGCATCCCCAGCCTTGGCGATGACCTCGTCACTCATCACCCAACCGAGGTCACGGGCGCGCTGGAAAAGCTCGGCCATGCCATCCGCACCCTCCCGCAAGAGGGGGATCATCGGACCTAGCCCAAGCTTCTCGGCGATTGCCTGACGCTGACGCTCGTTGCCCAGGTTGGCGACGCGCTCGGCCACCGCGCGCAGAGCCTCGTCGACATCCTTGAACGACTTGATGTCCTGTCGCGAGAAGCCAAGCTGCTTGAATGCGGCGAGTGACTTTTTATAGCCCGCTTCGGCCAAGCCGAGCGTCTTGGTAAAGCCACCGATTGCGGCGTCAGCGTCACCGGCCTCACCGCCCACCTTGATCATCGCGAAGCGGTATTCTTGCAACATGCCAGCGCCTACGCCGAGCTTCTGCGAAGCGTCGCCGATCGCATCGCCGTAGGCGACAGCGCCCTCGATCGCCGTCTTTGCATAGCCGGCCGCCAAGCCGAGAGCCGCTGCGCCCGCCGATATGAAGAGACCGTACTTGCCGAAGGACTCCGCAACGCTGCCGAACGCACCAGTGCTCGCTGCTAGATCATCGACCTTATCCTTGACGGCGCCGACACCGCGCGACACCGCAACAAGGTGGGGCGGCAGAGCCGAAGCCTCCCGACGCATTTCTTTGAAGGATTTCGCGCCCTTTGCACCGAAATCTTCAATACCGCGGGTGGCGGCCTGACCGCCCTCAAGGCCGAGGCGGACGGCGACATCAATCGTCATCTTCGGAAGTCTCCGGAACGCCCTTACGCGCGCCAACCTCTAGAGCGGCGAGCAGAGGACGAACTTGGTTCCAGGGCGCCAGGGCCGGATCGTGGATTACTTGACAGGCCGGCCAATCGAGCGACGGCCTTCGATCCTTGAAGCGAGGATGTGCGGGTTGCCGCCACGCCCCCGCCTGCCCAGCGATCGCAAACGCCGCCCGCTCGGCACTATGGATCGGCCGGTTCGCATCTTCAGGGCAGCCCGTCGTTTCGCGACAAGGCCGCCCCATCTGCCGACATCCGCGACAGTGTTCGCCGCCACCGCCGAACAGATACTCAGCGAGGGCGGCTACTCTTTTTTTGACTTGATCAAACCGTCCGATGCGGCGTCGACCGCCTGGCGAAACAGCGTCAGGTTACCCTCTAGCCGCAGCAGCGGGGCAAGGACTGCGCGCGTGGGCGCACTAGATCCGTTTGACGACCTGATCGCACTGACGATTTCGACCGCCAGCTCGCTGTACAGCATGTGCGCGAACGCGATCTCCCACGTATCGCTGTCTTCAATGACATCCCGCACATCGCTGCCCGACCATCCATAGGTCTCAGCAGCCTTTACGATCGCATCACGCCCCTCGACGACACGCGCGACCCTTGAACGAGCTTTTGACCAGTCAGGGCTTTCGGGGGGGCGAAGGGTGAGCACGACGCCGAGATTGAGGTTGACGTCGCGCGGAGCGTCGTCAACCTCAAGCCCGAGATCCGCCAGAGCCTCTTTGTCAGCCTTGCGCATGGATCAGTACGACGCCACGCCGTTGCCCAGCTCGATCGTGACGGCCGGCGTATCGGCGTCCTGCGAAGCGCCGAAGTTAAAGCTCGCCGAGGTCTGACCGCCGCCCGAAACTTCACGCTGCGGCTTGCTGACTTGGACGCCGGCCGTCGCGATGCGGAAGAAACGGTTCTCCTCATCGTCAGGATGGGTCGCCTCCAGCGTCAGGACGCCGACATCGTCGGTGTCGGCGAAGTCGCGGAACGCCTTGCCCTGGCCATAGAGGCGGAAGCTGCCACTCGGATCGATTTCGCCGAAATGGTGGAATGACGGCCACTCGTCACCGTCCAGACCGTTCACGCGCTCGACACCGAGGTTGAGATTGACGTCGATATTCAGGGCCGTGCCGATCGCGACATCATTCCACAGCACGCGCCAACGCCAGTCGGAAAAGTCATCCGCCGCCGCAGCAGCAGCGACCGTACCGGCCGGCCAGGCTTCGCCCTCGACCTCGCCAAGGCCAACCATCGTCATGTTGAAGCGTGCAGCCTGGTCGGTCTTCGCCGCAGAGATCGACAGCTCGGCGACGGCGGCTCCGATATCGGTCGAGACATCGCCGGTTTCCCAAAGGTGCGACAGGCTCAGGGTCTGGGTCGGATTGCCGCCCGACGTGAAGGCATGGACGTAATCGCCATTGGCGCCGGTCGGCGCCGCACGCGCCATAGCCGCCGAAAGCCAGTATCCAGCCTCCGTCAGGTTGATCGGCGTCGTACGACGCAGAGACCCGCCCGGCAGACCCTTACGGCGCTTGGTGGCGTCACGCGCGTTGTTCATGGCCAGGCCGAGCTGGTCATCTTTCACCAGCGGACGATCCATGCCGGCGGTGAGCGTGTAGAAGCGCACGGGCTTCCAGCCCGAGGTCGCAAGAACGCCAGCCGTCGCCTCAAAGGCCAAACGGGTCTGGACGGCGCGGCCGCGCGATTGCGACTGCAAGATGGTGGCGGTCATGAGCGAGGCTCCAGGGTCAGGACTTAGAGGTCGATGACACGGCCAGCGATGGCGATGTCGGTTTCAGTGGCGGCGCGGGCGTCTTGCCTGGCGATCAGGGCGGAGATGGCCGTCGGCGCGCCCCGCACGACGCCACCGCGGCGAACGCCGTTCGTCGCCCGCAACAGCACGGCATGGGCCGCCGCAGGTGCGACGCCGACGGTCGGGGCCGGGACGTTCGGAAAGGCTTGAGACTTGCCTTCCGCTTCAGGCGCGGCTTCGTGCTCGGCTTCCGCCGATTTGGCAATCTTGGTCATGGATAACCTCAGTCGATCGGAGAATGACCCGCGTAGGTGACGCGGACGGGGATGACGACAGCCGAAGACTTGGCGTCGTAGGCGAAGCGATGGTTCTCGAAATTCGGCGGCCCGATGACCAGCGCGCGCGCGAGGCCACCCAGGGTACGATCGGCATGCAAGGCCGTCTGGATCGCCGCCAGACCCGCGCTGAAGCGAGCGGCGCGATGACCATCATCCGCGCGCCGCACGATATACTCCACATGGTAGACCTGAGCGAACTCGACCTCGACCAGATCCTCGCCCAGGCCGAGCACCTCGTTGAGGATTTGCGGCGGCGCAGGAGCCTTGACGACGTTGAGCCACTCGCCGCCCCAGTCCTCGCTGAGGGCCTCGCCGTTGCGAACCACGACGTCGGGAAAGGCTAGCGCGAGGGCCGCGACGATTGCGCCCTGACCCGTGATGATCTTGCTCAAGTTCCCCATCCATTCTTGTCTTGCCAGTCGGCCAGCGCCGCGCCGTACAAGCCGGCAGGACCCGACGCCGTAATAGGACGCCCCCAGTCATCGACCATCATCGCGGGCATTTCGCGCCAGTCCCTGGAGGCCTGGGTATCGGTGGACAGGCGTTTCCGGAGGTTGCTTTCCACGCGCCCAGCAAAGCTGCGACGCATCTCGGGCACCTGCTTTGGCCAATCCAGGCGGTGCGTCAGATGCACATCCGGGACCAGCCAGAACATCGGGATGTCGACCTGGTTCTTCTGGTTCAGCGGCGTGAAATAGTTTTCCGTCCCGGTCGCCCGACGCCGGGTGAGACGGGTGACGCCGCCGTCCGCTGTCGCTCGTCCCCGGGCGACCAGCATCAGGCCGCCGCCCTTCAAGGCGACTACCCGCATCGGCCCATAGCGGCGCTCGATCTCCTCGGTGCGCTTCTGACCGCGCTTTATCCGCAGAGCGTCAGCAGGGCTTCCCTCTATAGGAATCGCGATGAAGGGCTTGCCCTTGATCGGCTCCGCTCGGGTGAAGGCGTCAATGATGTGCGCCGCCTTGCTGTACAAAAAGACGGCAGGCGCGTAGCTGAGGCCCTTGGCGGGCTTGAAATCCATTCGCCAAGCATTGGCCAGGCCTTCGCCTAGCCCTGCTTGCTTGACCTCCGCACGCAGCCATTCGAGATCCGCGCGCCCTTCCTCATAGGCAGCATCGCGGATGCCGGTGAGGAGCTGGACCTTCGTCCGCGCCGCCCAGGCCTCTAGATCACCCTTGAGCGCCAGCTCAATGCGAAAATCACGGAACAACGTCTTCCCGATCGGGCATCGCCAGCGGCCCCCAGAGGAACCGGCCACCCGGCTTCGGCTTCATGTCTTCGGACAACCGCTTGACGCAGAGCACGCCCAGCTCGTCGCGATAGCGCACCCACCAGGTCTTTCCCGGCCGAGCGAGCGCTGTCACCGGCTGATAGTCAGCGGCGTCGAGATGCACAGCGTCGGCGATGACGCCCGTGCGGCTGACAAACCCGTCTATCGTCTCCTCGACCCAGTCACGCCGCACCGCGCCGCGAACCGTGCGCCAGCCGCCCGAGGGCGGGCAGACTTCCAGATCGGACCAGAGGTGATCGCGAACGGCGTTCGCGACGCGGGCGGCGTGCTCAGGTCGCATCAGAGATGCACGATCTCTTGCCGAGCGTTTTCAACCTCGGCGACCGTGGCTTGCCGGATCTTGCCCGCGGCAAGCCACTTGGCGGCCTTAGTCGCGCCGACCGTGATGATCCGCCCCCGCGCCAGATCCTCGATCTTCGAGGTCTGCAACACGTAGTGACCATCAGCGGGACGCGACGCCGTGCGACGGGGCGCGGGCGCGCCGGCCTCCGAAAGCTTGGCGTCCAGCTCGGTGATGACATCGCGCGCCGACGCCAGATCGCGGCCGCGCTCAGCGACGAGATCGCCAAGACGAACGACCTCCTGCTTCAGCTCGCCGATCGCAGTCGCGCCGGCCGATAGCGCTTCGTCGCGCTCCTTGGTCACAGTTTCAAGCTTGGAGGTCAGCTCGCCGATCTCGGCCTGCAGAGTCTCGACGTGAGCGTTGGCAGCGGCCAAAGCGACGCCTGGATCAGCCTGATCCGCCAACAGATCGGGCGCGTCGGACTTGCCGCCCGAGCCCTTGTCGGCCGCCATCAGGGCCATGGCGGACACCGCCGCCATCATGTGAAGCGAGCGCATGCTTCGCCTCCTTCAGAAAAGGTGAAAAGACCCGCCGCCCGGATTGCCGGGCGGCGGCAGGCGGGAGGAAGCGTTAGCCGGGATCGGCGGCGGAGCTGGCCTTGAACAGCACCTCGGGACGGGTGCAGATGTTCAGCGGGTTCGACTGCGCCTCGAGGTCGATCTGCTTCTCGCCGGTCTTATCCAGCGAGGCCATGGCGTAGCGCGGCAGGCCGATCCGGTTGACGGCGCTGAACCAAGGCGCCGGCGCGAACACCGTCTGGAACAGCTTGGGCACGCCCAGCGGAATGAAGCGGGCTTCATCCGGAGCGATCTCGACATCGCCGTAGCCGGGATACTGCTCGAACACCGCGCCGCCATAGCGGAAGATGTCCAGAGCGTCGCTGCCGCGCAGATCGGCCGCTTCCTGCTGCGCCAGATAGGTTTCGCGCATTTCGGGATGGTTCGAGGCGTCGCGGAAGAAATCCTCGCCGCACATGATGTGGACGCCTCGCACGGCGCTGTTCTTCAGAGCGCGCCGCATGTTGTTCTTCACGTCGCCGATCAGGCCGCGAATGCGACCGCCGTCGGCTTCAGCCCAGGCGGCGCCCAGATCGAAGTAGACCGTGTCCGGCTCGGCGATGCCGAACTCGTCGAAGTAGTCGTAGATGACCGAACCATCGGCATCGAGCACCACGCCCTGGATGGCGCCGAGGCGGTGATATTCCAGGGTGTTGTCCAGCGACATCGCCATGTTCTGGTTCTTCTCGCCGCGAACCTGCTGCACGCCGACCAGGTCGCTTTCCGAACCGAAGGCGCGAACGTCCTGGACTTCATCGGCCAGGATCTCGTCAGTGACCGAGATGTGCGGGATGCGGAACTCGCGACCTTCGCGCTTGTTGGTCGACATCGGCGTACCGGGCGCACCGCGCGGGCTGGTCGGCACGATCTGGAGCGTCGAGCCCTTCTTCTCGATGAAGATCGACGTCGTTCGCACGCCGCGCTCTTCGAAGATGCCCAGCTCGGCGAAGCGCTGCGGAGGCGTTTCGCTTTCGTTGATGGCGGCAGTCAGGTCCATCATGGTGAACAGGCTGCTGCGGAACACGTTGACCAAGGACATGGTCGAACCTTTCTGTGAAATGTGGGTCTTGGCCGACGCGGTCCCGCGAGGCCGATGGATGGCAGGCCCGCCTTAGCGGGCCTTGACGCCCTGGGTTCGCAGGCTGGCCAGGGCGGCGTTCTTCTGGTTGGTGGTGTGACCGTTCCACGCCAGGAGGGCGGCCTTGACCTCGCAGTTGAGGTTGTGGACGACGGCTTTCTGGGTCACGCCGACGGCGGTCTTCACGGGCGCGAACAGGATCGCGGTAGCGACCTGGGTGCCATCGGTCGCCGCAGGATCATGAGGCTTGTACTGACCTTCGTTGACGTGCGCCGCGTCCGCGACCAGCATCGTCCAGGCGTCGCCGGCGACGTAGTCGGTCGCGCCATCCGGGAAGGTCCCGCTGAGGCCGCCGATATTGAAGGCCGCGCCGACGACGCCATGCCCGATATCGACACCGCCGGGATCGGAGATCACGAACGACCCGGCGTTGGCGGCCGGTTCGATGATCCGCATCTTGTAGGCCCCGATCGGCGTGCCGACCGCGACTGTGATGGTCGGCGCCGCGCCGTTGCCGGTATTGCCAGCCTCGGCCGTGAGCGTGGCGGTGAGAGCGCCGATCGTCACCTGCCCCAGAACCTGCCCAGCCAGCAGATCCTGGTTGGGCGCGATGACGATGGTGTCTCGGCTCAGCGCACCGGGCGCTTCCGAGATGATGTGTTCGCCGGCAGAGCGGCGTTCGGTCATGACGGACATGACGCGGTCTCCTCAAGAGGGGCCGGATAGCCGGCGATTTTTCGGGGGAGGATTGCGAGCGAACCCGGCTCGCAACGGGTCGGGACGCCTAGCGCCCGCTCGGGCGCTAGGCGGCGCGCGAGGTCGACGCCTTACGGCGGCGATAGATGGCCTCAGGATCGAGGCGCTTGGTCAGAGCGGCGTCGAGCGTGCCGCCGCTCGGAGCCAGGTTCGGGTCGCGAACACGATCGGCGAGGCCGGTCTCCTTGCCCGCCGAAGCCAGCAGCTCCTTGGCGGCCGCAACCGTCATGCCCGGTTGGAAGGCCAGCTTCTTGGCCAGCTTCTCGCGACCACGCGCTTCAGGCAGGTCGAGCACAGCCTGGGCGACCTTGGCGTTGACCTTGGCGGCCGGCTCGTCTTCGCCGCCTTCAGCCTCGGCCTCATCCTCGACCTCGGTGTCATCGGCCTGGTCTTCGCCCTCGGGCGCAGCGTCTTCGCCATCTTCGGGCATTTCGGCCATGGCGGCCCGGATCTGATCATTGTTGAGGCCGGCCTTTTTCAAGCCAGCCAGGACTTCACTGCGCTTCACGTCAGTCTCCTTCGCGGGGGATAGAGCCCCGGGCGCCTTGGCGGGCGGGGCAGGGGAAATCGGGGTCGCAAGCGAGGCCTTCAGGGCCTCAAACGCCTCGCGCTCGGTCATCACGGCGTCGATCAGCCCGACCTTGAGCGCCGAATAGGCCGGATCGTCGCTGTCGCCGTAGAAGCAGCCGGCCTGGGTGCCGATCACGACCTCTTCGGTCAGGTTTTCGCGGCCCTTGAGCACGTCGGCGACGAACCAGCGGCCGCACTGCTGCACATCCGCGTTCAAATCAGTCTTCGCCGTCTCCGAGAGCGGCTCGTCCCAAGCGCCATCGGTCTTTTTCAGGCCGAACTTGAACTTGGTGATGGTGAGACCGTCGGCAGAGAGACCCTTGCTCGCCTCACAGTGGCCAATGACCGCGCCGATCGATCCGACGCCGCTCTCGCGGGCGGCGACAACATGATCACCTTGGGCGACGATCCAGTACGCCGCCGAATAGGCCCGCTCGCAGAAAAACCAGATGGGCTTGCCGCCCGCCTTGGCGCGATTTTCTCGAAGAAACTTGGCGAGCTGCGGCAAACCAGCAGCGGCAATACCGCCATTGCAGCGGATGCGCCCAAAGACAGCCCGCACATTCGCGTCGGCGGCCATCTCCTCGAACGCCATCAGCAGGGTGTCATAGCCGTGATACCAGCAGTCGCCCCAGCCAAAGCCCTCTTCCATCAGCGGGCCATCGACTTCAATGACACCGACGCCATCCTTCAGCGCCCAGCCAAAGCCGATGTGCTCAGGCTCACCCATCCAGCGCGGCAGGGCGACCATCGGCTCGGTGACGCACGCGCCATCGTGCTCGGCGGAAGCCTCGGCGCGGAAAAGGCGGCGCGCGCCGCCGATGAACGCCGATAGAGCCGAACGCCGTTCGCCGGTCGCCACCACGCCCAGCATCTGGGCATAGGGCAGCACCGAGCTTTCGAGCATCAGCAATGGTCGGCCGGTCAGCTCGGCCGCCAGAAGAGCGGGATTGCGCATTTGAGGTGTCCCTAGGGGTTTGGCTTGTCGTCTTCAGACGTGCCCCGCATCGCCATCATGGCGGCCAGGGCGGGAGGGGTCAGACCAGCGTCGTGCCACATCCCCTTTTGACGCTTCAGGCCCGCGAGGTTCAGGTCGAAGTCGATACCCTGCTCGGCCGCGACATCTTCCCAGTTGTTGAAGCCCGCCTCGACTTGCAGGATCGCACCGGCGGGCTCCTTGACCGGATCGACCCAGCCCCGTGCCGGACCCAGCCAACGGCCGCGCAGATAGGCGGCGGGACGCTCATAGAGGTCCTCCCAGGTCGCACCGTTGGGAAGTTCGATCTTGCCTTGGTCGATGCCATCCTCGGTGACGGCGAGCAGCCACGGCGTAGCCACCATCATCGCCACCATCGAGCGCTGGCGTTGGATGCCGCGCCAGACCTCGATCAGCGCCGCGCGCGCCGAGGAATAGTTCACCTTCGACCAGTCCATGGCGATCTGCTCGTAGGTGATGCCCAGCGACGAGGCGATCGACCGCAGGAAGACGGTCGTAAAGCTTTCGAACGCGACCGTTTCACGCGGCGTCGTGAGGAACTTCAGCTCGTCGCCCGGGAACAGGTGCTGGATCCTCGCACCGGCAAGGCGCGGATCGGCGGTCTCGTAGAATTTTTGCCGCAGATCCTGGTAGCCGGCGGTCGCCGACGACATCAGGTGATCTTGAGCGACGGCCGGATCGAAGCTTGAAACGATCGTCCCCGCGAACAGAGAGTTGATCGTGCTGTTGGCCAGCTCGTTGTCAGTGAGCCGCGACGCACCCTTGAAGCGCGCCAGCCCAGCCACCAGACGGGAGACACCGCGCGACTGGCCAGGCCGACGCTTTTCGAACAGGTGAGTGACCTTGGGCCGACCGTACGGCTCGTTGCGCTCGACCCGCTCCCAAGTCATGGACTTAGATGTCGAGCCTAGAACATCACCAGGGTGGGCGTTGCGGAAGTGGTAGGCGATCGGGGCGTTGTAGCGGTCCTTCTCGACGCCACCGCGAATATGATCATCGTCAGCGACGCCATTGGGGTTGGATAGACGGTCGCTGTCCAGGACCTGGACGCAGGTTCGGAAACCCCAGCCCGGCCGCTCGCGCATGCGCAAAACAGAGACACCGTCGCCCGTGACCTCCGCCTCCATCACTTGAAGGTAGAGCAGCCATGATGCGGTCAGTGTGTCCTCAGCGTCGCACCGACACAGCGGATCTTCACCCCAGAGCCGGTAGTTGCTTTCGATCTGCGACCCGAGCGTTTGAGCCTGTTCTTCGGTGATGCCCAAGGCTTGCGCATCAGGCCGGATAATCGGCCGCCAGCCCGCGCCGACCAGCATGTCAAGTTTGCGATCGACGCCGCCCTGAGCCCAGGGCTCGTTCTGCATCAGCTCGCGCGTGCGCGCGACCGCCAGGTCTCGTGACCAGAGCCAACTCGCGTCGGCCGATTGCTGCGACGGCAGCCATCCGCCGACATCCTGACCACGCGTCTGGCCGGCCTTGTAGCCGACATTGAACGACAGGTCGGTGCCCTCGCGGTTAGCCATGGCGCGGACGGCGGCGCCGATCCCTTGCGGAAGCGGGGAGCCCGTCGGGCCGAGAAGTTGCCGATCCATACTAGGCCCCGAACGTCGGCGTAATCGCGCCGCCGCTGACGACGCCGCCACCAAGGCGATTGACGATCGAGCGCGCCTCGAAGATCGCCCGGGACAGTTCCTGCATCGAAACCGGATCGGCGTATTCGACGCCGCCGACCTCGTACTTCACCGACTTGACCTGGACGCCCTTGAAGCGGTCAAGCTCCGCAGCCTCCAGCGCGGCCAACCGGGCTGTCGCCAGTTCCAGATTTTCGAGCCAGTTGGCCATCAGGTTCCTCTCATGTCGCGTGCAAGCTTGAGCAGCGGGTGGACGTTGTCGACGGGATCGCCGGCAGGCGCCGAACGGCGTTCGGGAGCCGCGGCAGGCGTGTTCGTGGGTGGCAGGGCCGGAGCGGCTGACCACAGACCCTCGAGCGGTAGCTGCCCTTCACGCGACGGCTCTCGCCGCCGATCCGCGATCAGCCGCTTCCAGTCTTCCTCGGTCATCACGTCGGGCAGGAACGACCAGGCGATCGCGTGGCAGTAGACGGCCATGTCCAACTGCTCGTTGCGGACACCCTTGACCGGTTCCCAGATCTCGTACTTCCGAGGCGGCTTTTTCGACGGGTCCGGCGGCAGCAGCACTTCGGCCGTCATCTGCTGGAAATCCAGCTCAGAGGCTGTGCCCTCTAGCGTCACTGATCCGGACAGATGCTCGCCAAGCTCGACACCGGCCAGGGTTTGGGCCAGGCCGAAGTAGATTTCCTTTTTGATATTGTGCGTGCCGACCAGATAGAGTTGGACCTCGCCGACAACGCGGCGTCCAACCTTGGCCTTTCGGCGGGTACCGGCCTCAATGGGGAAGACCTGCTTCTGTTCTTTCTCGGACGCGCCCTTCAGCGCCATCACGTTCGGGCGGCCCATGCAGAACACGTAGGCTCGGTTCGTGTGGTGCCCGCCCGTATCGACGCCCACGCGGTCAAAACCGATCGGCCGACAAGCGTCGCCTTCATAGGTTCGCTTGGTGATGTCGGCTAGCTCTGACCAAGCTCTGGGATCAATCGGCGGGATCGGGATGATCCCGCTGTCGATCCGTGCGTAACGCCTTCCCTTGGCGCCCTCGGGCAGCGGACCCGAGGGACCAACTACCCAGACCGCCCATTCAATTCGGTCACCTTGAAGGTCGACGCCCAAGAAGACCGTCCAAGCCCAGGGCGGGATGCGCCCGCGCTCGACCATCGCGATGGCCGCCGCCTCGGCGCGCTTCTCGTAGAGGCGCGCGGTCGCGGGTCGATCGTAAGCCGCCTCGAACGGCAGCCCGAGCACCTGCTGCCAGAACGTGACCAGGGCCTCGGGATCATCGGACTTCATCGCCTCGTCGAACTCGACGAAGATCCGCGACCAGGTCGTGAACGGCGAATAGGCCTGCCAGATACCGTCGAAGGACGGGTCGCGCCCCTCGAGGAGGGCGCCCTGACAGTCCGGACCCCGGCGGCCTAGCCAGTATTCCCACGCGCCGTGTTCGATGCAGGGCGGCGGCGGGATGTTCGGATGTTCAAGATCCGGTGTGCCGTCCGACCTCTGGTGCTGAAAGCAAGCCAGCCAACCTCCGTTTCCGGCGTCGGCCTGGTCCAGCATCCAGCGCTTATGCTCGTGGCCGATAGACTGGCCGCAACTGTTCGATTGGCAGATGAAGAACGGTCGTCCGCCCTCGAACTGCATGTTCTCCCAAAGCAGGAGCTGCTTGGCGTTACAGTGCGGGCAGGGAACGTAGTACTTTTCGTGCGTACGCCGTTCGATCTCGACCGTGACTGGGCAGTCGCCGACGAACTTGGGCGTGCCGCCACCCAACTCCTTGGCGTCATCGCCCCAGGCCAGTGTCCGGGTCCGGGCCTGACGGATCGGCGAACCCCGGCCGCCGACATCGCGAGGATAGGACGAGGGCTCTTCGAAGATCAGCAGGCCGATGTCGGACTGCTGAAGCTGGGCTTCGGAACCGGCGTTCGCGATCTTGAGGAAGCCGCCGCGAAACCGCTTGTGGTACTTGGTCGAGCTGTTCTCGGCCCCGGCCTTCACGGCCATGATCTTCAGACCGACCTTGGGCGAGGCCCGGATGTTCGGCGAGAAGACTTCCTTCTCGAAGTCCTTCTGCTTTTGATCGCTAGCGCAAACGACCATGGCCGAACGCGGCGCGGTGTCGATGCAGTGCATCGCCGAGTTTAGGAAGACCTGCGTCTTTCCGGTCTTTGCCGACCATCGCAGCCAGACCGATCCGCAAGGATGATCGACGCCGCTGACGTCCATCGGCCGCCGCATGTACGGCGCGACGCTGGTCTTCCACCGGCCGGTGATCCTCGCGCCAGACTCTGGCGAGATGTACCGATACTCGTCGGACCAGACCGAGACGGTTTGTTCGACTGGCGGCGTCGCGTTGGCGGCGACCGCCGAGAACATCACCGCCCACCCGACCGCCAGGCCAGGGAACTGCGATCGAAGCGCGCTCATGCGACGGCAGCGTTCGCCTTGCCAGCGCGCAGCCGAACCGCGTGCGCGGCGAGCGTCATCAGCCTATCCAGGGCCTCGCCCGTGCTCTCGTTGCCAGCAGCCAGCGCCTTGCCGATCCGCGTCGCGAAGCGATCCTGACCAACACGGTCGTATCGCTTGAGGGCCGCTCGTAGGGTGCGAACCTTCTCAGACGGCAGGCCAAGCTCCGCCGCCAGACGTTCAGCGAAATCGGCGCGAACCTCGACAAACGCGGCGCGCATCTCGACGATCGCCTCTGCTGCACCGGCGTCGACCTCAGCCACATCGGTCAGCTTACCTTCCTCGGCGGCCTCTTCGCGAAGCTCGCGACGCAACTGGACAGCCTTGAGCTGGCGATGCTCGTCCAGCTTGACGGGCTCGTCCCGCGCCGCCGACGTGGGATTGGGCGTCGGCGGCGCGGCCTCGGTGGCGGGAACGCTATGCAGCGCCTCACCGCTCATCACCGACCGGGTGTAGTTGTTCTTTCGGTGATCGCGCACGGCCTCAAAGTCGACCATGACCTCGCGGCCGACTTTCCCCAGCTTCAGGCTATGGGCGTCGCAATACCGCGAGAGGGCCGACCGCTCGATGACGTCGCCGGCAGCCGTCAGCAGCTCGGCGGCGCGAGCCACTGACACCCGCCCGATAGGACCGGACATGTGTGCTCAACCGTGATGAAGGGAAACGTGCAATCCGTGCGCCTTTGCGCGCGGCTCACACAAGAAAGCGAGCGCGACTTTGAACGCGCCGTATCCCTCAGAGGCCCGGAAGGACCCGCGAAGGTAGGCCGAGGGCCTCGTCAGCGGACGATCCGCCGCGCGATCGGATCGCCGATGTTGCCTTTAGGCACGAAAAAGCCCGCACGATCGGACGACCGGCGGGCTTTCAGTCAGGGGAATGGGTGGCCTATACGGCTGCCGCACCCGGCCTCGCTAGAGCGTGGCCAAGGTGCAGAGCGATTGCCTTAGATGGCTGCCGCACCCGGCCTCACTTCAGTGTGGCCAAGGTGACGACTTTGGACGTCTCGCGTCCGAGTAGGTTGAATAAGATCTCTGCGCGAGTCTTGTCAACCGGCTGAACGAAGATCGCGTCAAGGTCTCCAGCCTCAGTCGCGTACCGAACAGCGTCGCCACGCTGCCAGCGCTCGGGCTCAGGCGAGGCCTGGGCGACCTTGATGAACCCGTTTTCTTCCCGCGCCTGAAGCGCTTCGATGATGCGCGGCGGCACGGCGACGGGACGCTGGTCAGGCCCGACGAACACCGAAGAGACACCGATCGTGCCGTACATCGACCGCCACCATCCGATTGACGCGTCGCTCAGCCGCACGAACAGATACCGAGGGAAGAACGGTCGGATGTTCAGGCCACCCTTCGGATTGCGAGGCGTCTTCGGCGCCTCGCTCACTGCGAGAGGCACATAGACCTCGAACTTCTGAGCCTCCAAGCGCGCCCGCGCGGTACGATCCATACCGGGCTTGGCGACCACGACGCACCACCGGCCGACCAGGTCAGCACCATCCTCACCACCACCAAAGTCGGCCATTACGCCACCCCTCTTTGAACGTCTCCGAGCACATAGCCCATTGATTTTATTGGAAACCATGCTCGCGCGAGTTCCTCGCGAGCGTACCCATTTGCAGGCAGGACGGCTCGCCCTCCCGGATCGTATCGGGCCGGATCAAGGTACTTCCGCACGAAGCTCTCGCCCTGCGTCTCGCACAGCTTTCGCCGCACCTCCGCCGGCCCTTCGAACCGGAAGAGGTCCACGGCAGCCGCAACGACAGCGACAGCAGGCACGAAGTCAGCCCAACGCCCCAGCGCAAACCATTCAGCGACCGCCTTCGGCTGGCCGCTCGATCCCCAGGCGGACTTGTCCGCAGCATAGGCCGAGCCCGCAGCGATCAGCCGCTCGGCTGCCGCGCCAGCGACCAGCTCAGCTCGGATGACCTTGCGCAGCTCCCGCTTGCCCGACCGGCGCAAGCCAACCTCGGGCCACACGCCCCACAGCGCCACCACGACCTGTTCGACAACCTCATCGAGTTCGCGCGCGCATGCGCCCGGTGAGGAAGCGATAGCTTCCGAACTACTCTTGTCTTGTCTACTCTTGTCTAGGGCTGTAAGCGTCTGATTTTCCACGCTTTCAAGGTCGAGAAGTGGCGGGTTATTTCCGACACCTGCCGACTTCTCCTCGACACCTGCCGACTTCTCCCCGACTTCTGCCCGACCGGACCGCGTCGTGACGCCCTTAACCGAGCGCCGCTCGTCCTCAAATTTGGCGTTAGAGATGTAGTGCTCGCCATCGACTTCGAAGCGGATCAGCTTCCGCTTTTCGATAAGCCGATTGAGGATCGGATTGAGCTTCTGAACGGCGCAGCCGCAATGCCCTGCGATGTAGCCACGATTGTCCTCAAGCGGGCGCCACGTCAGGTACAAAAGGTCGATGACCGTATTGTAGACCCCACGCTCCTCCAGCGTCATCGACACCATGCCCTGGAGCGCCGCGCCAGGATCTCGGCGATAGAAGTTCTCGCGCTTCATGCTGCCTCCGACCGGTTGAGGTACCGCTGCACCAGGCTCTGGAGCTTGCTGACATCGCGCGTGACGATGCGTTCCTCGCCCGGATCGACGATGCCGTGCGCTTGGCTGGCCTTGAGGCCGTTCACGTCCATCATGGGCGGATCGGAACCGTCGACCGCGACAAGGAAGATCGCCGTCACCGGCTCTGGCCAGCAGGCCTGACCCTCGCGATTGAGACGCCCGATGCACTGCGCATGCATCTGCGGCGACCAGTCCAGCTCGCCGAAGATGGTGACCTTGGCGCGGGCCTGGAGCCCGTCGAGCCCAGCCCCCGAGCGCAGGCTCATGATGAAGATATCGCTCTCTCCAGCCAGGAAACGGCGCTTGGCCTCTTCCTTGCGCGCCGGTGTCTCCGTGCCGGTGTACATGACCGGATTGAGGTCACTCAGCTCGCTCAGCCAGATGTCGTAGACGTCGCGGTGCCACCCCAGAAGGATCAGCGGCTCACCCGCCTCGGCGACGATCCGCGCGTACTTGGCCACGGCCTTGGCCTTGGCGACGCCAGTGTTGAGCCGCATCATCATGTCCAGCTCGCGCACAGCCTGACCACGCTCTTCGAACGTGCCCGTCGACGCCCGGATAGCCAGCGCGTGCGCCAGGTGCTCGACCCGCTCCAGGGCCTCGACCTCGTGGTCGATCGTCTGGACGATGATGTTGGGCTTTGGCCCCGGCGAGACCTTGCGGATCATCGCATGCTGCTCTCGCAGATACGTGCCCAAAGCCTCAGGATCTTGGACTTCCCGCCCGCTACCACACCACTCGCGCGCGAAGTCTTCGTACTCGCCCAGCACCTCAGGGCGGCAGTACTGCATGATGCGCCAGATCTCGTTGCCATAGTTGAACACCGGCGTGCCGGTCATCACCATGCGCATCGCCGAGGCTTCGGCTAGACGCAGCGCCGCGACACCCTTCTGGGTGTCGGTTCCGTGCCGCAGCTCATGCGCCTCGTCGAAGATCACGAGACCGGTCCCGAGCATATCCAGCACGTCCGCCCAGCCCTGGAGCTGGGTGTAGGAGAACACCCGCACATCGCACGGCGGCAGCGGGTAGGGCTTCGTTGTCGAAATGACGTGCGGTTCGAGCGTCGTGAACTCGCGCAGCTTCTGAGCCCACTGGCCTCGTAGGTGCGTCGGGCAGACGACGGTCGCCGGCAGCGCGCCGGGCAACAGGCACGCCCCGCCGCCGGTATAGGTCTTGCCCAGCCCCATCTCGTCGCCGACCAGCACGCCGCCAAACCGCCGCACCATCTCGATTGCGCGCGCCTGGTGCGCCCGGATCTCTTGGCCAGGACGCAGGCCCGCGAGCAGCGTCGGCTGATAGTCCGGCGCCAGGATGGCGGCCATTTCGTCCTGCACCCGCACGAACGCCGTTCGTCGCCGCTCCAGCTCGGCCAGATCACCGGCAGAGGCCTGCAAGGGGTAGCGCTGCAAGAACCAACTCACGTCGGCCGAAGTCGCCTCATTGGCCGGCAACTTGAACGGCCCGGCCGAGGCCTTGGGCACGCTAGGGAAGATCGCCTTGAGCTTGATAGCAACGTGGGGCTCGACGTCCTCGAGCACCCAGCATTCGCCAGCGCGCGCCAGCTTTCCATAGGTCCTCACGCGACCCTCCCATCCGGGCCGATGCCGCGCTCGCGCCGCAAACGGATGAGCCTCAGCCGCGCTTCGCGCACGGTTAGGATACGCCCGTCTGGCACTGGGTCAGGCCGCCCCGCCCATGCCGCCAACAAGCGCTCATCGGCGGTGAGGCCCGGCGGGACCACGACCGGGATCGGTCGAAAGAACTGCACGCTCCTCATGGCGCCGACACCAGAGGCGCCAGCGGCAAGAGCCTACCCTCGCGAAAGGCTTCGATCAGACGCTCGGCGAGATCGCACATAGCGTCCTCACCATGCATGGCGACACCCTCATCCCAGGCCTCTCGCACCCGCTCAGCCGCCCGATCCCCAAACCAGATCGCCTGAAGCCGCCTAGACGCGTCGATCCAACGCAGCGCCACGCCATAGTCGACGCCCGCCGCAAGCGCGGCCCCGTAAACCGGGAAGCTGACAGACTTCGGATGGATCACAGCCAAGCCTCCCCGAGGTTGACCACAGCCACCGGCTTGCCGCCGATCGTGGCGGGCAGAATGATGCTCCGGCCGGTGGCCAGCACGATCCCTTCGACGGCGTCATGCTCGGCATAGCGCTGCAACTGCCGTTCGATCTTTGCCCGGACCGCGCCATGGACCTTGGCCTCGACAACAAACCGGCCATCAATCAGCCAGTCAGGCCGATCACGCCCGCTTAGGCGATGTTCACGAGAGATCGCTACGCCCGGAAACGCCGCGCGCAGATGCCCGTCGATCGCCAACTGGCAGTCACTTTCGCGCTTGAGGGGAAAACACCCGCGACCGAGCACCCTGGCGACTTCACCGACACTCACCATGACCTTACGCGGCCTCCGTCGCTGGAGCTGGACGCTCGCCGATGAGGTCGAAAAGGGTTGGCGTCGCCATCTCGCGCGCCATCGCCTCGACGTGCTTCACGCCATCCAGGAAATAGGCGGGGTTCAGCTCGTTGGCGCACCCCCGTCGCCCAAGCTTGATCGCGCGGTAAGGCACGGTCATCAGCCCGCCGAACGGATCGAACACCATCTCGCCAGGCATGCTGAACTGCGTGATCAGGCGATCGACGATGTCGAACGGCAGCGGGCAGAGATGTTTCTCAGCGCCTTTCTGGGCCTGCACCGTGTTGAGCGACAGCATCTGGGCCACGTCCGTCCAGACGTCGTCGTGCCAGGAATGCGGCGGCAACAGCATGAACGTCGGCGGCAAACGGCCGACCGCCGTTAGCGCCTCGCCGATCTGGACATGGTGCTCGAAGTCATAAAGCCGCTGGAGATTGAACCCCTTCCACAGGCGGTAGACCTGATCGGCGTCCTCGAACTTGGCCCACTCCTCAGGCGCCACCAGACGATCCCCGGCCGAGCGCATGAGGTGATGCGCATCGAGCTGCCAGCGCGCCCGCGTGTAGCTGTCCTTGTCCTTGGCCACCGGCAGATCGGCATAGCCGTTGGAGCGATCCGAGGGCGGCTTGCGGAACAGCAGCACCTTCTCGGGCAGCCCCGCGCCCATGCGCGAGCCGTCCTTGCACTGCTCCGACCAACCCAACCGATAGGTCTGGTTGTTCTCGCGAACCACGTCCGTCAGGTTGGTCTTCTCGCCGAGATAGGCGAAGCCATGACGACGGAAGGCGACGCGGCAGTCGTCGGCGAAGGGATAGACGGTCTGGAAGCCCAGCCCCGTCATGCCGCCCGGCACGATCCGATCCTTGACGTGAATGGCCGCCACGCGCCCAGGCTGCAGGACTCTGAGCAGCTCCGGCACCAGATAGTCCATCTGCTGCCAAAAGTGCTCGTTGTCGTCGGTGTGGCCAAAGTCGGCGTAGTTGGGCGAATACTCGTACTGCGTCGAGAACGGGATCGACGTGACGATCAGGTCGACGCTGCTATCGGCCATGCGGCGCGTCTCGCGCACGGTGTCGTCATTGACCAGACGATAGCCCTCGCCCTCGACGACGATCCGATCCTTGACGCCCATGGCGCGCGTCAGGACCCCAGCCATGTCGGCGTTCGACAGGCCATAGTTTCGAATGATCGCGCTCATGGTCGCGGCCATCTCCTCGTGCTGAGCCCATTTTTCCTGAAGGTTCCGCAGCACCGCGCGCTCGCTCTCGGCGTAGATCACGTGGATCTCGACAGGATGCTGCTGAAGGAACCGCTGGATGCGGTGAATGGCCTGGATGAAGTCGTTGAACTTGAAGCCGATGCCCAGGAACACGGCCTTGTGGCAGTG
The DNA here is from genome assembly GCF_002310375.3 of Caulobacter vibrioides. Lineage (GTDB taxonomy): Bacteria > Pseudomonadota > Alphaproteobacteria > Caulobacterales > Caulobacteraceae > Caulobacter > Caulobacter vibrioides_D. The sequence goes on from NZ_CP023315.3 coordinate 3,557,977, forward strand.
ACGCTGAAAGTTACAGCCCGACCCGGCGATGACCGGTTTCGCCGCGAGGTAGGGGAACCAGCCGTCGCTGAAATGCACGATGGCGTCTTCGCGAGCGTCGGGATCTTGCGCGCCATAGACGCTGACGCATTGCGGAACGGCCGCCTCGATCGCCGCGCGCTCGGCCTCCAGGTCATGCCAGAGGATGTATCGCTCATCCGGATCGGCCCGCAGGATCTCGCACATCTTCAGGACGCGAGCCTCGAGCGTGTCGCGCTTGACCTTGCTGGCCCCAACGATCCCCTGCGCGTCGTCCTGAAACAGGCGATGCTGCCCGCTCTTGTCGACGCCGGCGGCGCGGTGATCGACCGGAACCTCGTGATAAATGACCTTCAGCTCGGGAAGGGCGTAGCCCTCGTCGCTGAAACCCAGGTCCGACGGCCGCTGGACAAACAGCGCCCAACTGGCGACCCAGAGCCAGAACTCCTGTTCCTTGTGCGGGTGAAGGGTGAGGTTATCGGCGTTCTCGCTGTCGCGCTTGAAGAACCGCGTCTTGGCCTGCCCCACGTCCATCACATCAAGGAAAGCTGAATAGGCCAGCAGCTCGATGTGATCGTTCGGCGAGGGCGTCGCCGTGCCGACGAAGCGATAGGCGACCCTGTCGAACAGCCGCATGAACTCGCGAAAGGTCTTGCTGCCGCCAAAGCCGCGGAGGCACGAGGCCTCGTCGAGGCAGGCCACCGAGAAGTGGTTCGGGTCCAGCTTGCCGTCGCGCACCGTCTCGTAGTTCGTCAGATAGATCCCTCGAGGGTCGGTCGCCTCCTCGATACGGCGAATAAAGGTCACGTCGATGCCCAGCATCGCAGCGTCCTTCCGGAACTCCTGACGCACACCGAGCGGCATCACGATCAGCGCGCGCCCACCGACCAGGTCGCGCATGATCCGCGCGATCTCCAACTGCATCACGCTCTTGCCCAGGCCGAAGGCGGCAAAGATCGCCGCCCGTCCCCGCCAGACCGCCCACCGCACGATCGCCCGCTGGTGCGGCTTGAGCAGCGGATTGATGACCTCATCACCGATCTCGAACCCGCATCGCGGCGCGGGCGGCACCTTAGCGGCAAGGAAGGCGTCATAGTCACGAACGGCGATCGTCATGCCACCACCCGCACGTCTTCAGCCTGGGGCGGCAGGTTGGCGCGGATGAAGGGTGCAGCGGCGATCGGCGACACGCTGTTGCCGATCAGGCGGGTCTCGTCTGTCTTGGTGACAGGCTCGACCTTGCCGGTCGCAAAGTCGATCCGCCGATCGGTGCGATACGCCTTCGGAAAGCCTTGCGCCGCCGCCAGCTCGCGCGGCGTCAGCATCCGCATGCCAATGTCGGCGATCTGCATCAGCTCGCCGCGCACATAGACGAGGCCGAAGCGGGCGCGCGACGTGACGCTGTGGAGCGGGTCGCGAAGATCCTGCCCCTCGGCGGTGCCGTAGTATTTGACGAGAAACGCGCTCAGGCGATCCGAGATCGGAGCCCCGCCCTCAGCCAGCGGCATTTGCAGCAGATAGTGATGGTTGCCCCCGGCCGTGATCGTCTTGGCTGGCTGTTCGGGATTGCCTTCACCGCCGGCCGTGTTCGACGTGTAGGCATGAGACAGCATCGCCGTGACCAGCCGCTGAGTGCAGCCCTTGCTGACGATGGTCGACACCGGGTCAACCATATCGCGTCCGACCATGTCGGTATTGGCCTGTTCCATGTAGGCCGACACTACGCCAAGCGGCACTGCGCCACCGGGCCGCACGTTGAAGCTGCTGGCCGTCACAGTCGGCATCGGATCTTCGAGGCCCGACCCCGTCGCACCCGCGCGGAACTTGGTGAGGAACTGGGTCACCAGCCCATGGCGCGGCGCGCCATGCCATCACCGTATGCAGTGGCTCGCCAGGATCCTCGCCGATGCTGTTCTCGCTGAACTTGGTCAGATAGGCCGCCGTCAAACAGCGATCCGCCTTGCCGATCACCGTTCCGAGAGGATCATCCAGTCCGCGCGGCGGACTTTGACCGGCCCGCGACCCACAACCCACAATCGCCCCGCCCATCAGCGTCGGCTGGACCAGGGCCAGCTCGCCCCGATGCGCGGCCGTCACCGTCCGCAGAGGATCTTGCGGGTCGTAGACCCGGCCCTCGCCATGATGCGTCAACGGGGTGACGAACGGCCCGGCCGCCATCTCGGGCTGCACCAGGGCAAAAGCGCCGCCGCGCGGATAGGCCGTGATGGTCCGCAACGGATCGTCGATGTCGTGAACGCGCTCGTGCGACCAGTTCTGGATCGGCACGATGAACGGGTCGCCCGAGGCGATGACGTAGCGCATCACCCCCTTGGCGATACGCGCCAAGGTGGCCTCTTCCAACGGCCGCTTGGCCCGGATGCCCCGCTCGCGGCATTCCGCCTGCGTCAGGAAGATCGACGGGCACGGCAGCGAGAAGTCGATGCAGTCGGCGGCCGGAACATAGGGCTTGAGCCCCTTGCTCTTGGCCACCTTGCGCGGCGCATGCGTCGGCTCAGGCCACACGATCGGCTGGCCATCGCGGCGCGCGATCAGGATCAGCCGCTTACGCGTGGTCGGGGCGCCGAAGTCGGCGGCGATCCAATCGACCTTGTACTCGACCACATAGCCGCATTGACGCAGCCGCTTGCACCAAAGGCCGAACGTCTCGCCCTTCCGCGCCGGATCGGGCCGCTGGACACCCTTGTCGTCCGGCGGCAGCAGTGGCCCCCAGTCGACGAACTCTTCGACGTTTTCGAGGAAGATCACGTCGGGCGCGAGATCGCCGAGCAGCTTGGCGACCTTGACCACCACCCAGGCCAGGCCCCGCACGCGCGGGCTCACAGGCGCGCTGCCCTTAGCCTTGCTGAAATGGCGACAGTCGGGCGAGGCCCAGAAAGACCGCCACTTCACGCCCGGCCGGATCACGGTCGGATCAATGTCGAACACGTCGGCGATGAAGTGTTCGGTCTCGGGGCAGTTGAACATGTGGACGCCGATGGCGACCGCGTTGTGGTTCAAGGCCACATCGGGGTGACGGCCGAGCGCTAGGCGATAGGCCTCAGACGACCCGCCGGCCCCTGCGAAGTAAACCACGTCGATGGGGCGCGCGGGCGCATCGTTGGCTGGCGCGATATAGGCGGAGCGCTCAGCCATCGGCGCCGACCAGCTCACGCCCCATGGGGCTCAGACGCCATGCAAATCGCCCGGTGTTCAGACGCCGCGAAACGACGACACCTCGGGTTTCGAGAACGGGCAGAAGCTTGCCGACCTTGTTCCCGCCCACCCGCAACCGTTGCATCAGCTCGGCGACCGCGACGTCGCGTTGCTTACGACGATCGGACTGATAGTCCTGCTCAGCCTCGTGCAGCACGCTCAGCACGAACTTGCTGACATCGTCCAGATCACGCAGTCGCAGACGTGGCGCGGAGACGACAGGCGCGACGAAGTCGGGCCGGTAGTCCGGATCGCAGGCCAGACGTACGTCGTGAACCGACCGGCCGACCATTTCGGCGCAAGCCTGCCAACTGGCGCGCACAGTGCGGCGACGCTCGCGGACCATGTCCATCTCATAGCGTTCGATCCGGGAGCGCGGCAGCACGCCCACATCCGAAAGCGCGCCGCTAGCCGTTCTCAGCGCCGAAGCGGTATGACCCCCTCGCGACATCTAGTCCTCCATCCCCATGCGTTGGCGGCTCGCAGCCGCTTGAGCCGCGCCCTGTTCGATCAGAAAGTCGGTGAAAGCCTTCGCGTCGGCGGCCAGGCCTGCGGCGAACGCCGTTCGGGTGCTTGCGCCCCCATCGACCCAGAGGCGCGCCCGCTCCAGAAACGACTTGGCCCAACGGGCGCGGATGTCACCGCGCTCGACCGGGAAGTTGTCACCCGTCAGGCCGCGCAGGCTGTTGGCGAAGTCGTAGGGCGTCTCGGAAGGCGCATCGAAGGCCTTGAGCGCGTACTCGAACATCGTGATCCACGCTCGCCGATCAGGCGAACGGCGTTCGGGCGTACGCGGCGCCGAGCGACGCGGCAGGCCGCTCACATAGCCAGAAGAGCGCGAGGGATAGCGGCTCATTCTTTGCCCCCGCCGCTGACCAGCTTTTGCGCAGCGCTCTTGAAGGCGTCGGCAGCCTCGAGCGCCTCGCGCGCAGCGACTTCACGCGCCAGCCGATCGCCTCCACGCTCAAGAGCATCGAACATCGCGTTGACGGCCTCGTTGCCCTCTCGGACAGCCGCCTTCATGCTGGCCGCAACTTCGGCGGCGCCGGCCGAGGCCATAGACGCGCGCTCCAGGCGCATGGCGTAAGCGGCTAGCATCGGCGGGTCTCCGCCACCGGCCGCGATGAACGCGGCATCCAGGCGAACAGCGTCCTCGATCGTCGGCAGGGCGCCAGTATCCGGATCGGACCAGTTGCGCACGGTCCGCTCGGCCTTTCCGACCGCTTCGGCCGCGACGGGATAGGTGAGAAAGCCGCCGATCGTGGCGACGGCGTCCTGAAAGCTCGCGGGGACGCGACGCTTGGTCATGCCCAGCTCCGAATGTTGAGGAAGGGGATCGCGCCGCTGGCGAGGCGGATGCCAGCGGCGCGCGCGACGACGGGCAGAAGGTGGGGACCCGTCACGCGATGGCGGGGTCGGCGTTGCAAAGCAGCAAGCCGACCGCAAACGACGTGCCCGTCCGGCGCGGCTACAAGCCTGATGGCGCCTACAACCGGAGGGACAAGATGAATGACCTGACGATCATCAAGGGCCAGATCGAAGCCCTTGCCCACGCCAGCGCAATCCTGTTGGGCGCTCGCATCCGACACCTGACGCCTGGCGAAGCCGCCACGGCCTGCCGTGTGTTCGCGACCCCGCTGACCGATCCGACACCAGCCGACGATCCGGCCCGGCGCGGCGTCATGCTGGACACGCTGGGCGACATCGCCGAGCGCGCCCTGATGTTGAGCAGGCCCGTCGGATGACCCAGCGGAAATACAGCGCGAGCGAGTTTGCCACCCACCCGTCAACTCTGGTTCGACGGCAATGTGTCGCGGCGTCGCACCATGCAAATTAACGCCCAATTCCACGGCCACGCTGTATGCGGTGGCCATGATCGACGAACCGACTACACGACCGTCCGACGAGTTTCGCGCCTTGACGATCCTGGCCTTGGCGCTTGCCGAAACTCTTGGCCAGCAAGGCCAGGGCGAGAAGTTCCTGGTGAACCTGATGCGCGTGATCGAAGACCAGCGCCCGACCGCATCAGCCGACGATCGCGCCATCACCTGGGCAGACAAGCTCGCCACGGAGTTGCTGGTCAGGTAGCTCGCGACTTGACCGCGAACGCCGGGTATGTAGCATTCGCAACCGCCGGGGGTGTGTATGCCGCGTACGCGTTTCGATGTAGCGAAGATCTGCGACCCGACGCCGGTCGGGACAAGATCGATGGCGGTAAAGGCCAACTTGGAGGCATCGATCTCGCCCGCGAACGACCCCGTCGACTTCACGAGCGCATACATGGTGCTTGTCGACAGACTGCTCAGCGACGTAGCCGACAGCGACGCCAGCGAGTGCGCCCGCATCGTTCGAGCCATCACGCGCCGCTCGATCAAAGAAACACCGAAAGGGCGCGCGACGCTGCGACGCGCGCCGCATTTGGCGACCGCCGAGGCGGTGTCCAGGCGCGTCTTGAAGGCGCGCTGCGAAGCGTGCCCTCGGATCTGCCAGTCTCCACTGAGATAGGACATCAATCCCTCTCAGCCGGAAGCCATGCGCTTGGCGGGATGCCCAGCTCGCGCTCAATCCGAACCGCCAGCTCAAGCGAAGGCGTTCTAGCCCCGCTCACGAGCTGAGAAACGTAGCCCTTCGAAATGCCCAGCGACCTCAGCTTCTCGCCAAGATCCTCGCTCGACCGGGTGAGGTTTGCGGTTTCCATGCCCAAGGGTTTGCATATTGCAAACTCTTTGGCAACCCGCTCGGTTTGCAGACTGCGTGACGACGCGGATGTGCCGTTACGTCAAACTGCGAACATGGAAAGCCCCGACAAGCCCCTGCACCATCTTCGCGACTGGCGGAACTACAGAGGCCTTTCGCAAGAGGATCTGGCTGAGCAGATCGGGACGACCAAGTCTGTCATTAGCTTGCTTGAGACAGGCGAGCGGCAGCTATCGCCCAAGTGGCTTTTCAGGCTGGCTCCAGCCCTGAAAACGAAGCCGGGCGCGATTATCGATCACAACCCTTATGAACTCCCCCGCGACGTCATCGACATCTGGCTGGAGATCGATGAGCAGCAGAGGCCTCAGGCCATGAAGGTGCTCGAAACCTTCCGCAAGGTCGCAAGCGGCAGCTAGACATGCTCGGGTTTATCAAGGCGCTATTACGCGGCGAAGCGCATGACGCGCCGCCCCTGACGCCCCCGACCTTCTCAAGTCCGATCGTCCCACCGGAAGACAGTCCCGCAACTATCCAGCCCGCACCTGGTGATGAAGATCACCCACTTTTCGGTCGAGCCCTGATAATCGACTACATTGATGCTCAGGATGTGGCGAGTTTTCGCCGCATATCAGTGCGAAACTGCTACGCATCGGGAAACTATTCATATGTCGCTGCGCGATGCCTTGAGCGGCAAGCTCATCGCGTCTTTCGAATTGATCGGATTGATAGCGTAGCCTGTGGCGTTAGCGGCGAAGACCTCGGAGATCCCGAACGCTTCTTTGTTCCAGCTCCACCCGCGATCGGAAGCCGCGCCGGGCGCCTTGGTCGCAAACCGCTCCCACATCCAGAGTTGCGAGCTGCCATCAGAGCCTTGATCACGGTCGCAAGAGCCGACGGGTTCATTCACCCCAGCGAACGGCAAGTTATCCAGTCCTTCCTAAAGGTCGCCGGCGCATCACTTAGCGAAGCAGAGCGAGGCGAAATGCTGCAACGAGCCCTCGGCCTCAACGCCGATTGTGAAGCGTTCTATCGTAATTTGCGGATTATGTTTCAGGCGGGAGAGCCGCTTGCCAGCACAACGATTGCCGCCATGGGGGATCTCGCTCGAGCCGACGGCGAAGTGTCGGACGATGAGATGTTCCTCGTCAGCGAGATGATCCGAAAAGGCAAGGAGCACGACTACCGCATAACAATCGAGTAGCGCTTTCCGCAAACCGTCAGGTTCGCAGACTGCAAACTTTTTGTTTGACGCCGACGTTTGCAATATGCAAACGCTATGGTCACCCGCACCGGACGAGCGAGCACACGGGGTGTTCGTCTGGGACTGGAAGGGCGTTGAGAACCGATTTCGGTTCCCGATCGCTCCGGTGCGGTCTGAGGACCATATGGGAGAGAATGCAACGATCACCGGCGAGGCCCACGGCCTGGTGCTGGTGGTGGCCGACCGAGGCTTTGTCTGGGTCGGTGAAACGGTCACGACCCCGGACTGGGTCGAGATCAAGAACGCCCGCTGCGTGCGCCGCTGGGGCACGACCAAGGGCCTGAACCAACTAGCCATCGAGGGACCGCAATCGAGCACTCAGCTCGACGCTCCCGCCGACCTCAAGGTCAGCCGCAAAGCCCTCATCGCCATCATCCCGTGCGAGGCCGAGAAGTGGGCCGCATAGCGACCCTCGACGGCCAAGGCGCGGGCACCGCCCGCGCCGACGGCTACGGCTACGGCGACGGCGACGGCGACGGCTACGGCTACGGCGACGGCGACGGCGACGGCTACGGCTACGGCGACGGCGACGGCTACGGCGACGGCGACGGCTACGGCTACGGCTACGGCTACGGCGACGGCGACGGCTACGGCTACGGCTACGGCTACGGCGACGGCGACGGCGACGGCGACGGCTACGGCTACGGCTACGGCGACGGCGACGGCGACGGCTACGGCTACGGCGACGGCGACGGCGACGGCGACGGCTACGGCTACGGCTACGGCTACGGCTACGGCTACGGCTACGGCTGGTGAGCCGGAGGCCCGGCCAGGGCTCGGCGTAGCCCTACCGCCCTGGCCGGGCCTCCTCTTTTTCAAACCCTCAGAGAACACATCGCCCCGAGGGCGATAGCGCCGAGGTCAATCATGTCTATCCTACTGCAAGGAACGCCGTGGCCCGTGATCGCCGCGCACCTGACTGAGATCGGACTACTGGCGGCGATCTATCTGCGGGTCCGCATGATCCCGCGCCGCAACCTGCCCGTCATCGTCAACATCGACCCAGTCAGGGCCGGCGAGGCGGCGGCTAAGGAACACCAGATTTTGCGCCTGGCGCGGGAGATGAAGGGGCCGCGCCGTGCGTAGCCCCTTCGAGCAAGGCGACCAGCCAAGACCGTCGCTCAAGACCGAACGCTGTTCGGCTGAGGTCATCTCCCTCACCGAATGGGCGGCCTCCCGTCGCCGTAGCGAGCCACCGAGCTGGGATCAGCACGCGCTCGACTTGCAACCCTATCAGCGTGACGCCTTGGCGTGGCTGGAGCGCCAGGACGCGCTGAACGCCAACGACCTTTGGGCTGCGCAAGCCGCGACGGCCTATCTCGGCGACCGCATCGCCATGCCCGCCGCGGCGATCGAGGCCGCGTTCGACGCGAGGACCGGCCGCTTCGACCTTCCGGCCTATGTGGCCAACACCCTTGATGGCGCGCCGGCCGTCCTGCCACTGCCGCAACCCCCTGTCGGCGTGATCACGCGCCTGCTGCGGAGGCTGCATTGATGGCCGACGACGCCCAAGCCATGGCCGAGACCGTGCGCTCTGCTTGCGCCCGCCGCATCCGCGATCTGCTGCAAAAGCGGGTCGGCGCCGGGCGCGAGGATCCTCGCCGCGCGCTGTCGGACCAAGCCAGCATCGCCAACGACTGGAAGGCCGACAGCTTCGACCGCCTTCAGCTCGTGCTCGACATCGAAGAGACGTTCGACATCGGCATCAGCGACGAGGAGGCCGAGACGATCGACACGATCGACGCGGCCGTCACCCGCATCATGTCGGGGGCCTGGACGTGAACATCACCGTGATCGTCCCGGAAAAGCGCGACGTGCTGTTCCACCTGACGCCCTTCGCCAAGGGCTGCGCCAGCGCGGCGGCCAGCGACCGCAAGCGCCGATACCTGGTCACCAGCCGCCGCCCCGGTCAGGCCATTCACGCCCTGCTGACGCGACTAGGGCGCTCGCCCGACGACGTCGAGATCACGCCCTGCGGCGCGACCGAAACCGCGATCCACCCGATCGGCAACCCCTTTGAGCCCTACGCCTTCGTCTGGGAGGGCCTGACCTTCGACGAAGTGGCCACCGCCCTCTCCAACCTTAAAGCCGTAAGGACTGCTCGATGACGCGCTGGCGCGAAGGCGACGCCGCGCGCGTCGTCGACCTGACCGATCTGAAGATGCCCGGCAAGGGACGGCCACCCTTCGCCAAGGACGACATCGTCCGGGTTCGGCGCGTCTCGCCCGACGGCAAGCGTCTGGTTCTGGACACACACCCGGGCTGGTTTTCCGCCCATCGCTTCAAGCCGCTCTAGGAGCACCCATGTCAGCCTTGACCGTCATGGCGTTGGAAAACGCCGACATTCTGCGCGCCCTTAGGTCATCGAAATTCGAGACCGTCAGCGATCTTGCGCGCACCCTCGAACGCGACCCCAGCAATCTGCGTCGCAGCCTGACACGGATGGCCGATGACGGCTTGCTGGCGGTGGCCAATCTGTCGCCGCTGGACGCCAGCCTGACGCTGTCGGCTCAGGCCGCCCTTGAGGCGCTGGACCGTGCCGACGGCGCCGAGGTCGCCACGACGCCCGCCGGTTATGTCGCCCTGCGTCACGACCAGATCTTGCCCGATCCGGAAAACGCCCGCACCAGCTCGGGCCTGTCGACGTCGTCCATCTTCGAGATGGCCGACAGCCTCGCCGACCAGGGCATGCTGCAATCGCCCGCCGTACGCCCTGCGGCCGACGGCGCGGGATATGTGCTGGTCATGGGCGAACGCCGCTGGCGTGGTTGGGGCCTGTTGATCGAACAGGGCCGGTGGACAGCGGACAAGACGATCCTCTGCCGCCTCGACGATGGCGACGATCTGGCGCGGCTTGAGGCCGGTCTGGTCGAGAACCTCCAACGATCCGACCTGAACAATCTGGAAGCCGCCGAAGGCTTCCTGACGCTGTCGATCCGCCACAAGCGCACCGCGCAGCAGATTGCCAAGACGGTCGGCTGGAACGAGCGGACGGTGCAGATCGCGCTCAAGGTCGCCAAGGAAGCCACCGACGCCGACAAGCAGAAGTACCTCGAAAGCGAGGCCGCCTATGCGCTCGCCAAGGAAACCGGCGAGGCGGGCGTCAAGCGCACCTTCACCTGGGAAGACCTTCGCGAGACCGTGAAGACGCCCAAATGGCGCCAGGTGCTGGACAAGCGCAGCCGCGTCTCGCTGCTCGTCATGGAACTGGCCTTCAAGCAGCTCAGCGACTGTGACGGCCCCGATGGGCTGACGCGCATCTCGGTTCCGCCCGGCGGCGGCTTCTGGTCCGAGGCCGAGGATCTTGGCCTGGTCAAGGACATGCGCGTCGATCAGGCCGTGTTCGCAGGCGTGACCGACCGCGCCCGGGAATGGCTGGCCGACAACCAGTTCGACGCCGACCCCGGCGCGGCGCTCAAGACGCTGCGCATCGACGCCCTGGGCTCAATGGGCGAGCGGCTGGCGTCGGACGCGGGCCGCTACGCCACCGACTTCATCAACCCGCCCAAGCCGCAACCGCCAGCGCCCGAACCCAGCCCGGAGCCGCCAACTCAGGCCTCCGACGATCGCCGCGACAGCTTCACCCGGCAGGTTCTCGCGGTCGCCGGTGATGACGCTGGAGATAGCCACGAGACCGCGCCGACGATCGACGCGGCCGCAATGGCTTATGGCGCGGCCATTGAAGAGCACGGGGCCTCTTCGCCCGAGGCCGTCGCAGGCCTGGAGGATCTGCGAGCCGCACGCGCCGCAAACAACGCGCCCTCCGCTCAAGACCCCAGCGCCCTCTACGCAGCCCTCGGCGGCAAGGTAGCCGCTCCAGCCAGCGAGGCGACGAGCGCCGTTCGCGACGAGGCGAACAATCCGGGCAACCTGGAGGACGACGAGTTTCTGGCCATCGCAGAGATCGCCCACAAGACCACGTTCGACGGCGTTGATACGCGCGGCGGCGCGATCCGTGGGTGCCGCGTCTTCTCGTTTCACACCGGCCCGGGCGCGGAACTGGCCAGCCGCCTCCAGCACAAGCGCATGCTGGGCTTTGGCCAGGCCGCCAGCGGATCGGGCTTTATCGCCTATCTGACGCAGGACGCCTGGAACCTGATCGGCGAGGTTGACGACGAACGCCTCGAGGGCATGCGGCACGAGACGCTCGACACCGGCGACCTGACCGCGTTCGAGGCCTCGGGCGCCAAGTACGTGACGCCCTGGCTGGTCGATCCGGTGAAGACTGAGGAACCGGCGGCGCCCGACGCCGCAGACTCTGACGACGGCTCACCCTTCGCCGAAGACGAGGACGACGACGGCGAGGAAATGGACCATCATTGGTTCGACGCCGCCGCGCACCTGGGCGGCCGATGGGACTACCTGCTCGCCCTCCAGATGACCGCGCCGGCCCCGGCCGGGCTGGACGCCCCGTTCTACATCTCCGCCAAGAGCGAGGGCGAGGGCATGGTCGTCGGCGAAACCCTCGCCGGATCGGGACGCTTCAGCGACGTCAGGCTCTACCGCCGTAGCGGCAAGCTGCTGCTGCATTGGGGCGTCGCATGACCGCCGCCGAGCTGATGGCCCGCGCCATCGCCGAAGCGGTTTGGAATCGCGTCGACGCCATGAAGCGCGGGACCTTGGGGCCTCGCCAGATGTTGAGCTGGGAAACGGCGGGCGAACAAGCTCGGGCCAACTGGACGGCGATCGGCGAGCATGCGCTCGCCGAGATCCGCGCGGCGCGGCTCAGCGATGACAGCGTCATTCGGATGAGCCTCGCGCAATCGATCTTCGGGTTGATGCGCAAGGCGATGCTGGCCAGCCCGGCGGGACTTCCTCGTTACGCGGCCACCACGTGGTCGGACGCCCATCCCGACGAGCGCGCCGACTACTTTGCGATCGCCGGCGCGGCGATGCAGACGGTGCGCGCCGCCAAGGCGCAAGCCCAGCAGGCGAGGGCGGCATGACCCAACGCCCGCTAACCCTGGCCGACGTCATCGCCTACCACGTCGCCGAGGCCGAGAACTACACCGCCAAGGCCACAGGCTGGGCACGCTCGGCCGAGCTGCTCAAGACCGGCCACAGCGTCACGAACGCCGTTCGTATCGACCGGTTTGACGCCGCCGCCCAGCTCGCCGCCGACATCGCCGCGAAGCACGGCGAGATGGCCGACCTTCTCGAAACTCAGAGCACCCGGTCATGAAGCGTTGGCCTCGCCTGATCGGCTGGACCCTCGCCGCCGCCGCCTCAGCCGCCGCCATGGCACGCGCTCACCGCGCTCTTCCGAACTTTCTCCGGCCGCCAAGGCTGAACCTGAAAACCTTAGGAGACCTTGATGCCCGACATCATGCTCGATCTGGAGACGCTCGGCACGACGCCGGGCTGCGTGATCCGATCCATCGGAGCCGTCGCTTTCGACCCGAACGGCGGACCGTTGGGCGAGAGCCTCTACCTGATCATCGACCGCACCTCTTGCGAGGCCGCCGGCTTGACGGTCGATCCCGAGACCGAGGCCTGGTGGGCGGAGCAAACGCCCGAGGCGCGCGCCGAGTTCGACGGGCAAGGCGTTGCGTTGGCCGAGGCGCTGGACGCCTTTGAACTGTTCTACACGACCCTCGCGCCGATCGCCGACAAGGCCGACCGCCTGTGGAGCAACGGCCCCAGTTTCGACGAGGCCATCCTGGCCGCCGCCTATCGGTCGCTCGGCCGCAAGCCGCCGTGGCGCTATAACGCCGCCCGAGACTGCCGCACGATCTACGATCTCGCCGGCCTTAAGCTCCAGCACACCGGCGGCACTTTTCACAAGGCGATCGACGACGCCATTGAGCAGGCGAAGCTGGTTCAGGAGGCGCGGCGCCTGCTCATCGCGGCGGGTCCGCCGGCGTGGCGCACCGAGGTCAATACCTTTGCGAACCTCATGGAACAGCAGCTCCGCGCGAACGACCACAAGGGCGGATGGAAGGGCGATACCAGTGACGCTCTTTACCAGCGTCTGCTGGAAGAGGCCGAGGAGCTGTCTCAAGCTCTAGCATGGCGCTCAGCTCTGTTCGGCGATGCAGACCCCGAGAGAATTGGCCGCGAGGCCGCCGACGTCGCCAACTTCGCCATGATGATCGCCGACGTGCGCGGCGCGCTGGGGACGGAGGCGCGGCCGTGAAGGATTTCACCCCCACCAAGGAAACCATCAGCCTTCACGGGCTAGGGTTCATCCAGCTCATCCTGGGCGGGAACCAACGGCTGCACGTCTGGCATCCGGATCTACCACGCCGCGATTGCTATGAGCACTCAGCGATCCACAATCACCGCTTCGGCTTCGTATCACGCGTCCTGAAGGGCACTCAGGTCAATCAGCGCGTCGACCTGGAGATTGTGAAGCCGGAGACAGGCTCGCACGTCCTGATCAGCCACAACGGCCCGCGTAGCGACAAGGGCGGGCGGCTTAGCTACCCGGTCGCCGACGTCAACGTCAGCCCCCGCGCGCCCGAGTTCTACGAGGCGGGCGCCGAGTACGTCATGCCGCCCATGGAATACCACCAAACGCCATGCGAAGGCGTTGTGGTCACGCTCATGCAGAAGACCGTGGAGACGTCGTTACACGCTAACAGCGTCTGCCGTCGCGGTGTCGATTTCCACTACGACTTCGACCGCTTCCAGCTCTCGCCGAGCGAGCTTTTCGCCTACGTGGTCGACGCGCTGGGATCGGAGGTGCGCCCGTGACCCCGAAGCCGCAGCCGCCGAACGACAAGCACGAGGCCCTGTATCAGGAACTCGTCGCCGTCATGCGCAAGTACGAGCTTTCGCAGGTAGAGATCCTTGCGGTCGTCGCCAACATCACCGGCAAGTGCTTGGCCTTTCAGGACCAGACCAAGGGCACGGCCGACGACTACATGCAGATCGTCATCGCCAACCTTGAAGAAGGCAATCGCCAGGCACTCGACGGACTGCTCAACCCGATCGGGAGGGCGTGATGAGCAAAAAGTACGCTCACGACCTAGCGAGGATCGACGAAGCCCTCTCGCCGCATGTCTGCAAAGCTCGCAACGCCCGCGCCTTTGACTTCCGCACCCCAGGCAAGGGCGGAACCTACGCTTTCAGTCTGACCTGGACCCCGGGTTCGCTATCCCTGGCCGGCGACTGCGGCGAGCTGACCATGACGCACTACTCGGCGCTTTGGACGCTCGAGGAAGGGCTTCGTTGGGCGGCTACCAGCGACATCCACTACTTGCTCGGCAAGACGCGCCTTAAAGAGACTTTCGACCGCGACGCCACCATCCGCGACATTATCAAGATGGCCAACGAGGGCGCGGTAGACTCGCGCAAGCGCCTGCGGGATGAGCTGCGTGGGTGGCGGCGAGAGCGGCCCGACCCCTACGGCTGGTATGATCCCGCGACAGAGTTTGACTACGTCGACTGGCTGAACGATCGACCGACTCAAAACTCCGTCTGGACGACCTATGTGCGGGCGCAATCTCGGTACGAGTACAAGGACCAGGAAGAGCGCGTCGTGGTCGCCGATGGGTGGGAGCTGTGGAACGACATCCGTCGGGGCTTGGGAGAACGGGATGTCGCCTGCATTCACACGTCCAAGGGTCTAGAACATCTGACCGAGCTGCTGCAAAACGAGATAGAGACAGAGCATCATGCCTACGAATTTTGCTACGGCAAACTCGGCTGGGATGACTATCACCCCTGCTACGCGTGGCGCTTTCACGACCTGCTCCAGGTCGAGTGCATTCGGCGCGGCGCGAAGATGGCTCTTGAGCAGTTGGACGCCGACCCGCCCTTCATCCCTTACGCTTGGCGCCCCGCCCTAGCCGACGATATGGCCGCGTTCCCCCGTGCCTTCGGTGAACGCTACAGCTCCGTACTAGCGAGGGCAGCATGACCCGCGAAGCCCTTCTGGCGCGCATACGCGCACTCGCACACCGCCCCGCGCTGCCGAGCGACGGCAAATGACACCTCAACCCCTACCCACCGTCGCCTTGTCGATCCTTCAGCCGTGGGCCTGGCTCATCGTCAACGGCTACAAGGACATCGAGAACCGCACCTGGCGGACGCATCGGCGCGGGCCGATCCTGGTCCACACCGGCAAGGGCTTTGACAGCGATGCTCACCAGGACATGCTCCAGGGCGTCCACCCCTGCTACGACCTTGGCCATCTGAAGGCGGACGTTCATGACGCCTACCGCCTCGCTTGGGAAGCCGGCGAAATCCATCGCGGCGGAATAGTCGGCGGATGCAGGATCACCGGCTGCGTCACGGATCACCCGAGCTGGTGGTTCGCAGGCCCGTTCGGTTTCACACTCGCCGATCAGATGCCCCTGCCGTTCATGCCCCTCAGCGGCGCGCGCGGGTTCTTCCCGGCGACCTACATTCCACCGGCGAACTGCTAATGGCCGCCGCGCGCCAGCACCAGGACCCTCAGCGCACGCCGCAAGGCGCAGCGCTCGACCCTGCGTTGGTGCGCCTAATCGAAGCCCTTGCCCAGGCCGATGCAGATCGCGACTATGCCGCCGCTCAGCAGCGCAGGGAGACCCAAGGATGAGCGGTGGCAGCGCAGACATTCGGGTCAGCGACATCGTATCGCGCTGCGGCGACGACAGGCTGCGCGTGGTCGGCACAAACGGCAGCGACAGCCTACCCCCCGACCTTGTCGAAACCGTCTGCATCGACGCAGGCAAGGGCTGGGGCGGCTTCATCGTGGGCAGGAAGGATTTCCTTTGCGCCGACGACGTCGAGCTGATCGAACGGCCCGCCCGCGATCCCGAGGCAATCGCACTTCCCGCGCACACCTAGCTCAATGACCATGCGCGTTGCGATCTACGCCCGATATTCCGATGACAAGCAAAACCCCGGCTCGATCGCTGACCAGCTCGCGCTCTGCCGTCGTCATGCGCGGGCGCGCGGCTGGACGATCATCAACGAATACACCGACGCGGCGATCTCGGCCGATCTGCTGGTCACCCGGCCGGGCGCTCAGGCCCTGCTACGCGCGGCCGAGACCGGAGCCTTCGACCTGATCCTGGTCGAGCACCAGGACCGCCTGTTCCGGAACCTCGCCGAGAACGCGACCGCCTTCAAACGCCTGACCTATTTTGGCGTCGGCATCGCGACCCTGGCCAAGGATCGCCTCCAGTTGATGGACATCGCGATCGAAGGCCTGATGTCCGAGCTGTACCTTCAGAACCTTTCGGACAAGACCAAGCGCGGCATGCACTCGAACGGCGAGAAGGGCCTTTCGATGGGCGGCCGCGTCTATGGCTACCGCTCCACGCCCGGCGGCGAGATGACGATTGTCGAGGATGAGGCGGCGATCGTACGAACGGCGTTCGGGCTCTACAACGAGGGCTGGAGCTGCCGCGACATCGCCGACCACTTCAATAAGGGCGACACACCCGGCCCGACGGGAGGCCTCTGGAACGCCTCGGCTTTCAGCGGATCGCGGCAGCGCGGGAACGGCATCCTGCGGTGCGAGCTGTATGTCGGCGTCAAGGTCTGGAACCGGTTCGATAAGAGCAAGGACCCCGACACTGGTAAGCGCGTGCAGACGATCAAGCCCGAGGGCGAGTGGAAACGAACGCCGGTTCCGCAGCTCCGGATCATCGACGACGCGACCTGGTCTACCGCCCAAGAACGGCTGGCCATCACGTCGGAGACCAAGCCCAGCACCCTGGCCAATCAGGCTAAGCCCGGCGTCTTCACCGGGCTGCTCAAGTGCGGCGCCTGCGGTGAGAACTACATCGTCGCGGGCCGCGCCCGGCTGCAATGCAGCACGATCCGGAACAAGGGCCGCCACGCGTGCGCCAATGGCCGCACGGTCGGCCGGGCCGCAGTCGAAGACCGCATCCTGACCGGCCTGAAAGATCGCCTGCTTAGCCCCGAGGCCGCCGCGATCTATGTCCGCGCCTATCACGAGCGCTGGAAGGCCAACGCCGGCGATCGGCGAGCCCGCCGCGCGCCGCTTGAACGTCGCCTCGCCGAGACCCAGCGCAGGATCGACCGCGCGCTGAACGCCATCCTCGACGGCTACGCCAGCGCCGACCTAAAAACGCGCCTGCAGAGTCTAGAGGATGAGCGCGACGCCCTTAAGCACGAGCTGGCCAGCATCGGCGACGACGATCCGATCACGCTGCATCCCGGCCTCGCCGACGTCTATGCGCAGCGGATCAGCGACCTTCAGGAGAGGCTCGCGGCGTACACCAAGGGCAAGCCCTCGCCCAAGGACCGCCAAGCCATCGCGGCCGCCCGCGCCCTAGTCGATCGCATCGAAATCATGCCGACGTCTCACGCGCGCGGCGCGCACGTCGAGATCACCCTGTTCGGGGACCTCGCGCGCTTCCTACGTCCTGACCTCAACGAGGCTCAATGTATGAGCCTGCTGGTGGCGGGGGCGGTGTGCAAATCGGAACCCACTTCTGTTCTGGGTCTGGTCCGCGTGGCGGTTTAGGTACGGAAAAGCCCCGCCAGCGCGAGCCGGCGGGGCTTTTTGTTGGAGCGCTCAAGCCGAGAAGGCGAGCACCTAGTAGCAATGATCGGCCCGGCCGACGCCGGGCTAGGGTCGTTTTCGGCTTTCGGGCGGGGGCGTACAGCGCGCCTGGCCCTGCTCGAGTCGGCGCCAGCCGCGCCGCGCCCAGGCCGGCCAGTCGGTCTCACGCCACTGCAGGAAGGCGACGGCCGCCTCGTCGCCCAGGGCCGCGACGATCGCCTGATAGACCAGATCCCGATCAACGCCGGCGGGCGGCAGAGGCTCAGCCTCGAGGGGCGCGCAGATCGCCGCCGGCGGAGGATCCGGCGCGGCCGGGCTTGAATGCGTCGACTTCCCAGGCCTGCCGGTAGTCGAGCACGCCGCCAGCAGCAGGCTGACGGCCAGGAACGGCAGCAGTCGGTGTTTTCGCATGGTTGATCGCGCGGCCGACGGCCACGCCCTTCTGAAAGCTGCTGGAGATCTCGGCGGCGCAGGACCTGTCGGCCTGGCCCCGATCGTCGGCTTCGCCGGCGGCACGGTCCAGGATCTGGCGATCGCGGTCCGCGACGTCGCGGCGGAGGTTGTATTCAATGGCCGCCTGGTCCTTGGCCGCCAGGCGCGCTGTCACCAGCTGGTCATGCTGGCGCAAGACCAGGAGGCCAAGCGCGATCGCCAGCGCCCAGGGCGCGGCGCGCAGCGCCATGCCGGAGGCGATCATCGGCGCACCTCGAGCAGACCGTCGCGCGGGCCTTTGCCGTCGATCGTCAGCAGCTCGCCGCGCCGGCGCGGATCAAAGCTGATGTGGACCCACACGCCATGCTCATGGATCAGCTGGTCAAAGCTGATCGTCGACCGCGCCAGCCAGTCGGCCACCTGCAGGGGCGAACCGAAGCCCGGGCAGACGAAGTCGACCGCCCAGCCCTGGCTGTGCGCAGAGGCCTTGGCGGCGCCCGGCGTCTTGGCGTTCAACGCCGGCGAGCGGTAGCAGCTGGTGATGGTGATCGGCTTGCCGCCCAGGCGCTCGCGAACGCGCTCCATCTGAGCGGCGACCACCTTCAGGCGGGCGATGATGTCGGGGGGCGGGGTGTTGTCGATGCGCTCGCGCTTGGCGCGGGCGCTGACCGTCATTTCGGCCAGCGTGAAATGCGCGCTCATCTGCATGGCGCGGTCTCCTGGGTTAGGTTATCGGGAGCTGAAGGCGGTGATCGCCCGACCGGTCTTTAGACCTTGGCCAAGTACTCAGGATCGTCGAGCAGGGCTTGGGTGTTTCGCTGGACCTGGCCTAACTGATTGACCAGGTCTGTGGCGCGCGGATCCCCCGGCAGGCTGTCGAGCTCCCGCATCAGGCTGTAGAACTTCCGCGCCAGCGGATGACTTTCAAGCCGGAAGAGCTCGATCTTTGTTCCCTTGCGCCGATAGGGGAAGCCGATCGCCTGGCCGATCCGCTCGCGCGCATCCTCGCAGTCTTGCGCCTCTTCCGCGCTGGCGTGGTCATGGTCACACCCCACAACAAAGACACCGCCGGCGTCACTTTCCGCCGTGAGATGCCAAAGCCCGGAAGGCTCGCCGGCTTCGTTCTTCCGCTCGAGGGGCTGACAGATCCAGGTCATGGACAGGCCTTGTATTGATGTTGACGGGAAAAGAGCGATGCGAACGCCGTTCGCACGCGAGGCTTAGAAGCCGCGCCGCCGGCGTCGATCGACAGTCAGAGCGCGGGTGATGGCGGTGGCGTCGATGTCGATCGCGCCGACGTGGATCCGGCTGTCGATCTTGCCGTCCAGGCCGTCCGCGTGGCGCAGGATCTTGGGCCCATAGGTCGACCACAGGAACACGGCCAGGCCGGCCAGCATGATCAGATCGCCCCAGCTGGGCGGGTGACCGCTGAACCGCGGAATCGCGGCCAGCACCATGCCGGCTGCGAAAAGCGCCAGGCCCAGGCGCTGGGCGCGGCCCAGCAGGCCGCCCCAGCCCAGCAGCAGCAGACAGACCGTCGCGATCAAGATCCCCGCCGCGACGATGGAAAGGCCCAGGACGATCATGGCTTAAGCCTCCCCGCCGCCGATCCGCAGGCCGCCGACCTCAAACTTGATCAGCTTCAGCGGATCGCCCGCATACTTCGCCGCCGCCTGGGCCAAGCCCGCCAGCACGATCATGCCGAACAGGCCCGTCAGGAACGAGAAGGCGCTGCCGAACTCGCCCGGCAGCTTGCCCCAGGGCCACACGGCCCCCAGGCCCGCCACGATCGCCGGCGCGACCCACAGCGCGCTGGCCAGGCCGCCCAGGACGCTCAGCGCCTTGCCCCGCACCGTCAGCTTTTCGCCGAACGCCAGCGACAGCACCGCGCCGGCGACGCCGGGCGCGTAGGGCGTGAGCTTGCCCAACACCGCAATCAGTTGCGGATCCCCTGAATTGTCGGCCATCGGCCGCCCCTCCTTAAGCTGAAAACAGCGCCGCCATGGGCGCAAAGGCGTTCGGGCTAGTTGCCGAGCGCCTGCAGCCAGGGCCCCGGAAACCAGTTGCCGCGATGATCGTGCGCGCCGCCTCGCGCGTGACCCTCTTCGTGACGGCGCAGCGCCGCGCAGACAGGACCGATACGCCCCAAGGACGGATCGCAGTCGCGCGAGATCAGGATTTCGTCGGTCGCCGGGTCATAGCAAGCGACCACGCGCCGAGGCGGCGGTAGCTGGCCAAGCCGACGCTCGCACGCCCGGCCCGCGTCATTCAGGTAAAGCCAGCGCGCCGTGTAAGGCCCGGCGTCCCAACGGGGCGGCGGCGCGGATGCTAGATCACCCGCAACAGCCGCCCCAGGACAACCCAGAGCGCCAGCGATAAGACAGCAGCCAACAACAGCCCAGAGGGCGGCCTGATTCGCATAGCGTCCCGCTTTTCCGGTCTTCATTCCCGGAATATTGGGATTACAGCCCGCTTTTAGCAATAGCGCCGTCAGGCGCTACCCTGACGGCATGGTCACCGACTGGTCTGAAGTCGCGCGCAACACCCTGCGCGCCGAAATGGTTCGCAAGGGCGTCACAACGGCCGAACTGGCGCGTCGCATAGGCGAGGTCGAAAAAACGGTCGCCAACAAGATCAGCGGCGGCAAGTTCGGCGCAGCGTGGTTGCTGATGTGCCTGGCCGCGATCGGGGCCAAGCGGATCGAACTGGACTAGGCCGCCTCAGACCAGAGCCCCGGCAAGGCCGCGATGGCCGTCGCCTCGTCGGGAAACAGCAACAGGGCCGTCAGAGCCCAGCGGCCATCTTCCCCCCGCCAATCGCCCGCAAACACCCGCGTCGGCGTCGCGGGCTCGGGATCGACCTCATAGCCCGCCGCCCCGGCCGGCATGGCCGACCGCGCGACATTCAGGTGATAGCCGACCCGGCCGCCGATGACCGGGCGCTCGCCGGTCACCGGATCGGCCGGGCCATAGATCGGCACGGCGATGGGCCCGTCGACCAGGGCTGGGTTCCACGTCAAAGCGGTCATGCCGCCCTCCCAAGCTGAGTATCGTCGAGCGCGCCGTAGAGGATCACGCTACGAATAATCCCGTCGGCGGGTGTCAGCCCGCCACTGCGATGGCCGATATCCAGCCGATCGAACGGACCGGCCGGGGCCGTGGTCGAGCCCGCGAAGACGGTACCGTCCCAAGCCGTTTTGACCGACCCGTCCGCCAGCTCGCGCACCGCGCCTCGCAGGATGCGCGCGCCGGGTCGGGTGGCGCTGGTGCCGGTGATGACCCCGCCACCGTCCGACGCGCGGGCCGTACCGCCGGCCGACCTTTCCAGCGTGATCCGGCCGCCTGCCGTCTGCGCCAGCGACGCAAAGGTCTGCGTCGCAACCTGGCCAAGATCGCCCAGGGCTTCGAGCGCGACAGACAAGCTCACCGGCAAGGTCAGCGCCGAGGCGAGATTGACCAAAGGCACGTCGCCCGCCCGCGTAACTGCCGCGCCGTTGGTCGGGATCGGCGAGCTGACAACCGCACCCTCCTCGAGCTGCGGAAGAATGACGTAGACGCTAGAGCCCGAGTTGATCGAAAGAGCAAAGACCCGGGCGGTAGAAACGGGCGATGCTGTTGCGGTCTGGCGCACATAGCCCGACGTCAGGCTGAAAGACGTACCGATATTCTCGCCGCCAATCGACGTTCTAAAGCGCGCCGCCCCCGAACCGCGAACGTAGGCCGACCACGTGTGAGGGTTGGTGTTGGCCACCGGGCCGGTTATCGAAAGAAACGCCGTCGATACCCCGAGGCTGTTGTCAACGAAGAAAACCTTGCCTCCGGTGACGACGCCAGAGAGCCCAGCGGCTTCCAGTGCGGCAACGTCATCGACAAGTTGCAGAGTGGCCGCCGCATCGCCCCCCATTGACACGCCAGCGGTCACCGTCGGGTTGGCGTTGTTGATACCAACCCTGTTCGTCCGCGCGCCCTCGACCAACAGCCCACGATCCGTGATCCGTGGCGCACCGGCCGGGAACTGGATCAGCTTGCCGCCGCTGTCGTCGAACAGACCCACCGACGCCCGCGAAAACGACCAGCCCGGCACCTTCTCCGGGCTGGCGTAGCGCGTGCCGCGATACCAGTAGTAGGGCCGCCCACCGGTGCGGGCGCCCTGAAAGTCCATGATGAGCTGCGCGCCCATCTGGATCTCGGCGAGATACGGCGCTTCCTGGCGCAGCGCCGTGCCGACCGCTCCGGTGATCGCCATGGCTTAGACCACCAGGTCCAGCTCGATGACGAACTTTTCGCCCGAGACGGCGGCGAAGCCGTCCAGCGTCGACAGCACCAGCGTCAGCACGCCGTCGGCCGGATCGACCGGTACGCCCTGCGGGTTGCTGAGCACGCCGGCATATTCCAGGCAGTTCGACCCGGCCGCCGCGCCCGAAATCGGGTTGGCGAAGTCGATCCAGCCCCGGCGCGAGGCGCGGTTCGCATAGACCAGCGGCGCCGGGTCATTGTCGGCCGCCGGCAGCGAGGCGGGCAGCGCATCGTTCACGATCGCCCGAAAGCGCACGCTGGCGTTGCTGGTCTGGTCGCGGATCAGGCGGGCGGCGACGATCAGGCCCGACGGGATGCCGGCGGCCTTGATGTCGAACTGAAACTTGACGTCGCCCGCCGCGCCGATCGCGTCGCCCGCGATATAGGCGGTCGTGTTGGCGGGCCTCGTGACCTCGCGCTGCAGGGCGACCACTTCGGAGTGGTGAACCGGGCGGTTGACGCCATCGGTCGGGGTGCGAACCGCCATCGGCGTCGGGAGGCCGGCGGCGTCGAGCATGTTCTTCGATTGCATCACGGACATGGGTTCGGATCTCCTTTAGGCGAACCAGGCCAGCCACTGGCCAGAGGCCAGGGGGCTGTTGAAGGCGGGAAGGTTGATCGCGGGCGGCGCGGCGGCGCTCTCGCCGCCGGTCACCGCGAAGTTGTTGGGCGTGATCTGGCGGACCAGTTCGGTCGCCCAGGCCGTCGTCAGGCCGGTCTTGCCGGCCGGGCCGGTGACCACGGCGGGCGTTCCGGCCAGGGCCATGACGTACACGTCGCCGCCGCCGGCCTTCATGACCTCGACGCGATAGTTGGCCGCCAAGCCCGCCGGGACGTAGATGAAATTCAGGCCCTGCGAGGTGCAGGCGATCAGCTTGGCGTTGTCGCCCGCCGACAGCACGCGGCTCGACGCGGCTTCCTGCACCGTCTGGCCCGTGACGGCCGACAGCGCCGACAGCGCCGCCCCGACCGTGACGTTCGCCGAGGTCGCGGCGGCGTTGGCCGCGTCGGCCGCCGTGTTGGCGTCGCCGGTGGCGGCGTTGGCGGCGACCGTCGCGGCGGCGGCTTCGGTCGCCCTCTGGTCGGCCAGGGTCGCCTTGCCGTCCGCGAAGTTGGCCTTGGTGTTGGCCAGGGCGGCGGCGGTGTTGGCGGCGGCTGTGGCCGCGTCGGCCGCTTCCTTGGCCGCCTGCGCCGCCGAGGCCTTCTGATCGGCCAGGGTGGCCTTTTGGTCGGCCAGGGTCGCCTTGGCGTCGGCGAGCGCGGCTTTCTCGTTGGCGAGGTCGGCCGCGTCATCGGCGAGGCCCGCCTTGTCGTTGGCGTTGGTCGCCGCCGCATTGGCCGCCGCCGTGGCCGCGACCGCTGCTGTCGTCGCGGCGATCACATTGGCCGTCGCCGCGCCGCCGAAATCGGCCGCGTCGTCGGGATCGGTGACCAGGCCGCCGTCACCGACCCAGGCGCCGACCGTCGGCTTGACGCCGCCGCCGCCCGCCCAGTCGATCACCTTCAGCAGGCGATGCGGCGGGTCGGTCGCATCGTCGGTGGCCAGCACGGGCGTCCAGCCGTTCCACCCCGCCGCGCCGCGCGTGCCGCGAACCACGCGGGCTTGGCCCGGGCCACGGATCACTGTCAGGGACGGGCCGCTCGAGGGCAGGGGAAGCGAGGCAAACGAGCCGCCGACCGAAAGCCCGGTCTGGATCCGCACGGTGGCGACAAACACCACTTCGGTCGTGCCGTCCGGACGGGTCCAGGACTGCTCGACGTCATAGACGCCCTCGGGCCACGTCTGCAGCTGGGGCGCGCGGACGCGCGGGCCGACCAGGTTGGGCGCGGTCACCTGCAGGCTTCCGTCCTCGGTCGACAGCAGGATGGGCTCCGCCGCCTGGCCCAGGACCGGCGCGCGGCGCTTGAGCGTCAGATAGTGGTCGTAGGCGGTGATGTCCTCGGCCTGGTCCGCGCCGTCGCCGGCGTCGAGGCGGAAGGCCACGTCGATCAACCAGTCGCCGTCCGTAAAGACGGTGTCCCAGGGTTCGCGAAGGGTCGCGGTGCTCATCAGGGGCTCCAGGCATAGGGGGTCGCGCGAGCGCCTGCGGGCGTCGCGGTGATGCGAACGGCGTTCGCATGGTTGGGTCAGGTCAGGTCGGGCACCGGGTAGTCGGCGAACCGCTGCGAAGCGGCCTCTTCCAGGCCGCCCGGAATGTCGGCGAGGTCGGGAACCGCTAGGCGAAAGACGCCCGTCCCGCGCCCGCTCGGCAGGGCGATTTCGACCTGTTCGAGGTCATCCCATTCCGGCCGCCAGGCGAGCCGCGTGAAGGGGTCGCTTTCGAGCTGGTCTGTCAGGTCGGCGCGATGATCCGAGAAGCCGCAATAGCGCCCCGCCGGATCGAACAAGGCGACCTTGAGAGGGCGCGCCGCATAAGAGACGCGCTCTAGCTCGATGGCCTTTTCAACTGCCGAGGCCAGCCCGCCAAACATTTGAGCGAGCGCGGCCTGTCGATCAGCCTCGACCGCGCCCGCCGCGTCGATCGCGGTCAATAGGCCCGAAAAGGCCCGGGCGATAACCTCTTGCAACCGGGCCGCCTCGGCGGCGGCCAGGCGCTCGCGGTCGGCCTCATCACGGGCCGCCAAGGCCGTCGCGACAGCCTCGGCGACCTTGGCTTCGATCAACGCATTGACCGAGGGCGGATCGGCTTGCTGCTCTTCCATAGCCTCCCTCCCTATCCGTTGTAGATCGCGGTCGGCAGCAGCTTCACGCGGTTGACGTACAGTTGCGGCGAGCCGCCCGCCGGGTTGGCGAAGGCCACGGGCGTGAAGTTGATGTAGCCAGAGCCGGGCAACCGCAGATGCACGGGAACCGTCAGGGTCGCCGGGTTGCCGGGTTCCACAAGCGCGGCGTCCCAGCCCGTAAAGAACGACCCGAACCCGCCGGTTACAGCCAGGTTGATCCAGAGCCCGACCTGATTGACCAGATCGTCGTTCACAGCCGCGACGTAGTAGGTCAGTTGGATGGTCGTGTAGGCCCCGCCGCCGCCCCGAACCTCGACGCTGATCCCCGAACCGATCACCGACGGAGATCCGGCCGACGCCGACAACAGAGTCGAGCCCGACCAATCGACGAGCCCAGCGTTCGCGATGGCCCCGGCCTTGATGTAGTAGGTATCAAGCTGCCCCGTCACCAAGCGGTCGGCCGTGATCGAGAACGCCGAGACCTTGTCAGCCGTGACCGCGCCAGCCGCCAGCTTGTCGGTCGAGACAGCGCCCGCCCCGATATAAGCCGCGCTCACGGTCCCGGCGGTCAGCCGGTCGCCCGTAATCGAGCCCGCCGCGATTTCGTTCGCCGTCACCGCCCCGGCCGCCAGCTTGGTGGTCGTGATGGCGCCTGACTGGATTTCCAGCGCCGAGACAGCGCCCGCCGCGATCTTGCCCGCCGCCACGGACCCAGCCGCCAGCTTGGGGGTCTGGATCGAGCCGTCCTGAATTTGCGTCGTGGTGATCTGGCCAGCGAGCTTGACCGCCGACAGCGCCGCAATCTGGCTATCGCCGATCGTGCCGGCGATGTCGGCCGCCGCCACGCCCGTGACCCAGGCCCCGGCCACATAGCGATAGAGCTTGCCGTCGCTCGCCACGCGGATGGTCTTGGGGCCAGCGTAGCCCGAAGGGCTGGGCAGGGTCGGGAAGACGCCGACCGGTTCAAGATCGGCTGGGAAGTCGGCGATTGCGAGACTGTCGGTCGTGGCTGCGAACATGTCCGTCGGCCCGGCCGGGTACCAACCCGAGACGTTGCCCGAACGGTCGATCGCTCGAAGGGCGTAGTAGCGGGTTACACCGCTATCCAGACCCGATCGCGTCCAGCCGTTGCGACCGCCGGCGTATCCCGCGACCGTGGCCACCTTCTGCGCCGTGAACCGATCATTCCAGCTAGATTCCCAAAGCTCGATCTTGTCGAGATCCGCGTCTGACGGATCGGTCCAGCGCAGGAAGATCGAGCCCATGGACGTGTCGGCCGAGATCGAAGACGGCGCCCCTGGCGGCGTGGTGTCCGGCGTCAGGGGCGGCGCGACAAGGGCGCCCGTCGTCAAGGTGATCCAGCTGCTGGGCGTGATCGCCCGTCCAGGCGCGCCGAGGGGCACCAGGCGCACCTGGATCACGCCGGATGACGGCACGCCGGCGGTCACGTTCATGACGCCCGCACTGACCTCGCCGGTCGTCGTCGGCGTCACGTCCGTTCCGCCGTTCGGCCGGATCTCGGCGCGGATCTGGGTGATCGCCGCGTCCACCGGCGTTGTCCAGGACACGCGAACGGCGGGCAGCGCGCTGCCGTCCGTCCCCGTCAAGGTGATCGCCGTCGCCGCAACACCCGCCAGGGCCAAAGCCCCCACCGGCGTGACGACGGGCGTCGGCGCAGGCTCTACCGCCAGGGCGCCGAAGCCATAGACCGCATAGGCGGTTTCCTCGAGCACCAGGGTGTTCCGCCAGGCCTCGTCGAGCGCGTACTTGTTGACGCGCATGGTGACCGTCTCGCCCTTGGTCCGGTAGTCGGACGTGTAGGTGATCCAGTCGCCTTCCTCGAGGCCGGCGAATTTCGGCGGCAGGGTCAGCAGGCCGCGCCGCTCGAGGCGGGCGCCGCGCCGCTTGATCTCGCCGATCCGCAGCGCCTGGCTGCGATGGCGCACCAGGTTCAGCGAGAGAGAGGTCTCCTTAGGGCCGCCGTCGCTCAGAATGTCGGTGTCGTCGCGCAGCACGCCCGCCGTCGTCATGGCGAACTTCTGGCTGGGTTCGACATAGCTGACGACCACGCTGTTGATGCGGTCCGCGTCGGAAACCTCGTTTGACCACTGCACCGATCCGCCGACGACCAGGTCATCATCGGTGATCGCCGCGACAGGCGACTTGGCTTGGCCTGGCTCGACCGCCACGCCGCCCTCCGGCTGGATCACAAAGCCGGCCATGGCGTCGGCGAACCACTGCTCAACCGTGTTGAAGTCCTGGTCGGCGCTGATCACCCCGCCGACACGGTAGCGCGGCTCGTTATAGGTCAGGCCGGTCGCCGTGTCGGTCCAGGAGACGACCTCGTCACAGAGGTTCGCGGGCGCGAAGACGCGGGCGGGCGGGGCCTCATAGGCCGACAGACCCCGACCCAGCATCAGCGACGCGGGCTGATCCACCTGGTCCAGGAAGTAGACGCCGCGACTGATGTTGTATCGGCAGATCTCTGTGTTTTCGGTCCACTCGCGGGTGCTGGGATCATCCCAGCGATGCGCACCTGAACCGCCCGGGACCGTGCTGTCCTTGCGCGGGTCGTAGCAGAGCAGGCCCTTG
Source organism: Caulobacter vibrioides (assembly GCF_002310375.3). Classification (GTDB taxonomy): domain Bacteria; phylum Pseudomonadota; class Alphaproteobacteria; order Caulobacterales; family Caulobacteraceae; genus Caulobacter; species Caulobacter vibrioides_D. Next base: position 3,585,674 of record NZ_CP023315.3, read on the forward strand.
ACCACCCAAAGGAAGCTGGGGCGCCCCGTGGTCCAGATCGGGTTCTTCGCATCGGGGGCGTCGGCCTTGTAGGCCACGATCACCCGCGCCACGCCTTGCAGCGCGCCCGTGGCGGTCGCTGGGCCCAGGCCCGAGAGGTCTGAGGGCAGCGCGGCGTCGGTCGCCGTCCCGGCGCGCCAGTAGACGCGCAGCTGGTTGTTATAGCCGGCGACAAAGCCGTCACCCGAAAAGGCGCGATAGTTGTCGCCCTCATAGAAGCCGACCAGGCTGTGGCAGCGGTGATCAGCCACGGCGATCACCAAGACGTTCCAGTCCGTGCCGTTCGCACCGCCGAACCAATAGGCGTCAACAAGCGAGCCGCCCGTCCCGGCCTCGCCCACGATCGCTTCGCGGGGAACCTCGCCCACCGACAGCTGCTGGACCGAGGCCTGCCGATCGCGCGCGGCGGCGGCCTTGGAGCCGCTCACCTTGGACAGCGCGAAGGTGGCGGCGGCCTGATAGAGGATCGAGCCGTAGACGACCAGGAAGTTGCCGACCGCCGCCGCGATACCGGCCCCGGCGACGACATTGATCGCCGAGACAATCAGCGTGGTGATTGGGTCGGCATGCGCCATCGTCGGCGCCGCCAGGGCCACGACCGCCGTGACCGCGAAGACGCGCAGGCGCGCAGCGTGCTTTGGGGAGATCATCAGCCCGCGCTCCACGCCAGAACCATGGCGGATCTCGGCAAGCGCTCTTGTCCGCGCTCGCCGGGCCCCACCAGGGTGTCACCTTCAACGATGGCCAGCTGCAGCCGGCCTTCCAGATCCCGCCAGCCGGCGACATCGCCGCGCTGGGCATGCCCAGGGGCGACCGGCGTCAAGACGGCGCCCACCGCCGCCTCCAGGCCGCCCAGGCTGGCGATCAGCCGGGTCGCCTCCGCAGCCGATCGCCATTGGCCGCGATAGACCGCCAAGGGATCCTCGCCCGTCAGCGCCTGGACCGCGCCCGCCGCGAAGGTGACGCAGTCGTGCTCTCCCCATGCGAACGGCGTTCGCATGTGCGACGCCACAAACAAGTGCAGCGCCTCGTAATCGCGGACCATGGCGGGCCGTCCTACTCTTGGAATTTGTCGAGGTAGCCGCCGGCAACGACGGCCGGATAGGTCACGGACGTGACAGTCGAGGGGATCTTACCGCCCCAGTAGATGGTCTTGGTTCCGGCGTAGCTGACGGCCTTGAAACCATCGTCGCCTGGAGCGTTCAGCTGCTGGTCGGCGGCGCTTCGCATGCGACCGCGGAATCGCCCCAGCCCGCGCGCTGCGCCCTCGATCATGGCGCTCAGCGTCGCTTCGCCGCCCACCGTCTCGTCGCTCACCAGCTGGTCAAGCCGGCCTCGCGTAAACACCTTGGCGTCCAGCAAGGTCTGGCCATTGCGATCAAACAGCAGCCGCCAGATGACCGTCGGCGCGTTGCGGATGGCGGTCTGGTCCAGCAGCGCCAGGACGGCAGGCTCGAGGCCGCTCAGCGTCAAGGTCGTTTCCTGCGCTGCGCCGCCCAGGGCGCCGGCCGAGACCTGAGCCAGGCCCCGATCGCCGATGCCCTGAAAGACCAGGTCGCCCAAGGTCAGAACGCCAAAGCCGCCCCAGACCTGCACCGGGTTGGGCGCGGTGACGATCTGCACCGCCCCGGTGACAATGGCCCCGCCAGCCTCCAGCGCCTCGAGCGCCGCCGTTGAGAACACCTTCATGACGCCAGGTCCTGGATGCCGGCCACAACGCCCGAAATGGATCCGCTTCGATCGACGTCGCCGAGCTCGGTCTCGCCGGGGATCAACTTCATCAGGCAGGCCGGGTTGTCGAAATGCGCCACCGCGCCCGGCGGGACGATCAGATGCACGGCCGGCCGGACGATGAGCTCCGCCCAACCTTCGCCGGTCGCTTGTGCCGCCGCCTGGACGCGCACCAGGGCGCGCCGGTCTTCGCCGCCCGTGGTCCAGCGGAAGCCGACATAGTCGCCCAGGCTGAGAACCATGTTGGCGGGCAAGCCCGACAGCACCAGCTGGGGCTCATTCTCCGAGCTCGTCGCCCTGGACCAGGTCGACGCCGCCCCATCGAAAGCCCCGCCGGCGGCGCGCGCCAGGCCCGCCAGCTGGGTCTCGAGATAGGCCAGAGGGTAGGGGCGGCGATAGTCACGGCCCAGGAAGTAGCGGCCCGGGCCGTCCAGGCGGTTGACGAAGGCTCGCCACTCGTCCGACCCGGGCGCGCCCAGGCCCTTGCCCAGGGTGTACTTGCCGTACCAGAGCGGCCAGCCAGAGGCGACGGACGACACGCGCGCGCCCGATGTTGGCGACAAGCGATCGACGCGGCGAGGCTCGAACGTTATCGCGCCAGGCCCCTTGGAGGGCATGGCGAGCGGGAACGTGGGCATGTCGGCTCCTGTTAGACTCTGCGCCGGTTCTTGGCGTCGATATAGGCGGCGACCGCGTTCTCCTTGAACGCCTTACGGTCCCGGTCGATCTCCACGCGGATGGCGCGGATTTCCTCGGCCGTACCCTGCAGGCGATAGGTCGGGCTGTAGTGGAAATTGACCACTTCCCCCGGCGAGGCGTTGGCGGCCCGGCCGGCCAGGCTCTGCAGCATCGACTGCGTCGCAGCGGCGGTGCGGACGCCCGCGCCACGCGGCAGATCGACGATTTCCGGCCCGTACTCGCCGACCAGCGATAGTCCGCCCGGCGCGTAGTCAGTCCCGGTGGCGAAGGCGAACTTCGGAAGCAGTTTGGAAGCCAAGGCTACCAGTTTGCCGGGCTTGCCTCCGGGTTCATCCGATCCGAACAAGTTGGTCGCAAAGCTACGCGCTAGGGCGTCGGCCGCCGCATACTTCAGGCGATCGCGGAACGCGTCCCAGAAGTTGCCCGACATGATCCCAGACATCAGGCCGTCCTCGAACGCGGACCTGGTCGAAAGCCTGAAGCGCTCGATGTACTCATCCATCGCGCTGAAGGGCTTGATGTTCGCGTCTTTGAGAGCCGCCGCGATGCGAGCGTCCGCCGAGACGAAGCCGTCAGGATTAGAAAGCCCCTTGGCCCTGGCCTCCGCCTCGGCGCTCATCTCCGCAGTGATCTGCGCCCGTGCGTTGGCGGTCGCCTGAGTGAGGTTGAAGCCCTCGCGCAGATAGCGATTGATCTCGTCCTGCAGGCGACCTTGACGCTCGAGGTAGTCGAGGGTGCTTTCGTCGCCGCGCGCCTGGGCGATGCGACGCAGGTTGTCGACCGCGTGATCGGCTCGCATCCCGTCCAAGCGAATGGCCTCCTCGGCCTCGCGCTCAGCCTTCCGGGCGTCGCTCTCGCGCTTGCGATCGGCCCGGCTCCCCTCGCGTAATGCCTTGTTGTGCGCGGCCTCCAACTTGGTGGCCATGTCGGCCGCAGAGCCGTAGCCCTTTTTCAGAGCGTCGATGTCGGCCTGGATTGCCTTCGCGGTCGTATCGCCTCGGTCTCCGCCCAGCCCGAGGTACTTCGTCAGCTCATTCTGCTTGTCCTGCAGGGCCTGGACCTTGGGGTCGCGGTACCGAGCCGAGATCGCAGCCCGGTCGGTGTCACGGACGTTCGCCGCAACCCTAGCCTGCTCAGCGACCTGGGCGCTGATCCGACCGCGCACCGTTCCGATCTCTTGATCGATCTCTTGCGTCGACCATCCCTTGATCCGCGCCATGTTGCGCTGATCCAGGAGCTGCTTGAGCTTTTCCTGATCAGTGCCGCCGCCCATGGCGACCGCGATCGCGCGACCAACCTTGCGCCAAACATCCTCGGCCGTTCGACCCAAGCCCTGAAGAACGTAGTCCCAACCCGAAGTCGCAGTCGTTGCATCGACCAAGCGCCTGTTGAGGCCGTCGATCATCCGCTGCTGCGCTTCCGTCTCGCGACCGGAGTCGTAGAGGTTCTTGATATGCTCAAGCTCAGCTGCATTGAGGAAATGCAAACGGTCGTTCAGCTCTTCCGCACCCTTCGAACCCGTTGAAAAGTGTTTGGCTAGGTCTTGGGTTGCGGCGTCGATGTCCTGTTTGGTCGTAAGCGCATATCGCTTGGTCAGGCCGATCAGATCGCCGAGTACTTGGCCTCCGACCTTGCCGGTGTCGATATAGGCCATGGCCATGTTGGTCGCAGAGGTGACACTGACATCGCCCGCGTCAGCGCCAGCGCGGGCATATCCGTCCAACTGCGCCGCCGATATCTGCAGAGCAGCCCCGAAGCCCGCGACGGAGGCATTCACCTTGACCTGCTGGTTCTCGTACTGTGCGCCGGCCGCGCCAAGCGCGATCACCGCCGCGCCCGTCGCGGTGACAGCTGCGCCCAGAGCGATGACGGCAGGAGTGGCCTTGATGCCCGCCTGGGCCATTGCGTCCAGGATCTGCGGACCCTGTTGGATGGCGATCAGCGCGGGGTCCATCCCCATCATGCCGGTCGTGAAGACATCGGCGCCCTGACGGGCCAAGTTGAGCCGCCCGGCGCGCTGGCCACGCGTCAGCGCTTTTCCGCCGAGCTCGTCGCCGGTCATGAAGTCTGAGGCCTTGAAGCCTGTTCCACGACCGACGCCGAGCGCCTCGTTCACCCGCCGCTGCGCTTCTTCGGCACGCTCGGCCTCGCGGGCGGCGTTCGCCAGCGCCTTGTATTTGGTGATCTGGCGGTCGGTGAGCTCGCCGTTGTTCTGCAGGCTCCTGGCGGTGCGGCCGAAGGCTTCCGCGCCCCGATCGCCGGCGTTTTGCAGCGCATCGCCGACGTCGCGCGCGTCGCGCTGCAGCTCGGCCTTGCCGTCCGCTTTCAGACGATAGGAAATCTGGCGCGTCGTCATGACGGGGGCGGGCTCCAAGCATAGGTGATGAAGCCCTCCACGCCGGGCAGGACCTCGGCGATCAGGGCGGTGTCGGCGCCGCGCGCCTGGGCCAGGGCGAGGATGGCCCCGAAGTCCAGGCCGACCACGCCGCCCATGGGGGCGCATCGCACCTGGTGAGCGCAGTCCACGATCAAGCCCCAGGCCTCATCGAGCTCAGGGCTCGGCGGCGCGGACTGAACAGCCGGCTCGCCGTCAGGGCCGGGCGCGAGGACGGACGTCAGCGGACAGCCCTCGCAAGGCGTTTCACACGCCCCGCAGTAGTCGCGCCCGCCCCAGCGGCTGACGAAGGGTTCGCTATCCTCTAGGCCTCCGCCGGCGAACCACCAGCGTGCGGAGGCGACGAGACGTTTTTTACCGCCTCCCGATCCAGGGCGGGGACGACGTACTGGCTCTTGATCGCGGTGAAGACCTCGAAGTCATCCTCGATCAACTGCTCGAGCGCGCCCAGAAGATCGCGGCTGAAGGCCACCGGCTCGGAGTCCGCGCCGTCGACGCCGATGCCCTCCCAGCCGACGACGCCGGCGACCGCCGCGCCCAGCACATAGGCCACGTCGGCCAGGTCCTCGTCGCCGGTCTCCTCGAAGGCCTTGCGATAGCGGCGCACCGCCGCCAGGCGCACGCCCGACTTCCACGGGCGCATGATCAGCCGGCCGCCCTGCGGAAGGTCGACCGTGGCGTTTTCGGGCGACGATGGCCCGGTTCTCAGGTTCAGCATGGAGGCTCCTGGGCGACCGATGCGAACGGCGTTCGCATCGGCGCGCGGGGTTAGGCGTAGCTGGCGACGTCGTTCACCAGGGTGATGATCAGGGTCTTACCCAGGGTCGGGTGGCGGTAGGCCGTGCCCTCATAGGTCTGCTGGATGCCCGCAGGCCCGCTGACGGGCTTGGCGACCATCGCGGGGATCCGCAACGAGGGAAGGCGGATCTTGAGCGAAGCCGCCGCCCGGCGCCAACGGAAGGCCAGGTCGAGATCCTTTCGAGCCCGGGCTAGGTCGTAGTAGAGGCGATCCTTGAAGCGCATGGTCATGCGTGCGCCGGCCTGGAATTGACCCGGATCCGCACCGTCGATCCGACCGTCCTCACGGACGTTCTCGGCGATTTCCAAATTGTTGTTCCAGTTGACCTCGCCCGAGACGAGCTCGGCCAGCGGGACGCCGCGATCCAGGATGTCGCCGGCGCCCTGGGCGAACCGCTCGACCACGCCATTGTTGAACACGGTCGGCACGCCGGCGGCCGTCGTGTCGGTCGCCAGCTTTTCACCCTGCGCGATCACGGCCTGGACCATGTTCAGCAGGCCAGAGCGCTGCAGGCCGATCGAGCCGGTGTTCGCCATGACGCCGTAGTTCATATGGAACGAGGGCACTTCCGGATGGCCGATCTCGATCGCGGCGTTCGGCAGGGCCAGGGCGCCGGACGTGAAGACGTGATTGTAAGGCCCAGTCGCAGACCCGCCCGAAAGCGTAGCCCCTGAGACCGAAGCGGCGGAGGCGGCCAGGGCGAAGGTGTTGCCGGTCGTGCCGATCGTCTTGTGTTCGATCGAGACGCTCTTGAACTCCCGGTCGGTGGAATAGCTGGCGGCGGCGACGCCGGCGACGGCGCTTTCGTTCAGCGCCCAGACCGTGTTGCGGATGGTGTCTGCCAGCGTTGCGCCGATCAGGATCTGGTTCGCAGTCGGCGCCGACGTTTTGAACGTGAAGACCTGGCCGCCCACGGTGATGGTGTCATTCGCGGCCGGGTTGGCGTTGAACGTAATCGAGCCGATCGCCGGATAGCCTTGCGTAGTCGCCGGCGCGCCGAAGTGCAGCCGCAGCCACAGACCCAGCAGGCGCGTATCGACCGGCACCGTCATGGACGCGCCATTGTTGATGACGTCGTCGGTGGGCTGGTTTGGCTCGCGGCCGGAGCCCAACAGGTCATCGGGGATCAGGCCCTGCTTGTCGCCCAGGTCGCCGAGATCCGCGCCCTCGATGTTGTAGAAGCCCGAGGCCGGAACGGCCCCATAGGTCGATGCGAAAGCGAGCGCCGCCAGGACGTTCGCACCACGAGCTCGAGCGCCCATGTCAGTTCTCCGTGGTTAGAGGGTGTACTCGGCGATGAGGCTCGCCAGACCTGTTTCGAGGGCCTGGGCCTCGCTGATCGGAACCGGGACGCTCGCGACCTCCGAGAGGTCCAGAAAATCGACGAGGCCGGTCAGGAACCGATCGGCTTTGACCATGGCCTTCACGCGGCCGTGGATGGCGTGGATCTCGGCGACGCCGCCGATCCTGCTGGGGACGATCTCCAGCGGGATTTCGTGGCGGTAGGTTTTCGGGCCGCCCAGCAGCTCCTCGACCGGAGGGCCTGGGTCGCCGTCGAACATGTTGACGCGCGCGACCTCGGCGGGGTCTGCGGCCGTGAAATCGTTGCGGGCGAACTCAATGTCGCCCAAGGCCGATTTGAGCGCGGCCTCGAGGCCTTCCAGGATCTGCAACTGGCGCGGCGCAGTGACCGGCATGGCCTATCTCCAATGCTTTGACAGCAGGCCCTCCCAGCGCAGGTTCGCCCGCTGGACCGGCCCGGTGAAATCGAGGCGCTTGGGCAGGCGCACCTGGCGCAGCAGCGTAAAGACCACGATGGTCCGACCGGCCGGGCCGTACAGCTTCGCGCCTCGCCCCCGGCCCGTGTAGGGCACCGCGCGAGATCCGCGACTGCTGCGCTCACGCTGGGCGTTGTCGACCACCAGCAGGGCCTTGGCCGGGCCTTGCGGCACAAACCGCAAATTCATCCCGGTGCGGCGCTCAAAGCCCGCCGGCGTGATGCGCGCCTGCTGAGATCCGCGCCCGCGTGTCGGCGCTCCGGGAACCGGCGCGCGCTTGCCCGCCGCATCGGTCGGGATAGCCAGCCAGCCGCCGCGACGCGCCGAGATTGCAACGCCCTTCTCGAAGGCGTCCAGCAGCACAGCGGCCGGCGTTCCGACCGTGGGCGCGCCCAGGCGAGGGCCTCGCACATAGACCCAGCCGGCCGGGTCGAGGCTGGCCCCGACCTCCGGATAGGCCTTCATGCGCCAGACCTTCGGCAGGCGCGCGCTCATCAGACCGGCTTGGGTCTCGGCGCGAAGGTCATCGCGAAAAAGCGTGACGGCCTCGCGCATAGCCCGGGTCTGGATCTGCGCCAGGTCGTCTTCCAGGCCGCTGGCGATATCCTTGGAGCGGGGGCCTTGCAGCGAGGGGCGCATTAGATCGCCTCCTCGGCCTCGACCTTCCATTCCATCCCAAAGCGCAGGCGCTGGGGCCGATCGGCGACCAGGTACGCGGCGATGACCCCGCCGTCGCCGTCCAGGATCTCGACGCGATCTCCCTTGGCCGGCCTGGGCACCTCCGAGGCGCGCACGCGAAGAACGATGCGCTCGACGATCGCGCGGCTGTTCGAGCCGAAATCGACTGGCGCATCCTCCTCCATGCGACGCACTCGGATGCCCGTGAGAACCTCGCCGATCGACGAGATCCAGCCCGCCGGCTCGCCCCAGGTGCGGTAGGCGGCTTCCAGCAGCTGCGCACGGCGCTCCGCCGGCGAGGCCACGGTCTACAGCCCCTGCAGTTCGGGGATGTCGTCGCCGGCGTCTTCGACCTCTTCCGGCGCGGCGATGCGGGCGCGGCCACGGGCGCGGAGCGCCTCGGCCTCATCGGCCGGAACGCTGACCATCATGCCCACCGCGAGCATGGCGTGGCCGGGTGCAGCCCAGACGATGACCTCGCGCGGGCCTTCATACGGCTCGGCGGGCTCGGCGGCGGGCGAAGGTTCCGGCGCAGCCTGCGCTGCGGCCAGATCGCCCTTGGCCGATTCGACGTCGGCGAGGGCCTTTTCGAGGTCGGCCTGGTCGGCCTTGGCCTTCTTGATGGCCTTCTCGGCGGCCTTGCTTTCGGCCTCGGCCTTGGCCTTGGTTTCGGCGGCTTCCTTGGCGAGCTCGTCGGCGCGCGCCTTGGCGTCGGCCGCATCCTTGGTCACCTGGTCGGCCTCCGCCAGCAGGGCGGCGGCGTCATCCTTGGCCTTGGCCAGGATCTCGACGGCCTCGGCGCGGGCCTTCTCGGCCGCTTCGATCTCGTCCGGCGTGGGGGCGGGCGGCGCTTCCGGCGGGGTTGAGCCCGAACCGGTTTCGGCGGCGAGGAAGGCGAGCGCCGAGACGGCCGCCAAGCAAGCATAAGTGCGCATCTAGGCGCTCCTTGGTCAGTTGGAAGGGAAGGAAGGCGACGCGGGCCGGCGCGCTAGATGATGGGCACCAGGCGAACGCGGCCGACGTTGGCGGTCGTCACGGCGACATCCACGGCGTAGCCGACCTTGGTGTTGCCCGAGGACGTCTTGGTCAGGCGCTTGTTGGTGTTGTCCCAGTAGACGAGATCGCCGACCGCCCAGGCCTGGCCGGAGCCCGCGCCTTCCTTGGCCATGTCGAGCACGCCCGTCGTCACCAGGACGTTCGGATCGCCGGCGACGGTCGTCAGCTTGGCGACGCCGAACATGACGCCGATCAGGGCGCCCACGCCAGAGGTCAGGCCGCCGGCGGGCGTCGTCACGTCGATCGCGTCGCCGTGCATCACATAGTTCTTCATGGGTCTGGTCCTTCGATGGAAGCCGGACGATTCCGGCGAAGACGTCGAAGGCCGCGCAGGGCGGCCTTGGAGATCTGCGCGGGTCCAGAAAGCCGAAGGGCCGCCACAGCGGGCGGCCCTTCGGAGGCAGGGAGGATCGGATAGGAAGCGGGCGGCTTAGTTCGGCGCGACGCCCGGGTTCATGTAGAGGCCACGGTGGTCGATGGCCTTGACCGCGAAATCGGTGCGGGCCTTCATCTGGATGCCGTCAACCTCGAAGCCCTGCTTTTCCTCGAGATAGACGCCGTTGTCGCCCTCCAGGTAGCAGTACTCGATGGTATCGACCTGATTGTAGTTGGCGGCGGCGAACCAAGGCGTAGCGGCAGCGCCGCGACCCAGGCGAGCCTCGACGACCACGTTGAAGCCGTTTTCGTAAACGTTCGTGGTGCCCGGGGTGGCGCCAGCCGCTTGCGAGACCGTCGAACCGCGAAGCTTGAGCGCCGGCACCCGATCCTTGGTCGCCACGATCATATGGGCCGGAAGGATGTTGATGAGGCGGCCCTCGATACCCACCTGAGCGCCGAAGGCGGTTTCCGCCGCTTGCCAGGTGGTCTCGCCAGGCAGAGCACCCGAACCAGCCAGGTTGCCATGGGAAGCGTGGAACAGCGCCACGCCGTCGCCCATGTTCGGATTGGCGATAAGCGGCGCATAGGCCGCGTCGCTTTCGAAGTCCGCGCAGGCCCGGCCGAACATGGTCGGGATGCGGGTGAACGCATCGACGTCGTCGTTGATCAGCACCTGGCGCGAGATCGTGAAGATCCGGCCGTAGGTCGCCAGGGCGTAGACTTCCTTGCCCTCGCCAATGGTCCCCATCTTGAACTGGCCGCCTTCCGGAACCAGCAGGAACGACGGCGCGCCGCCCATCTGCAGGCGGGTGATTTGCTTGAAGTCGGGCGCCGTGGCGCGGCGCTGCCAAGCACGGAAGGTCTGCGGCGAGGCCTCGTACCCAGCGCGAAGCGTCTTATTGGCGACGTTGCTGAGGACCGAGGGGAAGTCGCTGGTCGTGTGCTGGCGTTCGAAAACGTGGTTGGCCAGCTGGCGCTTGTTCATACCGCGAACGCTGCGATCGCCGTTACGCTCGAAGTTGGCGCGGGCCATTTCGAGCAGACTCATGCCGATCCACTCGCGCGCAGCACCCTTCGGCTCGTACCGTTCCGGCTCATAGCGGTACATCAGCGCGCCCTCGATCGCCGAGCGCATGGTGTCACGCTCATCGACCGTGATCCGCGCGCCCGACATTGCCGGCGTGAGCGGCGCATCCGTCTTCTGACGTTCGGCGGCGGCATTGAGCAGCGCCGAACGCGCCGCGTCAGGCGAAAGGGTAGTCACCCAGGTACGGACCTGGCCGTCGTCGATACCGAAGCTGCGGGCTTGTTCGGCGAAGGTCAGCGCCTGGACGGCGTCCATGCGAACGGCGTTCGCACCGGGCTGGGCGCCCTGATCAATCACCAGGGGCGCCGAGGGCGCGGCCCGGGTCTCGCCAGTCGGCGCGGGCGACGGCGTGCGGGTTTCCGCCGTCGTAGCCGGGTCACCGGCCTGGTTTTCGTCTTCCGGATCCATGTCTCGGGTCTCCATGTCGATGATGCAGGGGTGGATGTCTTCCGCCGATCGCACCCCTGAAACGGGATCGGCCGGAACCGGGCAGAGCGTGACTTCCGTCAGCTCCCAGAGGGTCACCAGGAAGATCGGGACACCGTCTTCCTCGCCCGTGCGCACCATGCGCTTGGGGTTGTATCCGATGCTGACACCCTTGATTTCTCGGGCGGCGGCGCGCGCCTCGGCGTTCTTGCTGCGCTCGGTGACCTGGCCAAACTTGGCCGTAGTGACCAAACCCTCGGCGTCGAAGCGGTGGGCGACGATGTCGCCCAGCTGATCGTCGATCGTCCAACGGGCGTGGGTGTCCAGCAGGGGGACTTGGCCCGCGTCCAGGCGCCGCGCGTCCAGCGCTTGCGGCGTCATGTCGAGCTCTTCCCAGTAGGGACCGAAATCCCAGCTGTAGCGGAGCACGCGCGTCGAGGTCGCCGCCGTCAGCTCGATGGTATGGTTCTCAGGGTCATAGGTGCTGGCAACCGCATCCCGACGCTGCGTCTGCAGCTGGGTTTGCTTGCGCACCTTGCCCTTACCCTTGGCGGGCAAGGCCATGGCAGGCTCCTAGTTTTGGTTGTCGGTGTTGCCGGCCAGGTAGCCGACGGCAGGCTGCAGGCCGCCCGATCCGTCCACGCGCCGCGCGTCGGTATCGAAGACCACCTTTTTCTCGTCCGCGAAGGCGAGGAACTCGGCGATCTGGTCGACATGTTCTTGCCAGAACAGGCCCCGCTCACTGAGCGATTGCGGCATGCTCTTGAAGCCCGAGCGGATCTCCAGCTTTTCGGCCAAGCCGTCCTTGAGAGGATCCACGAACCGGCGGGGCGGAGGCGCCCAGACCGGCTTTACCTGCAGGAACCGCGTGTCGCCTGTATCCAGCGCAAGCCGGGCCATCCGACGCTGGAACGCCGGGTTACAGACGAACGGGATCATCATATTCTGCTGCCAATCATCCAGATTGGCCCAGAAGCCCAGCAACGCGGCTCGGAGGCTTGAGTAGTTCGCCTGGCTCACATCGCCGCTGATCAGATGATAGGGGGCGAGGTTGGCGCTGACGGCGGCGATCTGCTGCCGAATGAAGGCGATGCTATCGCCGCCTGCAGGCGGCTGAACCGTCGTCGCCGTTTCACCGGGACGCGCTCGAAGGATCATCCCAGGGCGGATGGTCTCAGGCTCGCGTCGGCGCTTTCCATCACCGCCGCCTTCGCCGCCCGCCGCCTCTTCGCCGAACGGATTGGTCGGGCCGCTACCTTCTCCGGGCGTCAGGACCAGAGCCAGACATGCGGAGACCTTCAACTGCATCAGTCGCGCATCCCAGGCGTCCTGGATGTCGCGCAGATCCATGGCGACCGGCGCGAACCAGGAAATCCCGCGCGCCTGGCCTGCTCTGAGGGGCTCGAACACATGGTCGACGTGTCGGGCCAGAAAGCGCCGCGAGCGCCCCCAGGAGCCGCCGTTGTGCCCAGGATGCTGATCAAACAGCCAGTAGGCTGCGCGGTGCGCCCGATCATCAAACTCGACGCCTTGTTCAATACGCGCATGACCGGCGCGGTCTTCGTTCAGCGTCTCGTCCAGATAGTCGCCCTCAAGAACCCGAATGAAGCCGTCAGGCCCTTTGTCATCGGGCTCCCAGACCTGAAGCATGTCGCCGCCCTCAGCAGCGCCGCGAAACAGGAGCTTTTGGCAGCCGTACCAGTCCTGGAATCCGTCGACCTTGCTTTCAGCCCAGCGGTCCATTTCGTCCTGGGCGCGTCGCCGGATGGCCTCGTCGGGATGCTGCGCCCGCGCTGAGATCCCGTCGCCGACGACGTTGGACGTCATGATGCGCAGTGCGGCCGACGCCACCTTGTTGTTGCGCACCAGCTCGCGCGCGGCGTTTCGTGCGCCCTTCAGGCCTTGGCGGATCTCTCGATCCGCGCTGCCCGCCGTCCTGCGCCAGCCTTGCGTTCGCCGACCATACGCGGCGACGTCGTACTGGCGCTGCACCTCAAGGGCCATGCGCTCAGCCTGGCGCTTACGGGCCAGGCTTGGCGCAAAGGGCTCGATGACGCGGTCGATCAAGTCACCCAGCTTCATGGCCTAGCTCCGATCGAAGGCGACGGCCGAAAAGCCGAACGAAGATGAATTCCCCAACCCGGAGGCGCTCGCGGCGAGCCCCTCAAAGTAGCGGATGCGCTTCTCGATATCGGCGAAGGACTGATAGGTGACCCGCTCGCCATTGGTCTCGATCGTGAGCTCGCTGTTGGCGAGACCCGACCTAAGCGCGGAGATTTCGGCGGCGTAGTCGGGTGCCGGCATCAGAAGCTCCAGTCACGGTTGTCGATCCAGTCATCGTCAGGATCTTGGTTGGGTACCTCCGCCGCTGCTGCCCCAGCGGCGACAGCAGCGGCGGAGGTTTCCGGAGCCGCAGAGGACGCAGCAGACTCCGAAAGGGGGCGGTTCATCATGCTGACCAGGTCGCCCTGGTTGGGATCAGCAGCCGCGTAGCGTTGCGCCTGGCCGGCGAGCCAATCTGCCTCTGACAGGTTGTCGAGCGCGAGCGCCTCGGCCGCCGCGCGATTGTAGACGCGGCAGTCGAGCCAGTGGTTCTGGCGGCCAGCGTCCACCTTCCAGACACGCCGGGTCTCGCCGCCCACCTTTTCGGTGACCACGCTCTCAGCCGTCAGCATGTCGAAGTAGTCGGGCGTGGCGTCGCGACCAAAGTGAACCAAACCGCGCGGCTTAGGGCCCTTGCCGCCGCTCTTGGCGTACTCGATCGAGACGCGTAGGGCGCCGTAGAACGAGAGCTTCGCGCCGAAGGTGCCGACTAGGTGGGCGTCATCACCCGCCTTTTTCCGCGCCTTGCGGCGGTAGTTTCGCCCAAGCTCGAATGCGATGGCTTGGCCACGGCCCAGGATCGGCATCGACCAGCCGGGTCGGCCGAACACGACCAGGCGCTTTGGGCTACGGCGGCAGAATGCCTTTGCCGCTTCGGTGTTGTAGCCGCCGTCGACACAGATCTGGTCAAAGCCATAGGCTTTGCCGCCCGGCATGACGAATGTGCGAGTGGCTACTGTCTCTAGCAGCGCCCAGGCACCCTCGCCGGGCACATCAGTCGGGCCTGGAAGAAAGCCCTTTCCGAGGCCCCAGTTTTCCAAGCCGTAAGCCCAGCCAAGACCCTCGAAGTAGAGGCCATCGCCCTGGACGTCGACGCCGAGCGTGAAGATCGAGGGCCCCCACGGCACCTGGCCATCCCCCCAGTCCTGCTCGCGCAAGATCTCGAGCTCTTCGGCGGGCGGCGCATCGCCCTTGACCTCGAACTCATCCCCCATGTCGAGGTTGGTCCAGGTCTTGAGCTTGTTGACGTCGCCCTGCGCCTCAACGAAGCCGACCGCCAGCTGCGCCCAGGTCATGAACGCGCTGATCAGGCCGGTGATGTGATAGCCGCGCCGGCGACCCTGCAGGTCGCGCGCCTTCCAGTAAGCGACTTCTTGCTCCGCCATCACGCGGGGCGGCTTCTCGCCGTTGATCTCAACGGTCGGGATCCAGCCGTCCGCCAGGCTCATCAGCGCCTTTTCCCAGTGCGCCGTGGCCACGCCGCAGCATGGCGCGACCAGCTCGACGAGGTCGGGGCGCCCATCCGGCCAGCGGAGATCCGAGAACACCGGATCGAACCGAGACCCGCAATGGCGGCACTTCAGATAGAACCGGCGCTGATCGCTCGCGCGGTAGCGCTTGCCGATCTTCGAGCCGCCCTTGATCGTCGGCGTCGAGATCCCCAGGCGCTTGGAAATGCCTTGCCGCGCATAGGTGCGCAGGCGGGCGGTGATCATCCCCTCCGGCGAGCCCTGGTTGTCCAGGTTGTCCGGAAACTGATCGAGGTCGTCCTCGATGACATAGCGGATCGAGTGCTGGCGCAGCGTGGCGGCCGAATTGGCGCCGGCGATCAGCATCCAGCCGCCGCGCCGGAAACGCACGCGCAGGCTGGTGGAGCCATCGCCCTTGCGAGCGCCCTTCGGCATCACCGTGCCGCCCTTCTCAGGGTTCAGCCGGCGCGTGGACTCGACCATCGGCCAGAACTTTTCGGCCAGCCAATCCTTGGCCGCCGTGATCGTCGCCTGGACGTACATCAGCGGGCCAGGGGCGACGTCGCTGATATAGCCGATCCAGTTTTCGCCCGAGGCCGAGCCGCCCGACTGGGCGCATTTCATGATGTCGATTTCGCTGCACGGGTCGTGCGGCGAAAGGGCCTCCATGATCTCGACCAAATAGGGCGCATTGCTATGCACCCAAGGGCCGGGCAGCGGAGCGTCGTCGGGAAACTCTCGGTACCGCTCCGCCCACTCTGCGACCGAAAGCCGAGGCGGCGGGCGCAGGCCGGAAGCAAACGCGTGGTTGATGCGAACGGCGTTCGCACCCAGGACCTCCGCCGCGTAGGGCGATGGCATCAGGAAGGTCTCTGCGTTCATCGGCCCTCCTAAGTCGCTGGGCTGTCTTCCTCCTCGATTTCGGCCTCAACCGCCGCCAGGGTGATGTCGGCCGTAAGCTCAGCGGCGGCCTCCGCCTCGAGCTCGCTGGCGATCTTGTCGAAAAGCTTGTCGAACTCGCCGGCGAGCAGAGCCGCCACGGCGCGCGGGTCGGTCTCCGCCGCGATGCGCTCCGCGTGCTGGCGCACCAGGCCTTGCGTGCGCTCGCGGATCATCCGGCCCATCTCGCCGGCGCGCCGCTCATACTCCGCCACCGACACCAGCTGGCCCAGCAACCGGCCGTTCTCGATGCGCCGGCGCGTCGTGCGCTCCCGCATATCGTCCAGCCGCGCTTGCTCGGTTTGGCTCAAAGCCACGGGCGAAGCCCCTACCTGCGTCGGCGACTTGATCGGATTTTTCTCGTCCGCCGGCGCAGCGGCGGCGGTGCGTTCGATGTCTTTGGGGCGTCCGCGCGTCTGGTCGATCGTGGCCCTGACCAGGATCGCTGACTTCTCAGCGTCGACCTTCTCGCGGCCTGGATGATCCGGATCCGGACCCATCACGATCAGGCCGCGCTTGGCCCAATTCGAAACCGCCGAGGGGCCGACCTTCATGAAGGTGGCGAATTCGGACTTGCTCATCATAGTCATGAATTCACACATTTCATAATGAATTCAGCGACCTAACTAACGCGAAAGCGCGCTCAGCCCCACCGCATACGCCGGGGGCACCCCAGGGAGGACCCGAGGGCATGGGTGATGCGAGGCTAAGGGCCTGAATTGATTGGGGTTTTGGGCATGAGAAAGCCCGCCGCGGTGAACCGGGCGGGCTGCTGACGCACCTCTGTGCTTGATCCTTTTGTGCCAATACTGATCCCTGATTCGCAAGGGCCTATTTCATGAATAGATGCCGCTTCACATCGTGAAGCTCATACGCCACCACCGAAAGCCCTTCTCGGAGCTCAGCAACGGCAGCGCGGGCGGCGCGGCCGACCTTGCCAAGCGAGCGCAGGGTCGACCCCTCACCGGCAACGGCGCGGACGAAGTGCAGCCGCTTGCCTGAACGGTCGGACGCCATGACGGCCTGGTCGATCCTGGTCAGATGCACGCCGATGTAGGCGCGGAAGAGGCCAGCGGCCACGACGCCGTGCGAGGTTGAGCGCACGGCCTTGGGCTTGTCTTCCAGCTGCGAGCCCAGGCCTGCGCCCTTGCCTGCGTTCTCGAAGAGGAAGCGGTAGGTCATGGCCGTGCTCACGTCCGTCGCCGTCAGCGCCCCCTTGCGGGCCAGATAGGCCACGCCGTCGCGGCCCAGGGCGTGCACGGCCCGGTCATCGAACGGCACCACGATGTCCTGGCGGCGCAGGCCAGCGTCGCGCAGCCGCTGCTGGGTGGCCTCGAGCTCGGCGCGTATGACGGCCACCCGGCGCGCCGCCTCGAGCGCCGCGCCCGGCTCACCAGAAGCCGACAGCTGCATGGCGTCGCGAAGGCCGCGCATCTGGTCAGCAGCCGCATCGCCCAGGGCGTCGATCGCCCGCATCAGCTCGCCGGCGTCTTCCTCTGGTGTTTGGATTTTTTGATCTTTGATCATTGAAAGCTATCTCAAAGAGACGACGGACAAACGGACAATAAGGGGGGACATATCTCGCACATGACGCCCGCATTAGGGTCCACACGGCGGGAATGTCCGTACTGTTCGGAGTGTCCGTTTTCGTCGCAGAGACAGCGACTTAGCTGACGGACATTTGGGGCGCTCCGGACATTCCATTGTCCGTTTTTCGCCGGTTCGGGCTGGTCCCCAATGGGGACGCCGGGCCTGAATGTCCGTCTGTCCGTCAATGTCCGTCAGTTCGGCGGCCATGGTCAAGCCCCCCACGGCGGCTGGTTATCGAAGGCGTCCAGCGCGTCATCCAGGACCGCCGCGCGCGCTTCGTTCACGTCTGGGCCGCCGGCGCTAGCCAAGGCGATATCGGCTTGCCGTTCCTCAGCGGTTTTCAGGCGGATAGGGCCGCGTTGCTTGTTGCCGTTGCGGTCCTTGCCCGCGAGCAGGATCTGGCGCTGCTGCAGGGCGTCGCCGAACGCGCGGATCGACATGGGCTTGTCGATCCCCTGGTCTTCCGCCCAGGACTTGTAGTCGTTGTGCAATGCCGTCGAGAGGGTCTTTGCGTCCTCGGCCGCCTTGCCCCAGATGCAGCGCTCGTTGAGCCACTCACCGAACGGGCTGGACTGTTTTCGATAGTCCTCGCGAACCTTGGTGACCCCTTCCGGTGGGGCCAGGCCTTGCTCAAGCCAGGCCGCCGCGCCCTCGATCAGCCAATTCAGGATCCCCGGCCGCTCGACCTCGAGCTTTTTGGGCAACAGCCGGTCGACCTTGTCGGGGGCGACCTGGTTGGGGAACAGGATCGGGAACATGCGCCGCCAGATCCCGTCGTCGTCACCGCGCGCCACGGGGAAGGCGTTACACTCGACCCACAGCTTGCCGGCCGGCCGGAAGTCGAACGGCTTCTCGCGCAGCTCGCGAGCGGTGATGGGCGATCCCGAAGTCCAGGCCTTGAGCAGGCCTTCGTTCCATTTGGCTCCCCGTGGCGGCTCAGAGAGCACCACCAGGCGCGCATCGCCGGCCAGCTTGACGATGTCGGGCGCGGCCTGGCCGCCGCCCTGCAGGCCGGTATCGAGGAATGTCGCCACGGCCCCGACGGCGCCATAGGTGCCCAACGTCTCGCGAATGGCGTCCAGGATCGTTGACTTGCCGTCGCGGCCGAGGCCCTGACAGAGGAAGATCGCCTGCTCGTGGATCGCGGCCGTCGCCGAGTAGCCCTGGGCGCGATGGAAGAACGCCCGCATGCCGTCATCGGAGATCGACGTCTCGACCGTCTTGCGGAAAAGCGGCGCCTGGGCCGCTGGGTCATAGTCCAGGTCGATCAGGCGCGTCAGGCGATCGCCTGGATCATGCGGCTTGAGCACCGCCTTGAACCGCTCCCCTTCGGGCGCCGCCGCGTTGTGGGTCAGCCAGAGCGTCCCGTTGCGACAGTTCAGCGCCATGGGATGGCGGTCAAAGGCGTCGATTTCGACCGTGAGATACGGCTCGGCCAGGGCCAGCATGGCCGACTGCGCCGCCCGGTTGCCCAAGCTCTCGATGTACTTGAGCAATTCCTTGGTCGGGACCTTGGCGTGCGCCTTGACGAGCTCGTCCCAGATCCCGCGCATCTTGTTAGCGACGCGGTGCCCCATGCGCTTGGCCAGCTGGTCGCCAAGCTTACGATCCCAGAACTTGCCGTTGTAGCCGACCCAGCCTTGGCCCAGCTGATAGAGCAGGGTGCAGCGCGAGGTCACGACGTCGCCGTCATCGTCGATCACCCCGCCAATGAGGCGGATGAATCGTCGACTGTTGCCGTAGTCGTTGAGATCAAAGCCCGCGAGCTCAGCAGCGGTCGGGGCGTCGTCAAAGTCAAACTCATCGGCGCTCACGCCAAGCCCTCCCCAGCGCCCAGCCGGGCGCGCAGTTCATCGTTGAAGTCCATGCCGGCCCGCGCGCCCTTGGCGCGAACGGTCGCCGGCGTCGTCGCCTTCCACGCCGCCACGGCCAGGCTCGCGCAGATGCGCGCGCGTTCCTCCGAGGACAGATGGCGCTCGAGGGTGCCGCCGGTGGCTTTGCGCACCTTCACCTTGACCGGCTTCATGTCGCGGTCGATCGCGATCATGATTTCGCCCCAGGGCTGCTCTTTTGGTTCGGGCCAGGTGAACGCCGGCGCGCCAGGATCTGGGCGCGTGACCTCGGGATCCATTCGCCCCCATTTGTCCAGGAGCAGACCGCCCTGAACCGCGCGAAGCGACAGCGCCGCGACAACCCGCCGGGGCCCACCGGCCAGGATGGCCGCTGACAACGCGGTTTCGATGCCCTCTGCCTCGACCAGGCCGCCGGGCGCGCAAGGGTGCGAGAGCCAGACGCAGCCCGGCCGCCAGACGCCATCGATCAGCGCCGCTTGCGGACCCCACATGCGCTTGGCGGGTTCGATCGGGGCCTTGCCCGATCCATCCGGCGCCAGATAGGTGACGTGCACGCCGCCGGTCGGCCCCGCCGGCGTCCGCACCAGGCCAACCATGGCCGGGAACCGCACGGGCTTGCGCGTCGGGCCGCTGTGATAGGCGTTCTTGACGAAGCGCAGCTGGCGCAGCGCCGCGTCCAGGATCGGTCCGTCGATCCCTCGGGCGCGCAGATAGGTCTCGACCACCGTGCCGGCGGCGGGCTTGCCCTTTTTCCAGAATTCGGCCGCCTGGCGCAGCTTGGCCGCGTCCTCGTCGGCCGGCGATCGCTCGGGCCGCCGGCGCTCGGCCTGGGGCGGCCGCTCGCGCTTGGGCAGGGGCGTGCCGGTCATCTTCTCGGCGGCTTCCTTGACCGACAGGCGATGCATCGCGGCATAGAGGTCGACCGCGTCGCCGCCCTTGGAGCATTGCGAGGCCCCGCCGTTGAAACAGCCCCAGCGCCTGCCGGCGTCATCGACCCAGAACCGCGTCGACGTCCGGCTCTGGCCATCCCCACACACGGGGCAGGCCCCGCGATAGCGCCGACCCGAGCGGTACACCTTGTGATCGCCCAGGACGTCGAAGACGCTCGAGATCTGGTTCGCCCGGCGGATCAGGTCGGTGAGGTCGCTCATGCGAAGTCCTCGATGCGAACGCCGTTCGCACGGCGCACGATGAAGTTTCGGGCGTCTTCCGCCGCCTCGACCAAACCCAGGCGCGCTATCCGCCGCGCGGCCTCCTGGTCAGCCTGGTAGGCGAGGGTCGCCCACGTTGCCCCATGGCGCTCGGAGTCCAGCACGCGGCTCAGGACGTAGCGCTCGCGGTCCGTCAGGTCCTCGCGCGTCATGGCTCCAGCCCGTCAAACAGCGGCGCGGGCGACGCCCGGCCATAGCGCTGGACATCGTCGCGCTTCCAAAGCCGGGCCTTGGTCCCGGGCGGGATCAGCGTGCTGGGCCAGAGGCCCAGGCGGCGGCTGGCGGCGATCGCGTCCGCCAGCGGCGAGACGTCCTCTGCAGCCGGGTGCATCCAGACAAACCACGAATAGGCCGTGGCGAACGTACCCTCATGATCCCAGTAGCCCAGGCGCATCGAGACCCGCTCGGAGAACGTCGCCTGCAGCGCCAGGCGCTTCATAAGGTCGTAACGGCCCTCGCTTTCCAGGGCCGTGGTTCGCAGCAAAAGGGCCACGCCATTGCGCGCGACCTCGAGGCCCCGCTCGACGAACTCGCCCAGGTGCTTGAACGGCGGATTGGTCACCACCCAGTCAGGCTGCTCGATTGACTGGCGCGCGCCGCGATCGAGGAAGTCCTCGACCCCGCCGAACCCGTGCGCGTGGATGTCCGTCGCTCGCACGCGGAACGCCTCGCCCAGCGGGCCGGCCATGTGACCCTCGCCGCAAGCCGGCTCGTCGATCGAGACCGCGCCAGGATCGGCCAGCAGCACGATCTCGCCGCCGGCGCGCCCCGCCCAGGGCGGCGTCGGGAAATAGTCGAGCGCGCGATAGAGCGCGGTCTGGGCGTCGTCGGCCTCGACGATCGCCGGCGCATGGGCCTCGACCACGGCGCGGGAGGGCTTGCGGCTCATGCGCGCCTCCGGACGGCGGCGACCAGGTCGTCTTCGGCCACGCTGAAAAGGTCGGCCACTTCCGGCAGCGGCCATCGGGCGCGCAGGAAGTGGCCCGCCCACCGCGCGATCCGGTCGGTGACCGGCTTCAAGCGCATTCCGCCCTTACGATACGCGGGCGGAATGGCTGCGGTGGGCGACGCCGCCGGCGCTGGCGAGGTCAGCGCGGTGGCGGCGGAAGAGGAGAGGACCGGCGTTGCAGCGACCAGATCCGCGTCGGAGGCAGCCGGCCGGTCGTAGCGCTCGACGCGCTTGACCACGGGCTTGGCGATTTCAGGTTTTGCGCCCGGCGTCTTGCGGGGCTTTGCAGCTGGGACCTCGGCCGGGGCCTTACGGGCCTGGTCGTCGGCGCGCAGCATCTCGAGCGCCTGGGCGACGCTGCTGACCTGCAGGCGGCCTAGCCGATTGTAGACCGCGGACTCCGAGCTGCTGCACATGAAGGCGATCGACGCCGTCGACATGCGGGCGGCGTAGAGGCCCAGGATGTTGCGATCTTTGGCGCTCAGCGGCGTCATGGGCGAGCATCCCCCATCAAGTCATCGACAAGGTCCGCGACAGCGATCAGAGGGCGCGCGAAAGACCGCCGCCCCCTTGGGCTGGCGTCGCGAAAGGCTTTGGCGGCGAAAATCAGCATCGCCGCCGCCCGCGCGCCCTCGGGCGTCTGCAGGGCGAAGGGCGTGCGGCGGGCCAGCGAGATCTCGTTGGCGAAGTCGATCAGGCTCCAACGGGCCACGCCCGAGGGATCGGGCTGCGCGCCCCGCGTCTCGATCTCGGCCGCCGCGCCCAGCTGGCGACACATGGTCACCAGCCGACGCCAGCGGATCGCCGGATCCAGGTCCTGGTGGCGACGCATCTGCTCAACGCTGAACGGGCGCTTGCGCATCTCAGCCGTCCAGATCCGCACGCGCTCGCGCGGGCCGCCCAGGGGCCAGGGCCGCCTCGACCTGGTCAGCCAGGCCGGCCAGCAGCGGGGCCTTCTCGACGCGCTGGTCTGGGTGCAGACCTGCAAAGGTCTTGCCCAATTCGACCAGGCGCTGAAAGGGCGAGCCCTTGAAGGCGAACGCGGGCGGGACCTGCGCGCGGCCAGCGACCTGCGCCCGCTTTCCTAGGTCGCCGGCGAACGCCAGGGGCGCAGAGGCCTGCGCGCGGGCAGCCTTGATCAGGCGCGCCCACTTGCCGAGGCACTCGGTGCTGGGTTCGGGAAGGCGCCGCCGGCTCATGGCGCGCCCTCTCCATCGGTGGGAGCGGTTTGCCCGCCCCCACCGACTCGCGGTTCCTTGCCAAGACCCCTCTCAAACAAGGAACCGAACCGATGATCAGCCGCGCTGAATTTGAAGAAGCGATGCTGAAAATGGCTGAACTGAACACCCAACGCGCCACGGAAATCCGAGCCCTGGACCGCCTGGTCATGGCGCTGGCCTGCATCGGCGTCGACCAGGCTGCAGACCGAACCGCCTATACGGAGAAGCTTCGCGGCATGGCGCTTGGCGCTGTCGAGCAGGGCTCCGATCCGCGCGTGGAACCGCTGCGCGAACGTCTGGAGCTGCTGCTGGCCAAGATCGAGGCCTGGTCGGCGCAAGATCACGGGTAGCTCATCCGCCCAGGCGCACAGTTCTTTCTGGCGTTCGATCTCCTGGCGCCAGGCTGCGGGCTCGGGACAGACCGGCTTGAAGGGCCAGCTCATCGGCCGCCCTCGCCACGCGAGGATTTCGCTGCGCACGCGAAATCCGGTTTATGACTCGAAATGCAACCAATGGTCAATTGAGTCGCATTGTCGCAACCGAAGCGTTGCCTTTTAGGTTGCGCAGAATTCAAGTCTCGCTTTGAAATACCCGTGCGACGGGTTGTCGCAGTAGGAGTAAAGCCAGTGTTGAGTGAGAGGGAAGCCGCCGTAGAGCGGGTGCTTAGTGACTTGCGCGCCTTGTTGAATGGCCGCGCCGATACAGTCTGCCCCTGCGGAAGGGGCGAGAAGTACAGGATTGCGCAGGGCGACGTCTTGGCCAAGGCGCTGGCGCAAGTGCATGAGGCGCGCAGCTTTGCCGAAGCCGCCGTGCAGAACGCCGATCGAACGCTAGGCGCGCTTGAGGAGCTTTCGGGTCTGGCGAGAGCGGCCCTCATGGCGCCGCCTCAATAGCGATGGGCTCAGCGAAGTCCTTTTCGCTGATTTGGCCGCCCGTATAGGCCTCAATCCGTCGAGCGGTTTCGTCGTCAGGCACCGTCCGGCTGGGGTCACCAAAGGGCAGGCACAGGCGGCGAACATACTCGTGCGAGCGGTCGAGCGCCGCAGCTGCCGCACGATGCGAGATGCCCCGATCCCATAGAAATTGGGCGAGGGCGGGCCTTTGGCGAGGGGGCGGAAGGGTCTCCACGGTCGATGTCCTGAGCTTCATCGACCATGGAAGCGAAACTGCTTCGTTGATTTTGTCAACGAAAGCGTTTCATAAATAGAAACGATGCCGTCGCTCGCCCGCGCCTTCTCCGTTGCGCAGGTTGTCTCAATGACAACCGACCGTGACGATGACCAAGAGGCCCGCCTATGGGGCCGGGCGCTCAGCGTGCTGCGCCACGGCAAGGGGCTTAGCCAGGCTCAAGCCGCCGAGGCGTTCGGTGAGGGCGGTATCAGCGCCCAGGGCTGGGGCCTCTATGAGAGCGGCAAACGTCCCGGTATTTTCCGACCGGAGGTCCAGCGCAAGCTGGCCAAGGCCCTAGGGGTCACGCCTGCGGATCTGCTCGATGCCCGCCGCGCTCTGGATGGGCCGGCTGCCGAGCAGCGACCCATAGCCGAGATACGCGAGTTTCGGCCTAAGCCGGCTTCTGGGGACCTGATCATCCGCGATCGCGTCCAGGCCGGCGCCTTCCTGATGGCGGATGACCTTTCTCAGATTGAGCCTCGGCCTTATCCGGCCCTCAAGGACAGCCGCTATCCGGCCGCCGAGCAATGGCTTTCGCAGGTGGTAGGCGATTCCGTGAACCTGCTTGGGATCATCGAGGGCGACCTGGTTCATTGCGTTTCTGCGATCGACATCGGTTATATGCCGCGAACGGGCGACATCGTTGAGGTCGAGCGGCTGAGGTTTGGCGGGCGGATGCGCGAGCTCACCGTTAAGCAGGTTGAGGTCACCGCCCAGGGCGTCGTTCTGTGGCCTCGATCGACCAACGAACAGTTTTCCGCCCCCGTGGTCCTCACGGATGGCCTGGCGGACGGTGAAGAGGCCGAGGTCCGAATCCGTGGCCTGATCGTCGGCTCAATCCGCCGCTACTAACCCAGATAGTTGTCCGCCGGCCGCGCCTCGTCTGACGGTCTGGTCGGCGAGGCCGCTTCAGCTGGCGCCGAGATCCCGAGCTGCGCAGCCTGGATGTCCATCAGTCGCGCCTCGATCTTGCTGAACAGGCCCTTCCAGAAGCCCAGGAACGCCAGGCCGCCTGCCATGACGATAAAGATCGTGGCGAAGACCTCAGCGCCAGCCGCGCCGCCGCTGGCGGCCATTGCGCAGAATGCGGCTAGGGCAAAGGCTGCGCCCGCCGCCCACATGTAGCTAGCGCCGTTTCCAATTCGCGCCTTTTGCATGCCTACGCCCTCGTTTGTTTCTTCACGCGTTGCGCGCATCTGACCAGTCGCGCGCCTTAAGGAACAGCGATCGTTCCGTTTCATTAAACGATTTTGTTTCGTTGGATCGTTGACATTGCCAACGAAACGGTTTCGTTTCGTCCACAACCTCGCGCCGACCTGGAACGGATTACCCGTCAGCGGCGGAGGGCAGGAGGACTGTTTGCATGGAACTGAACGCTGACACCCACGGCCTTTCGCTGGTGGTGGCTGACCGGGGCTTTGTCTGGGTCGGTGAAACGGTCACGACCCAAGACTGGGTCGAGATCAAGAACGCCCGCTGCGTGCGTCGCTGGGGCACGACCAAAGGCCTGAACCAGCTTGCCGTCGAAGGCCCGCTGTCGGGCACCCAGCTCGACGCGCCCGCCGACATCAAGGTCAACCGCAAAGCCCTCATCGCCATCATCCCGTGCGAGGCCGAGAAGTGGGCCGCGTAGCCACCCTCGACGGCCAAGGTGCGGGCACCGCCCGCACCGACGGCGACGGCGACGGCTACGGCGACGGCTACGGCTACGGCGACGGCTACGGCGACGGCTACGGCTACGGCGACGGCGACGGCTACGGCGACGGCTACGGCGACGGCTACGGCTACGGCGACGGCGACGGCTACGGCTACGGCTACGGCTACGGCTACGGCGACGGCTACGGCTACGGCGACGGCGACGGCTACGGCTGGTGAGCCGGAGGCCCGGCCAGGGCTCGGCGTAGCCCTACCGCCCTGGCCGGGCCTCCTCTTTTTCAAACCACATCAAAGGGCGCGCCAGGCGCACCCAACGGAGGATTCCAAAATGGCCTTTGACGCCGAAGCCGGTCGCACCCCTAACCCCATCGACGTTGCGGTCGGCCGCCGCATGCGCGATCGCCGCAAGACGCTGGGGATGAGCCAGGAGGCCTTGGCCGCCGCCCTGGGGATCACCTTCCAGCAGATCCAGAAGTACGAAAGCGGCGCCAACCGCATCAGCGCCAGCAAGCTCTACGCCGCCGCCCGCACGCTGCAGACGCCGGTTCAGAGCTTCTTCTTCGGCCTGCCCGATCCGGTGGCGGATCCGGACGCAGCGATCGAGGTCGAACCCGCCGGCCAGGCCCTGATTGACACCCAGGCCGGTGCGCGCCTGGCCCGCGCCGCTTTGGCCTTACCCCAGGATCTGCTGGTCAAACTGGCCAACATCGCCGAAGCGATCGCCGACGCCGTTGCGACGCAGCAGCCCAAGGCGGACGCCCAATGAGCGCCGCCGCCATCCTAATGTCGCCGGCCGCGACCCAGCGCGCACTGCCGGAAACTGAGATTGTCGTGCGCTCGCCGATCGGCGACGTGCGGGTCTGGATCGACGGCGACGGCCTGGTCCGCACGTCGATCACCGCCGACCAGACCGCCAATGACGCCGCCGCCGGCGCCGTGCGCGACCTGGGCGTGCTGGTCGAACGCGCCCAGGTCGCCGTGCGCGGCCTCGTCACCGCCCTGGGCCCCCAGGTGCGCGGCGCGGGCCTCATGACCTGGTTGCGCGCCCGCTGCGACACCAGCAACCCGCACGCCCGCACCCCGGCCACCGTGCTGTTCAACGACTACGTCGCCTTCATCGAGAGCGAGGGCGGCCAGATCATGAGCCGCCGCGCCTTTGGCGACGCGCTGTCCAGCCAGGGCCTGCCGCCCGCCGGCAAGAACGCCGCAGGTCTCAAGTATCGCGGCGGGGTGGTGCTGAAAGCTCAGCTCGAGGAGACGAGCCAATGACCAGCCCGTTCGGACAATGGTACGCCGCCCGCTGCGTCATCGAGGCCGGGGCCACCAGCCGGGGCCTCGACCTCTACGCCGACTACAAGGTCTGGGCCGTCGCTCAAGGCCATGCGCAGGTGATGTCGATCCGCGCGTTCGGCGACGCCCTGCAGCAGCGCCAGCACGTCCTGGCGGGCCGCGACGCCGAGCGCGTCAGGCTTCGTGCGGGCCTGCGTCTTCGCCAGACCAGCGACATCGCCGCCGCCCCGCGCCGGATCGGCAACTCGGAGTTTTACGCTTGGGCCGCCGCCCGCCTCGTGATCGACCCCGCCGAGACCACCTCGTTTTCGGCGCTGCTGAACGACTACGCTTGGTGGTGCGACCGGCAGGAGCGCTTTCAGTCGCTCTCAGCGCGCTACTTCGCCGGAATGATCGCCGAAGTCCTGCCGTGGGCCAAGACCACCAACGGCGGCGGCATCACGGTTTATGCAGGGGTTCGCCTGGCTCCCGGTCAAGACCCGCCTGGATCACCCCCGACATGCTGCACAGGATCCGCTGATCCAGGTGCTCCGACGATCCGCCGTGCGCTGGCAGCTCTGCTTCGATCGCTCGCCGCAAGGCTTGATGGCCGGCCTCCAGCTCCACCCGAGCCTCCGGCGAAATCCGGCTGATCAACCATTCGATCAGGAACTCCATCGCCGCCACCCGGTGCTCCAGCTCCGCGTCGCCCGCGCATCCCGCGTTCTGCGTCATCCCTCACCCCCCCTCCGGATCGGATCAACACAGATGATCGAGTCCACTCCTGAGTCCAGGCCGCCCCGCCTGTCCAGCGCCGCCGTCGACCGCATCGCGCAATGCCTGTCGGCGATCGAGGCCGCGCCTGCCGCCCAGCACAGCGTCGCCCTGTGCGTGATTGATCGCATCGCCGAGCCGCGCGCCGTGGTCGGCGTCATCGCCGGCGGCCGCCGCTTTGTGCTCGAGGCGGCCGAGGCCGACATGGCCGCCCGCGTCCTGGTGGATGACCGCCCGATCGCCGGCGCGCGGCTCATCGCCAACCATCTGCTGTTCCGCCTGGGCCAGGCCGAGCTGCTGCGCTTCCGTGCGAACGCCGTTCGCATGCTCACGCCGATGGGGCGCGGCTGACCATGGGGGAGGTCCTGTCCCTGGCCGACGCAGCCGCGCGCCTCGAGCCGCTGGGCGGCCAGGTCGTGGCAACGGCGATCCCCAGCGGGTCGCCGGCCGAGCCCATGCCGCCCTCGCTTCGGTTCGCCGGCGACGAGGGCGACGAGGTCAAGATCTTCTATCGCGCCCTCGAGGACCGCGAGGCGGCGGTGTCGGTCCTCTACGACGCGACCACCACCAACAAGGTGATCCGCGAGCTTTGCCGCCGCCTCGGCCGCAAACCCGACCAGCTGATCGCCACCGACGCCCGCCACATCAAGGACCCCTTCGGCGGCGAGCCCGACCCCTTTGGCCTGGCCTACATCCACCAGGCCGCCGGCGCGCGCGGCGAGAAACCCGGCGAGGCGCTGGCCTTCGTCAAGGGCGTCAGCTGGGTGACGCTCAACGTGGCCCTGAAAAAGCCCGTCAGCCTTCCGCCCGCGATCCGCCCGCCCCGCGAGGGCGAGGAAGCCCCCGCCGACGACACCCCCGAAACCCTTTCCGGAGACGACGAATGACGTCGCTGATAACGCACCAGTTGCTGGATGCGGAACCTGTCCTGCGCCTGCTGCAGGGCAAGGCTCAGGCCATGACGGCCACCCAGATCGCCAAGGAAACCGACCGCGATCCGTCGAACGTGCGCAAGGGCCTGCAGGCCTTCGAGGCCGCTGGCCTCTTGATCGGCGAGTCGGACGTGAAAGGCACTGCCTATCGGATCTCGCCCGCTGGCGTAGCCGGTCTCGAGGCGCTGGACGGCCAGGGCGCGGTGGGTCTGCCGCTCTGGCCGCTCGACGCCATCGACTACAACCCCGACAACCCGCGCAAGTCGGTGGCCCAGGAGGCCCTGGAAGGGCTGGCCGACACCATCGCCGAGGCCGAGGGCCTGCTGCAGCCCATCGTCCTTTATCCCGCCGGCGCGAACGGCGTTCGCATGCTGCACGCCGGCGAGCGCCGGGTCCGCGCCTGTCGCCTGCTGCAGGCGCAGGGTCGCTTGCCGCCGGCGCTGCAGGCGGGCCTGCCCTTCATCGAGCGCGAGGCCAGCAAGGCCCAGGCCCTGTTCATCGGCCTGGTCGAGAACAGCCAGCGCGAGAACCTGAGCCCCTTCGAGGACGCCCAGGCGCTCAAGGCCTTCCAGGACGAAACCGGCCTTTCGGCACGCGCGATCGCCTTCAAGTTGGGCCGCGCCCGCGAAGGCAGTGAGGAGGGCGTCCGGGACGTTCAGGAGAAAATCAAGGTTCTGACGCGCGCCAAACCCGAGGCCATTGCGCGCGTCCAGGCCGGCCGGGAAAGCTTCGACTGGCTGCGCCAACAGGTCCGCAAGCGCATCGAGGACGTCGGCCAGCAGCTGCGCCCGGTCGACATACTGACCCTGGCCGAGGTCAAGCTGCAGGCCCGCCGCAAGCCCAAGCGCTTCAGCTATGGCGAGCGGGAAACCGAGTGCAGCTACAAGGCCGGCAAGGACCCGATCCTTAAGGGATTGGTCTCGCAGGGCCTCCTGGCGTTCACCGAACAGGCGCGCGACGACCACAAGGCCTATGTCGAGATCCGCCACGCCGCGCTGGAGATCTTCAACACCGAAGAACTCGCCGGGATTTATGGCGACCTGAAAACCGCTGAGGAGCTGGTGCGCCAGCTCCGGATCGAAGCGTTCGGACAGGGCGGGGCATCTGTCCTGTCGATGAACGAAGAGTACGCCACGACCTGGCTGAACGGCCCCTTCACGCTCTCGGAAAAGGCCCAGGCCCTCGTCGACGCCGCCAAGGTGACCCGCCGCGAGCTGATCGCCGCCAACAAGGCCAAGAACGCAGCCCACAAGGCCCGCGTCGAGGAGGCGACCGCCATAGTGGTCGCGGTCGAGGAGCACGGCCTCGCCGGCCCCGCCATCGACGCCGTCGTCCTGCAGCTGGGGCGCTCGAAGATCAAGTTTCCACTGCGCGTCGAGAACAAGAACATCGTCGACGGCAAGGGCGACGCGGTTTTCTACAACGGCATGGGCTGGCGCTTCGCCGAGGACCAGGACGTCCTCATGCCGCTGCTGGTCGCTGTCCTGAACAGCGTCCTCGCCCCCACGCCGCTCGAGGCGGCGATCGCCAAGGCCCAGCCAGATCCCCAAGCCCAGGAGGAAGCTCATGCCGCCGCTTAACGCGACGCTCGACGAGCTCGTCGACTATCTGAAGGACAAGGCCCAGCGCTACGCCGCGATCGCTCAGGGCCATATCCAGCGCTCCGAGGTCTATGCCGCCGGCACGGACCAGACACGCCCGAACGCGGTGTTCGCAGCCAAGTACCAGGACGCCGCCCGGCAGGCCCTGCAGCTGGCCCAGCAATACGCCGACTACGCCACCTGGTTCGCCATGCTGCGCCCGCTCGACCAGGCCGCGCCCGGCGACCAGATCCTGGTTCCCGCCACCTTCCTGCGCCGCGCGGCCGACGAGGACTTCCCCGGCGAGGCCTTCGTCCGCGTCGCAGGCGCAAGCGACCCGCTGCGCCTCCCCATCCAACCCGCCGCCGTCAGCGCCTGAAAGGACAAGCGCCCATGCCCCCCAAGGATCCGCCGCCCATGTGGGCCGCCAAAGCCAGCCCGTCGAACCCACCCGCAAAACCCGTCACGGCCTATGGCGTGCTGCTGCGCGCGGCTGCGGTGCTGGCCGGTTTCTTCGCCGCGCTCATGCTGCTGTCCGACCTCCTGGACGCGGTCACGCGCGGCCCGGCCGACCCGATCCGCCTGCTGCTGACCTGCAGCTGGGGCGGCGCCGTCCTGATCTGCGCCGGCGCAACCTGGCGCGCGGCCGTCCAGCGCGGGGAGGGGTGAGGGATGGCGGAAGTCATAACCGTCCAGGAACTGCACGCGCGCTTCAAAGCCCAGGACGTCGGCGAGCGCCGCTTCATCGCCATGAAGTGCCCGATCTGCGGCACTGTCCAGAACATGCAATCCCTCCTGACGGCGGGCGCGGGCGAAACCGAGGACCAGGTCGAGCGGTACATCGGCTTTAGCTGCGTCGGGCGCTGGACAAACGCCGGCCCGCACAAGCGCGGCGAGCCGCCCGGTCGCGGCTGCGACTGGACGCTCGGCGGGCTCTTCAAGCTCCACAAGCTAGAGGTCGTGAACGCGCGCGGCCGGCGCGAACCGTACTTCGAGATCGCCACCCAGGAAGAGGCCAAGGCGCTCCAGGCGCAGCAGGAGGCGCCCGCCCATGGCTGACGGAACCAAGAGCCTGGGCGAGAAGCTGTTCGACAGCCTGGTCGTCGCCCGCGCCGAAACGACCACCTGGGCGGCGCTGTCGGACCAGGACCGCACAATCTGCGAGAAGGCCGCGTTGGACTTCTGCGCGCGGCTCTCGCACGACGAACCGGCCCGCACCCCAGCCCCTAGCGCCCCTGTAGAGGCGGGAGACGCGCACCTAGTTCGCCATTGCGCGCACTTAGACTGCACCAAAGCTCAGCGCTGCGTTTCCCCCGATGCCTGCACTGTGAAAGCGTTCGCCGGGATGACCCGCGAATGGTTAGAGCGAAAAGCAACGCTTGAGGGTGATCACGAGGTTGGGGCTGGGGTCACCCACCCCACCCCTCCAGCCGTAGAGCGGATAGAGATTGATCCTGACATCGCGCGCGGTCTTCCGGGCGGTCAGGTGGATCTGGCGACGTACGAGGCCATTGAAGAGGCGCTGGACAAGGCCAACGCACCCGTCACTGCGAACGGCAAGTTCCTGACCTTAGCGGAGCGCGTCGCGGCCATGGCGGCGCACGTAGAGCGGTTGGCAGAGGCGGCGAAGGCGGCGGTTGCCGCGCTGCAAATAGAGGTCCGGGCCAACGAAATGTCGGCGGGGATCATGCGCGACCCGGCGAGGACTGGCGGATGGGAAGGCGCAGGTCGGACGGCAAACGCCTTTGCGCGTCACGCCCTCAAGGCGGCGAACATCCGAGACAGTCTAGCCGAAGCCCTCGCCACCTTTCAGGAGGTGGGGCGGTGACGGCGCATCAAGATCATAACCGCCTCGCGCCGGAACTCTTACGTCGCGTTGTCGAGGGGACCGGCACCCCAACAGAGATGTTGGTCGTGGTTGAAAGCCTCGTCTTGGGAGCGTGCCTGTACGCGGCTGGAGGGAAACCGCGCGGGGCGGCGATCTATCTGGACCAACTCGCCCACGCCGTCACCGAACGGCTTACCGAGCAAACGGAGGTGGGGCGGTGAAGCTCACGAAGGTACAACGGGAGTTGCTTCAAGACTTGGCCGATGAAGGGCCGTTCTTTGTGAGACGGCGCCAACACCGCTCTCTTCGAGTGCTTTTTCGGTTGGGCCTCGTCGAGAGCCACATCGTTGAGGTCATGAGCCATCAAGAACGATGGTGGCAACCAAGCGCCGCCGGTCGCGCAGCCCTGGAAAGCGACGCCCGCGCCGAGCGAAGCGCCCAGGCGCAAGAGGCGCACGCCTAGCCATGCCCCCGCGCGCGCAAGCATCCGTCCAGCCGGCCCCGCCGGACCAGGACCTGGAGCCGGAGATCCTCGCGATCATCCAGGCCCTTGCGCGCGCCAACGCTCGCCGTGACTATGCCGCCGCGAGCGAAGCCCAAGGAACGCATGAATGACCATCTCGACCAGCGACATGCGGGAGGCGGCGCTCCTAGCCGAGCGGTCAGGGTTCCACGTTAGTCTGTCGATCATCAGCGAGGGCATACGGGTAGAAGTCATGGCCCGGGCCATTCTCGGGACAAGAGCAGAAGCATATTGGAGCCGCATATACGACTGGCGCGAGCTGGAAGAGGGCGGACTCCTGGATTGCGTTCGGCGTGCGCTGGCCAAGGCTGACACCGAGGCTGCACATGCGGTCGCCAAGGTGCTCGGTCCCTGGCCAACGCCCGAGATGCTCCGCATGGTCAAATAATGCGCGTCGCCCTCTACGCCCGATACAGCGACGACAAGCAGAACCCGGCGTCGATCGCCGACCAGCTGGCGCTCTGCACCCGTCACGCCCAGGCGCGGGGCTGGACGATCGCGGCCACCTATACCGACGCGGCGATCTCGGGCGCCCACATGGCCAACCGGCCGGGCGTCAACATGCTGATGGCCGCCGCCGAGGAGCGCGCCTTTGATCTCATCCTGGTCGAGCACCAGGACCGCCTTTTCCGCAACCTCGCCGACAACGCCCGCGCCTTCGAGCGCCTGTCCTATCTGGGCATCGGAATCGCCACCCTGCGCACCGACCGCGTGCAGCTGATGGACGTGGCGATCGAGGGACTGATGTCGCAGCTCTATCTCGACAACCTGTCGGCCAAGACCAAGCGCGGCATGCACGCCAACGCCGAAAAGGGTCTGGCCACCGGCGCGCGCATCTATGGCTATCGTTCGGCCCCCGGCGGCGAGATGGCCATTTTCGAAGAGGAAGCCGCCGTCGTGCGCCGGATCTTCGCCGGCTACGCCCAGGGCCTCACCGGCGTCGAGATCGCCGGCGTGCTCAACGATGACAAGATCCCCGCGCCCGGCGGCGGGATCTGGGGCGCGACCTCGGTGATCGGCTCGCGCCAGCGCGGCAACGGCATCCTGCGCTGCGAACTCTATATCGGGGTCAAGGTCTGGAACCGCTTTGACCTGCGCAAGGACCCGGCCACCGGCAAGCGCGTCCAGCAGATCCGCCCCGAAAGCGAATGGAAGCGCACGCCTGTGCCGCACCTTCGCATCGTCGACCAGGTCGACTGGGAAGCGGTCCAGGCCCGGTTCCTGCTCTCGGGCGCGCACCGTAAACCGCACCTGGCCAATCGCCACAAGCCCGGCCTGTTCTCAGGCCTGCTCAAGTGCGTCGAGTGCGGCGGAAACTACACGATCAAGGGCAAGGGCCGCCTGGTCTGTTCGGTCTATGTCGGCAAGGGGCCCAGCGCCTGTAACAACCGGCGCAGCATCATGCGCGACGAGGTCGAAGACCGCGTGCTCGAGGGGCTGCGCGCCAAGATGCTGTCGCCGGCGGCCGTCGCGGCCTATGTGCGCGCCTATCATGCCGAGTATGAGGCGGCGGCCGCCGCCGCCCAGTCGCGCCGCGCGCCGCTGGAAAAGCGCCTGGCCGAATTGAACCGCGGAATCGCGCGCCTGGTCGACGCGATCTGCGACGGGACCGAAACGCCGGCGATGCGCGCGCGCCTGGTCTCGGCCGAGGCCGATAAGGCCGAGATCGAGGCCCAGCTGGCCAGCGCCGACCAGCAAGCGCCGATCACCCTGCACCCGCGCGCGGCCGAGGTTTACGCCGAACAGGTCCGCGCCCTGCAGGAGCGCCTGGCCGAGCTGAAGGACGGCAAGCCCTCGGCCGACGATCGCCGCGTCATCGAACTGGTGCGCGGCCTGATCGAGCGCATCGAGATCCGCCCCGTCGACCAATCGCGCGGCGCACCGATCGAGCTTACGCTCGTCGGCCGCCTCGCGGACTTCATGAAACCGTCCTGGGAAGAGAACCGGAACGAAAGTGGGTTCCGATTGGTAGCTGGGGGCGGGATCGAACCGCCGACCTGTGGGTTATGAATCCACCGCTCTAACCATCTGAGCTACCCAGCCATAGCCAGGACGGACGCGGGTCATACGCCCAAGCGCGCTTCGCATCAAGCCCGGGATGTCATTCCATCCAGCGCCGCATCCAGTCGCCGCGCCAGTTCTGCGGGGCTGTATTCGGTCAAGACGAGCCGCCGCGCCGCCGCGCCCAGGCGCCGCGCGGCGCCGCGATCGCTCATCAGCTCGGCGAGGGCCTCGGCGAGACGATCAGGATCATCATCGGGAACCAGACGGCCATCGGTTCCGTCGGTCACGATCTCAAGTGGCCCGTCGATCTCGCTGGCGACCACGGGCAAGCCCACCGCCATCGCCTCCAACAAGGTCAGGGGGAAACCCTCCTGGTGGGAGGGAAACGCGAAGAGGTCGCCGGTCGCGAGGAAGCCCGCGACGTCGTTGGTCCAGCCCTTGAGGCTGACGCAAGCCGCAAGATCCAGCTCCTGGATCAGCCCCTCCAGCACGCCCCGCTCATCGCCTTCGCCGGCGATCTCGCAGATGACGTCGTAGTCCCAGGCGCGCAGCTTGCCGACCGCGTGGATCAGGACATCGAAGCCCTTCTTCGGATGAAGCCGGCCGGCCGCGACGATCTTGGTGGGCTGACCCTCTCGCGTGAAGGGGCGGGCCTCGGCGTTCGGCGGCTTAACCGCATTGGGCACGAACCAGACATGATCCGCCGGCGCGCCCCGCTCGATCGCCAGCGCGGCCAGATGCCGACCGACGCAGACATAGTGCGCGCCCGGGGTCACATCGAAGGACGGCTTGTGCAAGCAGACGGCGCGCACGACGTTGGCCGGCGCCGCCTTGTCGAACACCCGCGCCGGACGCTGACCATGGCTCAGGATGAGCGCGGGCTGGTACGCCTTCACAAGCTTTCGGGCGGCGCCGAGCGTCATCGGGTCCCAGTCCGTCAGCGCCGGCATCACCGTGAGCGGCGGGACTCGGTCTGCCT
Source organism: Caulobacter vibrioides (assembly GCF_002310375.3). GTDB lineage: Bacteria > Pseudomonadota > Alphaproteobacteria > Caulobacterales > Caulobacteraceae > Caulobacter > Caulobacter vibrioides_D. Next base: position 3,620,789 of record NZ_CP023315.3, read on the forward strand.
GAGCCGCGGCCACCTTTCCCCCCTTGCGAACCACGCCCACGCAGCGCCCGCCCTGGCGCGCGGCCCAGGCTTCGAGGATGGGTTGGTAGTCCAGAAAGACCTGCTCAAGACCGCCCAGGCCCTTGCCCAGCATGGCGTGCAGGATGGTGGTCAAGGCGAGCTCCGGGGGAGGCGTTGCGGGCCGCGACCATCATGGCGCGCGGCCCTGGTGTCAACGCGGGAGCATCGGCTTGCGATCCTGTCCGCCTCGGCGACCTTCCCGTCGAGGCGTCCTATTTTCCGCCGAGCAGCACCTTCACCGCCGCGTCCAGCTGGGCGTCCGCGCCGGCGAGCGTCTCGCCCAGCGGCCGCTCGACATCAATGTCCACCGGTCGCGGGTTCAGCTCCATGTTCTGGCCGCGCAGATCGTCGATGCGGATGAACGGCAGGCGCACGTTCGAGCCGTCGATCAGCTGGCGGCCGCCGGTGAAGATGATCCATCCGGCGGTGGGCTTGCCGACCACCTTGCCCAGGCCGAGCGCGCGATAGCCCTCGGTGAAGTCCTCGGCGTCGGAGAGAGACGACTCGTTGGTCACCAGCACGGTCGGCAGGCCCAGAGCACGTTGGCCCAGGCTCTGGCGCGAGGGCATGGCGAAGCGGTCGCGCGGCGTCATCATCAGGTAGTTGCGTCGCGAGAAGACGTCCAGCACGTGGCCGTTCACATAGCCGCCGTTGTTGTTGCGAACATCGATGACCACGCCCTGCTTGCCCTGGTTCTGGGCGTCGAGGTCGATATAGAGCTGGGCCAGCGAGCCGTCGGACATGTCGGCGATGTGGACATAGCCCAGCTTGCCGCCGCTGACGCGTTCGACATAGGCGCGGCGGTCATTGACCCACTGGCGATACAGCAAGCCCGTGGCCGTGGCGGTCGCGACCGGACGAACCACCGCCTCGCGCGTCTTGCCATCAACGCTCGTGATGGTCAGCACGGTGCGCTTGCCGGCCTGGCCCCGGAGCAGCTTGTCCAGATTCACCCCCGGCGAAAGCGCTTCACCATTGACCGCCGCCAGGGTTTCGCCGGGTTTGATCGAGCCTTCCAGCGCCGCCGGGCCCAGCGCGATCACCTCGCGGATCACCAGTCCCTTGCCGGCCTCATAGGCCTCGCGGTCGAAGCGCAAGCCAAGGTTTGCGGCGCGCACGATCGGGACCGAGGGGTCCGGCTGCTTGCTGATCCCCGTGTGCGAGGCGTTCAACTCGCCGATCATCAGGTTTATGTTACGGCGCAGTTCGTCGCCGGTGCGCGCGCCACCGACATACGGCGCCCAGCGTTGGCGCAGTTGCTCCCAGTTTGCGCCGTGGAACTTCGGATCATAGAAGCCGCGATCCAGGACGCCCCAGGCCTGTTCGAAGACGACGGTCTTCTCGACGTCGAAATCGACGGCCAGTTCGGCGTTGACCGCCAGGGGGCGCGGCTTGGGCTGGTCGACCGGCGTCGCGACGAGCGAACCGCCCTCCAGGAACCAGACCTCCTTGCCGTCAGGCGTGAAGGCGATGTCGCCCTTCGGACGACGGGTCGAGGTCAGTTGTACGGGAACGGCCGGCTCACGCGCCAACTCGTCGAGATTGTAGGTGTAGAAGTTGCTCTGACCAGCCTGGCGGGCGCGGAACACCAGCGTCTTCCCGTCGGGGCTGATCACCGGCGTGGCGACGTCCATGCCCAGCGGCAGGAAGGTCGCGCGCTCGCGCAGCCCTTCGAAGACGATCCGGACCGGCTCGACCTTCTTCTTCGGCGCGGCGGGCTTGGCTTCGGTGACGGGCTTGGCCGCAGCGTCGGTCTTCTGGGGCTCGGCCTGGGAGTCCGCCGGCTTGTCAGGCGCGTCGGTCGGCTTGAACAGGTCGCGGAAGGCGTCCTCGCGGTACTTGGGCACATTGGGCAGCAGGTCGACGCGCAGGATCTTGGCGTCCTCGCTGCGCTGGCTGGTGTCGACCAGGATGTACTTGCCGTCGGGAGACCAGGCGACCTTGCCGACATTGCCGTTGGCCAGGAACGTGACCTGACGCGCCGCGCCGCCGTCCATCGACACGACATGCACATTATCGAAAGCCTTGCGGTCGGTGACGGTGAACGCCAGCCACCGGTTGTCGGGCGACCAGGTCAGTGGCGTGTCATCAAAGCCGCCCAGCGCGCCTTCAAACAAGACGCGGTCGCTGGCGACCTTGCCGCTGGCGTCGAAGGTGATCGCCCGGATCTGCTTGCCGTCGCGGACATAGGCCAAGACCCGGCCATCCGGCGACCAGACCGGACCGGTATTGCGCGCCGCGCCCGTGGTCAGGGCCGTCTCCTGGCCCGTCGCGAAATCATGGGCGTAGAGGTTGGCGGCGCGGTCGCGCTCCGAGACATAGATCAGGCGCTTGCTGTCGGCCGACCAGACCGGGTCGCGCTCCACGATGGGCGTGCGGGTAACCCGTTGCGCGGCGCCGCCGTCCTTGGTCGAGACCGCAAACAACTCGCCGTGGGCGATGATCGCGGCCTTCTTGCCGTCGGGCGACAGGGCCAAGCTGTCGAAGCTGGTTTCGTTCCTGTGCGCCTCCCCCTCGCTGGCGGGCGCGCCGCGCAGGACGATCGGAGCCTTGGTCGTCTTGCCCGTGGCCGTATCCATCGACCAGATGGCGAAGTCGCGCTCAAAGACGATGGTGCGGCCGTCATAGCCCATCGTCGGCCACAGCAGCCGTCCGTCGGTGAAGCGCGTCACCTGCTGCGGGGTCCCGCCGAGGGGCAGGCGCCACAGGTTCTCGGTCCCGCTCTGGTCGCTCATGAACCACAGCGTCTTGCCGTCAGGGGTCCACATCGGCCAAGCGCGCTTGGCGCCGCCCGGAACGAGCTTCTGATAGGTCCCGCCATTGACGGGCTTCAGCCAGATCTCGCTCTCGTCGATATGCGAGTGGCCGTTGCGCCACCACTGCACGTTCGACATGCCGCGCGCGACGAGCGCGATCGTGCGGCCATCCGGCGAAGGCGCCCCGCCGAACTCGTTGAGGAACCGCTCGCGACTGACCTCCAGGGGCGTGCCGCCCGAGGCCGCGACACGGAACACGTCGCCCTGGCGCGCCACGTCGTTGACGCCGGAGGTGAAGTAGATCCACCGGCCATCGCGCGACCAGCCGTCCAGCGTCTCGGCGCTATCGCCATAGGTCAGGCGGCGAATCTCGCCGGTGGCGAGCGTCAGAACATAGAGATTGGCCACGCCCGAGCGCGTCGAGACAAAGGCCAGAGACTTGCCGTCGGGCGAATAGAGCGGACGGGACTCGGTGGCGGCGTGCGTGACCAACAGGCGCGCCTGGCCGCCGGCGGCAGGAACCGTCCAGAGATCCCCACCCGAGACGAAGGCGATTTCCGCGCCGTCAGGCGACAGCGCCGGTTCTGCAAGCGACGGTAGCGCGTCGGCGGCGAAAGCCGACGTAGCGATCGAAGCGCCCAGCGCGACCGCCGACACAGCGCCCAGCAGCGCCTTCAAGTTGAACCCCATGACCAGCCTCACCCCAGAAACTCCGAAGACGGAATTGCTATCACGCGCGCGGCGAAGACCAACCGGGTCGGGCCCTCAGGATCAGCCCATTTTTTGCGCCGAGGTCAGACGACCTCAGCAAGCCGCTGGGCCACCGCCTCACCGATCGCCAGAGAGCTTGTCAGGCCCGGACTCTCGATCCCGAACAGGGCCATCAGGCCGGGAAGACCGTGGTCCTCGGCGCCGCGCAGCTGGAAGTCCGGCTGCGGTTCATCAGGGCCATGCAGCTTGGGCCTCACGCCCGCATAGTCGGGAACCAGCTTGTCGGCGGGGAGGTCTGGCCAGAACTTCCGGATATAGGCAGCGAACGCGTCGGCCTTGGCGGGATCGATCGAGTAGTCCGGCGTGGACACATATTCGAGATCCGGCCCGAACACCGCCTGACCGCCCATGTCGTTGCGATAGTGGGTGCCCAGCGCCCCATGGATCGGCGGCGGATAGATCAGGCGCTGGAACGGCGCCTTGCCGGCCAGCCGGAAATAGACGCCCTTGCCGAAGTGGGCCTTGGGGATGAGGTCGGCCGGATAGCCCTCGATCCGGCCCGCCACCGCTTGCGACGACAGGCCCGGCGCGGTGACCAGAAGGCGGCAGGTCAGGTCGGTGGGCTCGGCGCCGCCGGCGCGAACCCGGAAGCCCCCGCCGGCCAGGGGCTCAGCGCCCTCGAACGGCGTCGACAGCACCACCGCCCCGCCCGCGGCCTCGATCTCGCCCTGCAGGGCCAGCATGTAGTCATGGCTGGCGAAGACGCCGCTTTCGGGCGACAGCAGCGCGGCGTGGGCGTTGAGGCCCGGCTCCAGCGCCCGCGCCTGCGCGCCGGTCAGCGTCTCCATGCCCTCGACATCATTGGCCAGGGCCTGGTCCCAGATGGTGTCGAGCCGCGCGATCTCGTCCTGCGAGGTCGCCACCACCAGCTTTCCGCACTTCTTGTAGGGCACCTTGTGGGCGTCGCAGAAGGCGTACAGCGCCCGCCGGCCCTGGACGCACAGCTTGGCTTTCAGCGAACCGGTCGGATAGTAGAGCCCGCCGTGGATCACCTCGGAATTGCGGGACGACACACCTTCCCCGATGTGTCCCTGCTCTTCCAGGACCGCGACCACCAGCCCGCGCCGCGACAGGGCGTAGCCGCAGGCCAGACCCACCGCGCCGGCGCCCACGACGACCGCGTCGAAATCAAACTCGCTCATGCCCCCACCTTAGACGAGGCGCCCCAATCCGCCAGCCACCACGCCCTCGCCTCGATTGACAGCGCTAGCAAACACAGCATGGTCTGACCACGCGGCGCCAAGACGTCGCCTCGGGGGGAATAACAAGATGGACGGCACGCCGGCCGCGCCCGCGCGCAACCTGCTGATCGATACGCTGCGGGCCTTCGCCCTGATCGGCGTCTACATGGTCCACATGTTCGAGCAGTACGAGATCTACTGGGCTGCGCCGAACCAGAACCTGACCCACACGATCTTCACCACCTTCTTCATGGGCAAGGCCTTCAGCCTGCTGACCCTGTGCTTTGGCCTCAGCTTCTTCCTGCTGATGAACCGCGCGGACCGGCGGGGCACGAACTTCGCTGGCCGCTTCGCCTGGCGGATGGTGGTTCTGGCCCTGATCGGCCTGGTCCATAGCCTCATTTATCGCGGCGACATCCTGATGGTGTTGGCGCCGTTGGGCCTGCTGCTGATCCCGTTCTATCGCGTGAACACCAAGGTGATCCTGACGGTCGCGGCGGTGCTGCTGGCCCAGCCCCTGCTGGCGTTCCAGATCCTCAGCGCCGCCTCAGGCGCGGCTTGGGCCAACGCTGCGCCGCACCACTGGGGCGACACGGGGCCGGCCTTCTATCGTGACGCGGCGCTGGGCCCGATGCTGACCTGGAATGTCTGGCAGGGGCAGAGCTTCAAGTGGTGGTTCTTCATCGAGACCGGCCGCCTGTTCCAGATCCTGGCCCTGTTCCTGATCGGCCTTAGCCTGGGCCGCGCCGGCGTGTTCGACGCGCCCGAGCGGTTCGTCCGCCAGCGCCGCCGGGCCTTGATCGCGCTGATCGTGATCGCCCTTCTGGCCCGCTTTGGCCAGGCGCCGCTGGCCGCCCTGCTGCCCGACGCAACCGCCGCCCCGATGGCCCGCAAGCTGCTCGGCAACCTGATGGGCGGCTGGTTCGACGCCTCGGTGATGGGCGTCTATGTGCTGCTGATCGTCGAGGCCTATCAGGGCGTTGGCCGCAAGCTCCTGGAGCGCCTGGCGCCGATGGGCCGGATGACCCTGACCTTCTACGTCCTGCAGTCGCTGATCTGGGTCCCGGTCTTCTACGGCTTTGGCCTGGGCGCCTGGAAATGGCTGCCGCAGGGCACGGCGCTGCTGCTGGGCCTTGGCTTTCTGGTCGCCCAGGGCGTGGTGGCGACCCTGTGGTTCAAGCGCTTCCACTATGGCCCACTGGAGTGGGTCTGGCGCGCGGGGACCTATGGGACGGTGAGGGTGCCGTTCCGGCGGTGAGGGCCTGAATAGTCATCCCCGCTAAAGCGATTGCAACATCGGGCGCAGCCAATCATCTTGAGATTGAGGAACCGAGATTGAGGACCGCATGTTGCGTACAACTGGGCTTGCCCTGGTCATCCTGCTGGCCGGAGGATCAGCATCGGCAAACGCGCAGGCACTCCACGAACTGCAATCGCCGCAAGACATCACTTGGCGCTCCAAGCCCACAGCTCAGGATATGGCGAACTTCTACCCGGCAAAAGCGCAGCGCGCTGAGCAAGCCGGCTGGGCCGTGCTAGAATGTCGGACCGCGACGACAGGCGAGATGAAGAACTGTCAGCTATTGGGCGAAGGTCCAGTTGGCTTCGACTTCGGCGCAGCGGGTCTCAGGCTATCCAGCAAGTTCAAGATCGACGCCAGTAAGACCGATCCAACGTTGCTCGAAAGCGGGGTCGTTACGATACCGATCTTCATGGTGACTCCCACTGGTGCGCCGCCACCTCCGCGCGACTACCTAGCGGGACAACCGGCGGCCCTAGTCACAATCGCGCTCAACAAGGCGAAGGGCGATTTCCCCTGCCCCAGCGCCGCAGCGCCGGACCGTCAATGCCGCTCCCACGCACTCAAGTGGCGCAAAAGCCCGAGTTTGGCGGAAGGCGCCGCGCAAGTCCGTGCGGCCAACGCGACTTCTGGCCGCTCGTCCCTACAATGCCGCATCCAAGTCGACTACCATCTGACGAGCTGCGGAACGGCTGAAGCCGACCCTCAGCGCAAGGCCGCGATGTTGGCTCTGAGCGCCACGTTGATCGCCCCCGAGAAGGCGGACGATGAAACGCCCACCTCGGGGAACATAGTCGTGATCGACTTCAACTGGGCAGCCTTGCGGAACGCCGTCGAGACGAGCGTATTCGCGAAACTACCCTAGCCTCTTAGCTCCCGCCCCACTGCCCCCAGAGCTTCTCTTCGGCCGCCTTGGCGACCTTCACCGAGGCTTCCTTCACGTGGCCGAAGCCGCGGATCTGCTGGGGGATCTCGGCGATCTTCAGGGCCAGCGGCAGGCTCTCCGTGGACAGCCCAGCCGCCAGGCGATCTAGACCGGTCTCGTAAGACGCGATCAGGCCGCGCTCCATGCGGCGCTCCTCGGTCTTGCCGAAGATGTCGAGCGCCGTGCCGCGCAGGCCCTTCATCTTGGCCATCATCGGGAAGGCCAGATCCAGCATCCAGCCGCCGAAGGCGATCTTCTTGGGCTTGCCGTCGGCGCCCTTCGGCGCCAGCAGCGGCGGGGCCAGCCAGATCTTGGCCTTGCCGCCCTTGAAGGTCCCGGCCAGCTCGGCCGCGAAACGACCATCCGCATACAGACGAGCGACCTCGTACTCGTCCTTATAGGCCATCAGCTTGTAGAGGTTCACCGCCGCCGCGCGGGTCAGCGGCAGGGCGCCGTCAGCGCCTGACACGGCGGTTTCGGCGTTGCGCACCTTGGCCACCTTGTCCGCATAGCGCTGGGCGTAGGCGGCGTTCTGATAGGCCGTCAGCTGCTCCACGCGATGGGCGATCAGGGCGTCCAGCGGCATGGTTTCCGGCGTCGGGGTGGTGTCTTCCTTGACCGTCAGGGTCGACGGATCGTGGGCCACGCGGCGACCCAGCTCGAAGGCCTGCAGGTTGGCCTCGGCGTCGACACCGTTCAGCTTGATCGCCCGATAGACCGCGCGGCTGGACAGCGGGATCACCCCGCGCTGCCAGGCGAAGCCGACCATGATCATGTTGGCGTAGATGGCGTCGCCGAACTCGGTCTCGGCCAGGCGCTGGGCCGGGCAGGCGTCGAAGGTCTTGGTCGCGCCCTTGACCCGGCGCGCCATCGCCCCGCTGTCAAAACGCACATCGCGGCTGGTGACGAAGTCGGCCGTGGGGGCGAAGTCGCTGTTGCCGAAAGCCCGCGTGCGGTCCTTGGCGTAGAGCGACAGGCCCTCGGGGCTGGCGGCCACGAGCAGGTCGCAGGCGATCAGCACGTCGGCGCTGGCCGCCGGCACGCGACCACCGACGATCGTCTCCTCGGTCTCGCCGATCTTGACGTGGCTGAACACCGAGCCGCCCTTTTGGGCCAGACCCGTCATGTCGACCACGCTGCCGGCGCGGCCGTCGATGTGGGCGGCCATGGCCATGATCGAAGCCACCGTGGTCACGCCCGTCCCGCCTACGCCGGTGAACAGGATCTTGCGCACGCCCGTCAGCGGCTCGAACTCGGGCAGCGGCGTCGACTCGGCGGTCAGGGCCGCAGGGGTCTTCTTAGCCTGAGCGCTCTCGGCGCCTTCCAGGGTGATGAACGAGGGGCAGAAGCCCTCGACGCACGAATAGTCCTGGTTACAGGACGACTGGTTGATCTTGCGCTTGCGGCCAAACTCGGTGGCCAGCGGCTCGACCGAGACGCAGTTGGACTTGACCGAACAGTCGCCGCAGCCTTCGCAGACCAGCGGATTGATGAACACCCGCTGGGTGGCCTTCGGCATCGAGCCCCGCTTTCGACGGCGGCGCTTTTCGGTGGCGCAGGTCTGGTCGTAGAGCAGCACGGTGGTTCCGGGCGTCTCGCGCAGCATCTCCTGCACGCGCATCAGGTCCGAGCGCGGGAAGATCTCGACACCCGGCGCCAGGTCGTTGACGCCCTGGTAGCGCTCCAGCTCGTCGACGACGATGACGGTCTTCTTGACGCCTTCGGCCGCCAGCTGGCGGGTGATCTGAGCGGGGGTGAAGCCGCTCTCGGCGCGCTGGCCGCCGGTCATGGCGACGGCGTCGTTGTAGAGCAGCTTATAGGTGATGTTGGTTCCGGCCGCGACGGCGCCGCGGATGGCCAGCGAGCCCGAGTGATTGTAAGTGCCGTCGCCCAGGTTCTGGAAAACGTGCTTTTCGCTGGTGAACGGCGCGGCGCCCACCCAGGTCAGGCCCTCGCCGCCCATATGGGTGTTAAGGTCGGTCATCGGGTCGTTGAACCCGGCCATGTAGTGACAGCCGATGCCGGCCAGGGCGCGCGAGCCCTCGGGCAGCTTGGTGGAGGTGTTGTGCGGGCAGCCCGAGCAGAAGAACGGCTTGCGGGCCTGGTCAGCGGCGAGGCTCACGGCGGCGACGCCGGCGGCGCTCACCCGGTTCAGATAGGCCTGGGCCCGCTCCATGTGCGGCCCCTGGGGCAGGCGGTCATAGATGGCCAGCGCGATTTCGGCGACCGACAGCGAGCCCAGCTCCGACAGTAGCGGACCGCCCTTCTCGTCGGTCTTGCCGATGACGCGCGGGCGCGCCTGGGCGGGAAGATCGTAGAGCGCGGCGCGGGCTTGCGGTTCGATCAGGGCGCGCTTGTGCTCGATGACCATCAGGGTCTCGAGGCCGGCGGCGAAGGCGCGCAGGCCCAGCGGCTCCAGCGGCCAGGGCATGCCGACCTTGTAGATCGAGACGCCGAGGTCAGCGGCTTCCTGCAGGGTCATGCCCATGGCCGTGAAGGCCTCCAGCACGTCCTTATAGGCCTGGCCCTGGCAGACGATGCCCAGCCGCGCCTTGCCGACCTTGACGTGCGAGGCGCCCAGCACCACGCGGTCGATATTGTTGGCGCGGGCGAAGGCCAGGGCCGCCGGGATCTTGTGGAGCCGCATGCGCCGCTCCTTCTCCATCGGCTGGTCCTTCTGGCGGATGCCGAGGCCACCGGGCGGGAATGCGAACTCGGGAACCACGATCTGGTGACGGTCCAGCGAGACGTCGATGGTCACGCCCGAGTCCATGGTGTCGGCCAGGGCGATCATGCCCGTCCACAGGCCCGAGAACCGCGACATCGAGATGCCGAGCAGACCGTAGTCGAGCACCTCCTGGACGTCGGCCGGCGACAACACCGGCATCTCGAAGTCCTGGAAGGCGAATTCCGATTGCGACGGGAGGGTCGAGCTCTTGCAGGCGTGGTCGTCGCCCGCCACCGCCAGGACCCCGCCGGTCGGGAAGGTCCCGGCGAAGTTGGCGTGCTTGAAGACGTCGCCGGTGCGGTCGACGCCCGGCGCCTTGCCGTACCACATGCCGAACACGCCATCGTAGAGCGCGCCCGGGAACAGGTTGGCCTGCTGGCTGCCCCACACGGCGGTGGCGGCCAGGTCTTCGTTCAGGCCCTCTTGGAAGACGACGTCATGCGCGGTGAGCAGCTTCTTGATGCGCGCGGCCTGCTGGTCGAGCCCGCCCAGCGGCGACCCGCGATAGCCCGACAGATAGCCGCCGGTGTTCAACCCCGCCTTGCGGTCGAGGCGCTTGCGATCCAGCAGGACGCGAAGCAGGGCCTGCACCCCCGTGATGAAGGCGCGACCATCTTCGAGCACATATTTGTCGTCGAGAGTGACTTCCGAGTGCCGCATGGCAAAAATTTTCCTCCCGGGTCTTCTCGCCCGCTACGCAATATCTTATAGAAGCGCGGAAAATGTTTGCCCAAGGCGTGCCCGAGTCGTGGCCGCTTTGCGCAAAATCAAAGCGCCAACGCCCTCTGGGGGGAGGAATTTCTTGTCCGAACAACTCGACGCCGTGGATGCCAAGATTCTGGATCTCATCCAACACGACGCCGGACTGTCCGTCGCGGAGATCGCCGAGCGTGTGGGTCTGTCGTCCAGCCCCTGCTGGCGCCGGATTAAGCGTCTGGAGGACGCTGGCGTCATCCAGCGTCGGGTCACGATCCTCGACCGCGAGAAGCTGGGCCTGGGCTTTGAGGTGTACTGCACCGTGAAGCTGTCGCTGCCGACCAAGGAAAATCTCGACACCTTCGAACAGGCTGTCGGCAAGTGGGCCGAGGTCGTCCAGTGCGCCACCGTCACCGGCGCGGCCGACTACGAAATGCGCATCGTCACCCGCGACATGCGCGCCTTCGACGAGTTCCTGCGCGACAAGCTGCTGTCGCTGGGCCTGGTCTCGAACATCGAAAGCCGCATCGTGATCCGCGGCGTCAAGAACTCGACCGCCGTGCCCCTGGGCCTGATCAGCCCCTATGTCAGCCCGTTGGGCTAAGGCTCTCAAAATCCTCTCCCCGACGGGAGAGGTGTCGGCGGAGCCGACGGAGAGGGAAGAAGCCGGCTCGGCAGCACTTCCCCCTCCGGCCTTCGGCCACCTCCCCCGCTAGGGGGAGGATTTATTCAAGACGCCCCGCACAACTCCCCGCTAAGCTCCGCGTCGATATTCGCGGAGCCTTCCATGATCGATCTCGTTTTCGACGCCCGCCGCAAGGATCTCGGCAACTTCGAGGTCGGGCGCGTGCTGCCGTTCCACGCGCATCGGATGGTCGGCCCGTTCACCTTCCTTGATCACATGGGGCCGGCGGCCTTCGACCCGGGCTTTGCCAAGAGCGCCGATGTGCGCCCGCACCCGCATATCGGCCTGTCGACCCTGACCTATCTGTTCGAGGGCGAGATCACCCACCGCGACAGCGTCGGCTCGCTGGCCGTGATCAAGCCGCACGAGGTCAACTGGATGACCGCCGGCTCGGGCATCACCCACTCCGAACGCTTCGAGGGCCTGCGCGAGCATGGCGGCCGCATGGACGGCATGCAGGCCTGGATCGCCCTGCCCCATGAGCATGAGGAGATCGCCCCCAGCTTCACCCACCATGAAGGTCCGGCGGACCTGCCCTACTATGAGAGCGGCGGGCTCAAGGCGCGGCTGATCGCCGGGGAGGCGTTCGGCGCCAAGTCGAACGTGCCGGTCTACTCGCCGCTCTTCTATGTGCACTGGGAGCTGGAGCCGGGAACGGTCGCGGCCCTGCCGGCCGAGTATTCCGAGCGCGCCGCCTATATCGCCGCCGGCCGCGTAGAGGTTGGCGACCGCGAGCTGGCGGCCACACAGATGGCGGTGTTCGCGCCGGGCGACACCATCGTCTTCAAGGCGCTGGAACGCTCCACCGTGATGCTCCTGGGCGGCGAACCGGTGGGGCCGCGCTTCATCGAGTGGAACTTCGTCTCCTCGTCCAAGGACCGCATCGAGCAGGCCAAGGCCGACTGGAAGGCCGGCCGCATGAAGCTGCCGGATCTGGACCACGACGAGTTCATTCCTCTGCCGGAAGGCGCTCCGTCGGCCAATCCCGCGTCCTAGAGAAGAGCAGCGATTGGCGGGGCCCTTCCTCGCCGTTCGCCCAAAAGAAAACGGCCCCGGAGGTTTCCCTCCGAGGCCGCTTCGGCAGGTCCACAAGGAACCCGGTTCCCAGCCCGGAGCCCCAAGGGGCTCCAATTTCCTGTAAAAGGCTGGACATTCCGACAGGGTCGGAATGTCCGGGGCTGGGACCGAATTACTTGATTTGGATCTTGGCGCCGGCTTCCGTGAGCTTCTTCGAAACTTCTTCGGCTTGTTGCTTCGAGACGTTTTCGACGACGTTCTGCGGAGCGCCTTCGACCAGGTCCTTGGCTTCCTTCAGGCCGAGGTCCGGACGGACGCCGCGGACTTCCTTGATCACGTTGATCTTCTTGTCGCCGCCGTCGACGAGGACGACGGTGAATTCGGTTTGCTCTTCGGCGGCTTCAGCCGGAGCGGCGGCGGCGCCACCAGCGGCGGCGACGGCGACCGGAGCGGCGGCCGAGACGCCCCACTTCTCTTCGAGCATCTTCGAGAGTTCAGCGGCTTCCAGCACCGACAGGGTGGACAGTTCTTCGACCAGCTTTTCGAGCTTCGACATGTGTCAGTTCCTTAGAGAGATTGGGATAGATTGCGGGGATGACCGTTACGCGGCGTCTTTGGTCGCGTAGGCGTTGAAAACGCGAGCCAGCTGGGCAGCCGGGGCCTGCAGGACGCCAGCGATCTTGGTCGCCGGAGCCTGGATGAGGCCGATAAGCTTGCCACGCAGTTCGTCCAGCGACGGCAGCGTCGCCAGAGCACGCACGCCAGCTTCGTCCAGCACGTTGGTCTGGTCCAGAACGCCACCGACAATCTTGAGCTTGTCGTTTTCTTTGGCGAACTGCACCGCGATCTTCGCGGCCGAAACGGCGTCCGGGCCGTAGGCGATGGCGACCGGACCGGTGAAGAGCTTGTCGCCCTTGTCACCGAGCTTGCCGTCCAGAGCCTTGAGGGCCAGGGTGTTCTTCACAACCTTGATCGCGGCGCCTTCCTTGCGGAGGCGAAGACGAAGGTCGGTCATTTCCGCAACGGTCAGACCCATGTAGTGGGTCACGACGACAGCGCCGGCATCGGCGAAGACGCTTTTCAGCGACTCGATCGATTCCTGCTTTTGAGCGCGGTCCATTGCGGTCTCCTACTCAATAACAGCGGCCGGACCATTCCGGCAGCCAGATGCGAAACCCAAGCGGGATCGCTCCCGCGTGCGAGTCGCATGTGCCTGTTTCAAGGAAAGTCGGCCGCGTTCCGGTCTCGGACCGGCCCAACACGAGGAAGGGGGCACGAGCAGGAAGACTTGGCGTCTCTATCCCTGTCTCCCGACGGCGAGGAAGGGCTCTTCCTCGGTTATGGCGTTGGTGACCCCACGCCCCGTTGTTCTCAAACAGGTTCGCCAACGGACCGGAGTCCATTGGAGAAGGCGGGCGTATAGACGAAGACGCCGGGGATTTCAACAGGGCTTGACGGCAACGGGCCGCTAGAAGCCCGCCCCGATCCTGTCCAACTGCGTCGCCATCTGCTTCAGGCGCTGGTCCAGCTCGGCCATGGTGCGGTTCAGCGCGCCCTCGTCGTCGCGCCAGACCTGGATGACGCGCGCCCAGACCGCTGTCATGGCGGCCAGGCGCAGCGGCGTGGCCTCGACGCCGGCGGCTTCCAGGATCGCGCGGGCGATGCGGGGGAAGCGCGCGGCGGAGATCAGCACGCCCTCGCTCGTGGCGATGGCGATCAGCGCCGCCCGATGCGGCTCCATCGCCTCGATGCGCGCCATGGCGGCGTCGAACAGGCGGTCGTGCGCGGCGGCGCCCTCGGGATAGTCGACGCCGAGCGCCGCCTGGTCGAACCGGGTCGAAAGGTGACCCAGGACGGCGGACTTGCTGTCGGCCAGGGCATAGAGCGCCGCAAAGGAAACGTCCGCCTTCACGGCGATGTCGCGCAGGGCCACCTGCGGCCAGGGCTTGTCGGCGGCGAGCGCCAGGGCGGCGGCGGCGGCGCGGTCGAGGATATCGGCGGTCATGACCAAGACATGGCCCCGGACTTTGACAGGGACAAGACGAACCTCCCCCGTTCGGGCACGGACGCCGCCTAGAGCGTGACGCCGAAAGTGGGAACCGGTTTCGGCGTCACGCTCTAAGTGTTTGATTTAGAGCCTCGTTATCGCGTCAAAACGATACCGTTTTCACGCGCGAGGCTCTAGGCGCCCAATTCCTTCGAGCGCGCCACGGCCGCATCCAGCGCCTTGGGCAGAAGATCCCCAAAGCCCCCCTCGCCCATCAGCACCGCAAGCGCCGCCGCCGTCGTGCCGCCGGGCGAGGTGACCTGCTTGCGAAGTTCCGCCGGCTCCTCGCCGCTTTGCTCCATCAGGGCGGCGGCGCCGATGATCGTCGCCCGGGCCAGGCGGGCGCTCTCGGCCGGATCAAGGCCCTGGGCCGCGCCCGCCGCCTCCAGCGCCTCGATGAAGGCGTAGAGATAGGCCGGGGCCGAGCCCGACACGGCGGTGGCCGCGTGCATCAGGTCCTCGGTCGGCAGCACCGCCACCGCGGCGACCGGCGCGAACAGGGCTTTGGCCCGATCCAGGGCCTCGGCGTTATCGGCGTAGAGGCTGGCCGCGCCGCGTCCGATGGCGACCGCCGTGGTCGGCATGACCCGCGCCACGCGCCGGCCGCCGAAGGCTTGTGAGATATCGGCCGCGCGCACGCCGGCGGCGATCGACACGATCACCGCATCCGGGGCCAGGTGCGGGACGACATCCTCGATCGCCTCGCGCCAGATCTGCGGCTTGACCGCCAGCAGCACGGTCTTGGCGGCGCCCAGGGCCTCGAGCGGCGGATTGACCACCGCGCCCGCGAAGGCGGCTGCGTCGACATGAGGATCGCGGATGATGAGATCGGCGGCGTCAAACGCGCCGGCCGCCCGCCAGCCCTGGATCAAGGCGCCGCCCATGCGGCCCGCGCCGAGAAGGAGAATGGGGGTCATGCGGATCACCTCTCAGCCTGTCCCTTCTCCCCTTGCGGGAGAAGGTGTCGCGAAGCGACGGATGAGGGGTCGCACGGTGGCGGCCATCAGACCTGTCGAGCGCCGGACGCAGAGAAACCCCTCATCCGACCTGCTTCGCAGGCCACCTTCTCCCGCAAGGGGAGAAGGAAAGTCCAGTGCTTAAGCCTGGCCGACGGTCTCGAACATGCAGGCGGCCATCGCCTGGTCGGGCGTCTTGGCGCCCTGCAGCAGGAATTCGAAGGCCGGGAAGAAGCGATCGGCCGCTTCGACCGCTGCGTCGATCATCGAGGCGGCCTGGGCCATGGTCGGACGCTCGCCCGACGGCAGGGCCAGGGCGTGGCGGAACACCACCTCGCCGTCCTCGGTCCACACCTCGAAGTGACCCAGCCAGACGCGCTGGTTGATCAGGGCCAGAAGCTCATAGGCGTTGGCGCGCTTGGACTTGGGCGCGCGCAGGTCCAGCGACAGGCACAACTGCAGGCAGTCGGCCTCGGGCCGCCAGGCGAACCACAGCTCGTAGTCCTTCCAGTCGCCCTTCAGGGCGAAGGCGAGGTCACCGTCCTCGGTACGATCGAAGGTGAGGTTCTCGGCCGACAGCACGTGCTCGACCACCTCGAGAGGATCAAGAGCCATCAGGACGTCGTCGTCTTCCGGTTGGGTGTCCATGAAAAACCTACGTCCCCGCCGGCGACGGCGGGGGTTAGCCCCGCGCTGAATCGCTCACATTCGGGGACAATAATCTGCTTCGCGGCGTTCGTCTCAACTCGCTTCACGCCTAGAGCGAGCGGCGGGTAGGCTATTCGCCTGAACTCGCGGTTTTCTTCGCCGGCGCCTTCTTGGCCGCCTTCAAGGCCGCCACTTCCTCGCGCAGCGCCGCAACCTCGGCCTTCAGGGCCTCGAAGTCGTCACGACGGATCAGATCCAGCTCGGCCGCCATACGATCGGCCTGGGCCCGCATCGCGGTCTTGGCCTCTTCGCCGGCCGTCTGGGCGATGCCCATGGCCGCCTGGGTGAACTTGGCGAATTCGTCGAGGAAGGGGTTCTGGCTGTGCATCGGTAATCCATGCCCGCGAATGGGCCTTGCGCTCTTATATGGGAAACGGTGGATGAAAGCGAAGCCCGAACGCTATACGTCTGCGTCGATCTGTCCCGCACGGAGCCCGAGCGCGTGATCTTTCCGAACATCGATCCTGTGGTCCACATCGGCCCCTGGGCCCTGGAGTTTGGCCCATTGGCCCTGCGCTGGTACGCCCTGGCCTATGTGGCGGGCATCCTGCTGGGCTGGCGCTACGCCATCCGCCTGACGCGGACAGAAGGCTTGTGGGGCGGCCGAGCCCCGACCGCCACGGCCCTGCAGATCGACGATCTGGTGCTGTGGATCACGCTCGGGATCATTCTGGGCGGCCGGCTCGGCTACATCCTCTTCTACATGCTGCTCAACGACGACCAGCGCGCCTGGCTGATGGCGCATCCGATGGACGTCTTCAAAATCTGGGAAGGCGGCATGTCGTTCCACGGCGGCTTCCTGGGCGTCTGCGCCGCCGTCATCCTGTTCGCGCGCCAGCAGAAGATCGACATGCTGAAGCTGGGCGACCTGATCGCGCCGGTCGCGCCCATCGGCATCTTCTTCGGCCGCATCGCCAACTTCATCAATGGCGAGCTGTGGGGGCGGGTCACAGACTCGCCGCTGGGCGTTATCTTCTGCAACGAGACGATCCAGGCCAATCACCCCCAGCGCATCTGTCCGGCGGGCCCTCTGCCGCGTCATCCCAGCCAGCTGTACGAGGCGGGTCTTGAGGGTCTGGCGCTGTTCCTGATCATGGCCTTCGCGATCTACAGGCTGAAGTGGCTTCGCCGGCGCGGCGCCCTCG
Organism: Caulobacter vibrioides; assembly: GCF_002310375.3. Classification (GTDB taxonomy): domain Bacteria; phylum Pseudomonadota; class Alphaproteobacteria; order Caulobacterales; family Caulobacteraceae; genus Caulobacter; species Caulobacter vibrioides_D. Next base: position 3,637,764 of record NZ_CP023315.3, read on the forward strand.
TGGCGACCTTCCTGCTGGGCTATGGGCTGGCGCGCCTGTCGCTGGAGAACGTGCGCAATCCCGACGTCGGCATGCCCCAGTTCCCGCTGGGCCTGACCATGGGGATGATGCTGTCGATCCCGATGATCCTGGCCGGCGGCTGGCTGCTGTGGAAGGCGCTGAAGGAACCGATCCAGGACGACGCCGAGGCGCATGAGCCTGCTTGATCGCCTGAAGGCCCAGATCGCCCAGGACGGGCCGATCGGCGTTCCCGAGTTCTTCACCCGCTGTCTGCACGACCCGCGTGACGGCTATTACGCCACGCGGCCCGATCTGGGCGCGGCGGGCGACTTCGTCACCGCGCCTCTGGTCAGCCAGATGTTCGGCGAACTGGTCGGCCTCTGGGTGCTGGAGACCTGGGCTCGCATGGGCCGTCCCGCGCCGTTCCGTCTGGTCGAGATGGGTCCCGGTGACGGAACGCTGATGAGCGACCTGCTGCGGGCTGGACGGCTCGATCCCGCCTTTCTGGAGGCCGCCGAGGTTTGGCTGGTCGAGGTGTCCGAGCCCCTGAAGGCCCGCCAAGCCGCACGGCTGGGCGAAGGGCCGCGCTGGGCCTCGCGCCTGGACGAAGTGCCCGGCGGCGCGCCGATGATCCTCGTCGCCAATGAACTCCTGGACTGCCTGCCCGCGCGCCAGTTCATCCGTACCCGGACCGGGTGGGCCGAGCGGGTGATCGGGCTGGGTGCGGAAGGCGCGCTGGCTTTCGGGCTTCGCGCCATCAATCCTCCCCCCAGAGGGGGAGGTGTCCGCGCAGCGGACGGAGGGGGAAGGCCTGTCGGTCCCGCCCCTTCCCCCTCCGGTCCTTCGGACCACCTCCCCCGCTGGGGGGAGGATCTGGGAGCGGGCGCCGTCGTCGAATCCTCACCCGCCCAGGCGGCCCTGGCCTCGGACATCGCCCATCGCCTCGTCACCGATGGCGGCGCGGCGCTGTTGATCGACTATGGCCGCGCGCAGCCCGAGCCCGGCGATACGCTGCAGGCGATCTCCAACCATCAGAAGGTCGATCCGCTGCAGACGGCGGGCCTCGCCGACCTGACGGTCTGGGCCGACTTCCCGTCGGTGGTCGCGGCCGCGCGCGAAGCCGGCGCCAAGGCGGGTCCGATCCTCACCCAGGCCGCGTTTCTGGTCGCCTTGGGAATCGTCCAACGCGCCGAGGCCCTGGCCGCGCGCCAACCCGATCGCGCCGACCAGATCGGAAGACAGCTTGATCGCCTGATCGGAGAGGCGCAGATGGGCGAACTGTTCAAGGTCGCGTGCCTTTGCGCGCCCGACCTTTCGCCCCCCCTCTTCGAGGACGCGACATGAAGACGCCGAGCCTGCCCACCGTCCAGTCGCCGCTGCTGTCCAGCCTGCCGGGCGTCAAGCACGCCTTCTTCACTCGCCAGGGCGGGGTCTCGAAAGGCATCTATGACAGCCTGAACGTGGGGCGGGGCAGCCAGGACGAGCCGGCCGATGTCGAGGAGAACCGCGCCCGCATCGCGCGCTGGTTCGGCGGCGGGCCGCAAGATCTGAACGTCTGCTACCAGATCCACTCGACCATCGCGATCGTCGCCGATGGCTCGTGGGGCGACGCGCGGCCCGAGGGCGACGCGGTGGTCAGCAAGACGCCCGGCGTGATCTGCGGCGCGATGGCGGCCGATTGCGCGCCGGTGCTGCTGGTCGATCCCGAGGCGCGGATCGTGGCGGCCGCCCATGCCGGCTGGCGCGGCGCCCTGGATGGCGTCGTCCAGGCGACGGTCGACCGCATGGTCGCGCTGGGCGCCAACCCAGCGAACATCACCGGCGTGGTCGGCCCCTGCATCGGGCCGAAATCCTACGAGGTGGGGCTGGAGTTCCTGCATCGCTTCGAAGCCGACTGCCCAGGCTCGGGGCGGTTCTTCAAGCCCGGCGCAAGCGAAGACAAGCGCTTCTTCGACCTGCCCGCCTTCGTGCTGGACCGCCTGGCGACGGCCGGCGTCGAGCGCCGCGAATGGGTGGGCCGCGACACCCGCGCCGAGGACGAATGGTTCTTCTCCAACCGTCGCGCCTTCCTCAACAACGACGGCGACTACGGCCGCCTGCTGTCGGCGATCATGCTGGAGGCGTAAGGCCTGCGCCCGCCGCGAGCATTACTCCGGGTACGGAAGCGAAAAAGTCTCGCCGTTAACACTTGTTTCCGGGGCTTCGCCTGCTAGAAGGCCCGCCAACGGCGACCCCCACACCCGAGATCATCATGAAGCTGCTGTCCGGCAACTCCAACCGCCCGCTGTCCCAGGCGATCGCGGAATATCTCGACATGCCGCTGACCCGCGCCCAGGTGCGCCGGTTCGCTGACCTCGAGGTGTTCGTCACCATCGACGAGAACGTGCGGGGCGAGGACGTCTTCGTCATCCAGTCGACCAGCTATCCGGCCAACGACAACCTGATGGAGCTCCTGATCTGCATCGACGCCCTCAAGCGCGCGTCGGGCAAGCGGATCACCGCGGTGCTGCCCTATTTCGGCTACGCCCGTCAGGACCGTAAGACCGGTGGCCGCACGCCGATCTCGGCCAAGCTGGTGGCCAACCTGATCACCCGCTCGGGCGCTGACCGCGTGCTGACGATGGACCTGCACGCCGGCCAGATCCAAGGCTTCTTCGACATCCCGACCGACAACCTGCTGCCCTCGCGCCTGATGGCCGAGGACATTCGCCGGAATTATCCGATGGGCGATGACCTGATGGTCGTCTCGCCGGACGTCGGCGGCGTGGTGCGCCCTCGCGCCCTGGCCAAGCGCCTAGACGACGCCGACCTCGCCATCGTCGACAAGCGCCGCTCGGGCCCGGGTCAATCGGAAGTCATGAACATCATCGGCGACGTCAAGGATCGCCGCTGCATCCTGTTCGACGACATCGCCGACTCGGCCGGCACCCTGTGCAACGCCGCCCAGGCCCTGATGGCCCACGGCGCCAAGTCGGTCAGCGCCTACATCACCCACGGCGTGCTCTCGGGCGCGGCGGCCGACCGTGTCGCCAATTCGGTGCTCACGGAGCTGGTCGTGACCGACTCGATCGAAGCCTCCGACCAGGCCAAGGCCTGCCCCAAGATCCGCTACGTCTCGTGCGCCCCCCTGATCGGCGAGGCCATCCGCCGGATCGCCAACGAAGAGTCGGTGTCCAAGCTGTTCGACTAGAACGGGGCCGCGCGTCCATTCCTTACCGGCCGCGCCTAGCCTGTCGATGACGTTGCGCGTCGAGCGCTCCATTAAGGTTATTTTTCGCGTGAAGCGGCGCGTTCCGCGAGGAACTCGCCTCTCGCACGGTCACGCTTGTAAAAGCTTGGTTAACGGGGCGACAGTCACAATGTCGCCTGCCCGGGCTGCTATGTGCGCCACCAGAGTCTTGATGGGGAAATTCGGATAATGCGTTCCTTCTCGCGTACGCGGGTCGTGCTCACGACGACCGCCGTGGCGCTGGCTGCGATGGTCGCGGCCTGCAGCTCTCCGCCTCCCCCGCCCCCGCCGCCGGTCGTCCAGGCCCCGCCGCCGCCGCCGCCGATCACCCTTTCTGCCAACGTGGTCGAACGCGCCAGCGCCTTCCGGGGCTATATGGCGCGCGCCAGCCAGGTCTCGCCCACCTTCCAGAACGGCGACCAGATCCAGGCGTCGCTGAAGGTCGGCGCGGCCTATGAAACCAAGTCGCTGATGAATGGCGCGGTCGCCTACGCCGCTGTTCTGGCGCTGCAGGACCCCACCTTCGTCGCCTCGGTGCGTGAGATCGCGGCCCATCCGGCGCAGCGCCAGGAGATGGTCAACAACATCTTCTCCAACCCATCCTACGCGACCGTGTTCAAGGGCGCCGACAGCGCCGCAGGCCTGATCATCGACACCATCGGCGGTGACGGTCTGAAGCTCTTCATGGCCGGCAAGGCGGTCAAGCAGGCGGCCTATGACGTTCAGAAGTCCAGCTGGTCCAAGAGCTCGGTCGTAGACCGCGACGGTCGCCTGGCGTCCGCCAAGTCGCTGTCGACCAGCCCTGCGCTCGCCGAAAGCGCCGACGTGGCCGTGCTGCAGCAGGCGTCGACCGGCGGCCAGTCTTTGGGCCTTACCCCGCGCCCCGCCGAGGCGCCCTACTCGCCCGTGGTGATCCGGGGCCTGGCCGTCGCCGCGCTCGCAGCCCTCGGCGCCGCCGGCGACGAAAACCTGACGTCGATCGACGCCCTCAGCGTTGATCCGGCCACGAACAGCTGCCTGAACATGGCCAAGCTCAACCTCTATCAGTGCCTGGCCGTTTCGAAGCCGCACTACGAGGACATCTTCTGCCTGGGTCAGCACATCCTGATCGACACCGGCGCCTGCGTGATCAAGGCCGCCGGCGCCACCGTGCCGCCGGAGCCGCCCAAGGTCCTGCCCGTCAAGGAATCGATCGCCACCAAGGGCGCCGGCTCCAACTCGCGCAAGGCCAAGACCGCCGCCAAAAAGCCGGTCAAGAAGAGCTGATCTTCCAGCCATTCCATCACCAGGGGCCGGGCGTTGCGTCGCCCGGCCCTTTTGTGTATGTAGCGCGACCCCAAAACGACCGGGCGAGCGTGGCGATCCAGCCATAGGCGCTCTGGTCCCAGAAGAGAGCATTCGGCTCTCTAGAAAGACTGCATCATGGTTGAGATCATCCTGAACGTGGAAGTCCGCGACGGCGCCGGCACCGGCAATGCGCGCGCCACCCGTCGCGCCGGCAAGGTCCCGGGCGTCCTGTACGGCGGCGGCAAGGCTCCGGTGAACATCGCCGTGAAGGCCAACGAATTCCGCAAGTCGCTGTACACCGGCAAGCTGCTGGGCCACCTGGTGACGCTGCAGTACGGCGAAGAAAAGCAATCGGTCATCGCCAAGGCCGTGCAATTCCACCCCGTCACCGACGAGCCGGTCCACTTCGACCTATACCGCGTCGACGAGCACCAGCTGATCAAGATCGAAGTGCCGGTGCACTTCAAGAACCACGAAACCTCGGTCGGCCTGAAGAAGGGCGGCACGCTGGAAATCATCCGTCACACCGTCGAGCTGGCCTGCCCGGCCGACAAGATCCCCGAGGAACTGGTCATCGACCTGGCCGGTCACGACATCGGCGACGTCATCCGCATCTCGGAAGTGAAGCTGCCGGAAGGCGTGAAGCCGGCCATGGACCGCGACTTCGTGATCGCCAACGTCAAGGCTTCGTCGGCCGCTCAATCGGACGCCGGCGACACGACCGCTTAAGTCTCTCGGTCTTCGGATCGAAGCGCATTACAGACGGGCGGACCTTCGGGTCCGCCCGTTTTTGTTTGAACACCCGAGATCTTCGCGATGCTGATCCTCGCCGGCCTGGGCAATCCCGAGCCCAAGTACGAGAAGAACCGCCACAATGTCGGCTTCATGGCCGTGGACGCCCTGGCGCGAAAGTGGGGCACGGCGCCCTGGCGCGCGCGCTTCCAGGGCCTCGCCTGTGAGGGACAGGTCTCCACCCCGGACGGCCTAATCAAGCTGCTGCTGCTCAAGCCCAAGACCTATTACAACGAAAGCGGCCGCGCGGTGGGCGAGGCCATGAAGTTCTTCAAGCTGCAACCCGCCGACGTCATCGTCTTCCACGACGAGATCGACATGGCGCCGGGCCGCTTCCGCATGAAGTCGGGCGGCGGGGCGGCGGGCAACAACGGCATCCGCTCGGTAACCAGCCAGGTCGGCGACGCCTTCCGCCGGGGCCGTATCGGCGTGGGCCATCCGGGCCACAAGGATGCGGTCATGCACTACGTGCTGGGCGACTTTCACAAGGTCGAGCACCAGTGGCTGGACCCGATGCTGGACGCCATCGCCGACGCTTTGCCCTTCGCCGCCGTCGGCGACGACGAACGCTACCAGGCCGAGGTCATGCGCCTGGCCCCCGCGCCCAAGGCCGACCCGCGCAAGCCCGCCAAGGACGACTGACGATGTTCTCGCTGCCGCTGCCCCTGCTGGGCCTGTCGCTGCTGTTCTCGATCGCCCTTTGCGTCCACGTCGTGCGGACGCATCGCGAGATGTACTGGCTCTGGATCATCCTGCTGTTCCAGCCGGTGGGCGGCGTGGTCTATCTGGCCGCCGTGATCCTGCCCGAGCTGCTGGGCGGGCGCGCCGCCCAGCAGGTGGGCGCCGCCGCGCGCCAGGCGCTGGACCCGCAGCGCGAGTACCGCGAGGCCGCCAAGGCGGTTGAAGACGCGCCGACGGTGGCCAACCGCGTCCGCTTGGCCGTCGCCGCGACGGAGTTGGGCAAGCACGCTGAGGCCGAAGCGCTCTACGCCGAAAGCCTCGCGGGCCTCTACGCCGATGATCCGCAGCTGCTGCTGGGCCGCGCCAACGCCCTGATCGAGCTCGATCGCCCCGCCGAGGCGTTGCCGCTCCTGGAGAAGCTGGGCGAAACGCCGAACGCCGGCCGCACGCCGCACACCCTGCTGGCGCTCGGTCGCGTCTACCAGGCCCTGGGCCGCGAGGAGCAGGCCGAGACGGCGCTCAGCTGGGCGGCCGACAACTTTCCCGGCTTCGAAGGCATCGCCCGCTACACGGTGTTTCTCGCCCGCCAAGGACGGCAGGACGAGGCGCGGGAAAAGCTGGCCGAGATCGACAAGCGCCTGGCCAAGACCCACGCCCACTTCCGCAAGGAGGCCAAGGGCTGGCGCGACTTCGCGGCTGGGGCGGTCAACTGACGCTGACCGCCCCGCTGGGTGCGCTTTAAGACGCTCGCGCGCGCCTTGCGGCTTCGACCATGTTGACGATCGCCGCCTGGGTTTCCGGCCACTTTCGGGTCTTCAAGCCGCAGTCGGGATTGACCCATAGCTGCTCGCCGGCCAGCCGCTGACGAGCGGCCGCCAGCAGGGTCGTCATCTCCTCGACGGCCGGTATACGGGGCGAGTGGATGTCATAGACGCCCGGACCGATCTGGGCCGGATAGGCGTAGCCGACGAAGGCGTCCAGCAGCTCCATCTTCGACCGCGCCGTCTCGATCGAGATCACGTCGGCGTCCATCGCCCCAATGGCGGCGATGATGTCGTTGAACTCCGAGTAGCACATGTGGGTGTGGATCTGGGTCGCATCGGCTGCGCCGGACGCCGCCAGTCGGAAGCTCTCGACCGCCCAGTCCAGATAGGCGTCCCAGTCGCCGCGTCGCAGCGGCAAGCCCTCGCGTAGCGCCGCCTCATCGATCTGGATGATCGCCGCCCCGGTGGCCTCCAGGTCGACAACCTCGTCGCGAATGGCCAGGGCGATCTGCCGGCAGGCCGTCTCGCGCGGAAGGTCGTCGCGGACAAACGACCAGTTGAGGATAGTCACCGGTCCGGTCAGCATCCCCTTCATCGGTCGCCGCGTCAGCCCCTGGGCGTAGCGCCACCAGTCCACCGTCATCGGCGCCGGCCGCGAGACGTCGCCAAACAGGATCGGCGGCCGCACGCAGCGCGAACCGTAGGACTGCACCCAGCCGCTCTGGGTGAAGGCGAAGCCCGCCAGTTGCTCGCCGAAATACTGGACCATGTCGTTACGCTCGAACTCGCCATGGACCAGCACGTCGAGGCCGACCGTCTCCTGCCAGGTCACCGCGCGGGCGGTCTCCTGGCGCAGGAAGGCCTCATAGGTCGCGTCGCTGATCTGTCCCTTGGCGAAGGCCGCCCGCGCCTGGCGCACCTCGGTCGTCTGCGGGAAGGACCCGATCGTCGTCGTGGGCAGCGGCGGCAAGTTCAGTCGCGCCCGCTGAGCCTCGCGACGCCGGTCGTAGGGGGAGCGGCGGCGGGTCATGTCGGGTGTGACGGCGGCCAGGCGTTCGGCGACCTTCGGATCATGGATGCGCGGCGAGCTGGCCCGCGCGCGCGCCGCTTGCGCGCTTGCGTCCAAAGCCTCGGCGACCGAAGCGCGGCCGGTATTCAGCGCCTGGGCCAGCACCGCCAGCGCCTGGATCTTCTGGACCGCGAAGGCCAGCCACTGGCGGATCTCCGGATCCAGCGTCGTTTCCAGGTCCAGGTCGATGGGCGTGTGCAGCAGAGAGCACGACGGCGCCAGCACCACGCGGTCGCTTCCGCGTCGCGCCACCACGGGCTCCAGACGATCCAGCAGGGCCGGCAGGTCGGCGCGCCAGACATTGCGGCCGTCGATCACGCCCAGCGACAGCACCAGGCTCTCGCGGCTGGCGGACAGGGCGGCTTCCAGCTCATCGGGCGCGCGGACCAAGTCGAGGTGGACCCCCTCCACCGGCAGATTGACCGCCGTCGCCAGGTTCTCGCCATAGCCGCCGAAGTAGCTGGTCAGCATCAGACGCAAGCCGGGCGCGGCGTGGGTCAGGGCCCCATAGGCGCGGCGCAGCTCGGCGCGTTCGAAGTCCGTCAGGTCCAACGCCAGGCACGGCTCGTCGATCTGCACCCAGTCCGCCCCGGCCGCCGCCAGGCCTTGCAGCACCTGGCCGTAAACCGGCAACAGAGCCGACAGCAGCGACAGCGGCGAGAAGCCCTCGGCCTTGGTCTTGGCCAGCTTTAGGAACGTCACCGGTCCCAGCAGCACCGGACGCGTGTGGACGCCCAGCGCCTTGGCCTCGAGGAACTCGTCCACCGGCTTGCTGGACGACAGCGCGAAGGCCTGGCCCGGCGACAGCTCGGGCGCCAGGTAGTGATAGTTGGTGTCGAACCACTTGGTCATCTCCAGCGCCGGAACGCCGCCCTCGTCGGGCGCATGGCCGCAGCCCGGGCCGCACGCCTCGGCCGCCGGACGCCCCTGGTAGCCGCGCGCCATGGCGAAATAGGTCGCAAGGTCGACCGTCCCGCCCGACCAGCCGTAGGCGGCGGGGATCGCGCCGACCATCACCGCCGTGTCCAGCACGTGGTCGTAGAGCGAGAAGTCATTGCTGGGCACGTGGGCCACGCCCAGAGCGGCCTGGCGCGTCCAGGTCTTGGCCCGCAGGTCGCGCGCCGTGTCGAGCAGCGCATCCGCGTCGGTCTTCCCGGCCCAATAGGCCTCCAGGGCGAACTTTAGCTCGCGCTTGGGGCCGATGCGAGGGAAGCCCAGGGTGGCGATGGTGACGGTCATTTTGAAAAGCCTCTGCCGGTGTTGTGGCGAGGCTGATCGGGACGCGCGCGGTCGAGCGCGCACGGGCGCTTTTGTCCGGTCGCGCTGAGCAAGCGGCCAGACCGGACACCCCGCCGGAGGACGTTATCTGTCGAGGCAGGTCTCCTGGCTCACGGGTCATCGCCCCTGCCCTGGCCTTCCCGACGCATCCCCGAACCAGCTCGGCGCGTCAGTGACACGAAACGGACAGCGGCTCGCCGCTCACAGTTGCGGGGGCAGCGCCGGATTCAGGGTTTCACGCCCTCACCGACTTCCCTCTTAGCTCCGGACGCGAACGTCCGCAGACCACGACAACGGCAACAGACCACGCGCCGCCGCCGACGTCAATTTGGATATAAAGATTTCTTTATGTGATTTTCGAGAGGTGCGACACCTCAGAACCGCCCGCTCTGGAAGTCGTTGAACGCCTGCATCAGCCCCTCGCGCGTGTCCATCACGAAGGGGCCGTGCCAGAAGACCGGCTCGCCGATCGGGCGGCCGGCCAGCAGCAGGACGCGGGCGTCGGTGACGGCTTCGACGCGGACGGTGTCGCCGCGCCCGAGGAACACGCCCGACAGCGACTCGACGGTGTCGTGGGCGACGCGGACCTTGCCCTCATAGACGGCCAGCATGGCGTTGCGGTCGTCGCCGACCGGCTCCTCGAATACGGTCCCGGCCGGCAGCACGACGTCGAAATAGAGCGCGTCGACCGCACCGCCGCCGATCGGACCGGCGGTTCCAGCGTCGGTGGCGCCTGAGATCACTTTCACGGACACACCGCCGTCGCGCGCCTCGACCGGGATGCTGTCGGCCTCGAATTCCTGGTAGCCGGGCGCGGTCATCTTCAAGCTGGCGGGCAGGTTCACCCACAGTTGGAAGCCGCGCATGCGACCTTGGTCCTGCTCGGGCATCTCGGAGTGGACGATGCCCTTGCCGGCCCGCATCCACTGGATCCCGCCCGGACCGATCACGCCCTCACGGCCGGTGTTGTCCTTGTGACGCATCCGACCTTCCAGCATGTAGGTCACGGTCTCGAAGCCGCGATGCGGATGGTCGGGGAAGCCGCCCATATAGTCCGACGCCTGGTCGTTATCGAAACAGTCCAGCATCAGGAACGGGTCGAACATCTGGGCCTGCGGCGTGCCTAGCATCCGCGTCAGCCGCACGCCGGCGCCGTCCGAGGTGGGCTGACCTTTGACGATCTTCAGGACGGGTCGGACGGACATGGCGGGCTCCTGTTGCGACTTTGATATCTGATCTAGTTGCAATTAGCGCAAGACCCCGCCGTTCGCCTTTCGGCGCCATCCGTGCTAAGCGCGCGCCAACGAAATTCACGAGAGTTCCATGGCCCTGAAAGTCGCCATCGTCGGCCTGCCCAATGTCGGCAAGTCCACCCTGTTCAACGCCCTGACGCAGACCGCCTCGGCCCAGGCCGCCAACTATCCGTTCTGCACGATCGAGCCCAATACCGGCGACGTGGCCGTGCCCGAGCCGCGCCTGGACGCCCTGGCCAAGATCGCCGGCTCCAAGGAGATCATCCCGGCCCGGATCACCTTCGTCGACATCGCCGGCCTGGTGCGCGGCGCCAGCAAGGGCGAAGGCCTGGGCAACCAGTTCCTGGCCAATATCCGCGACTGCGACGCCGTCGCCTTCGTGGCGCGCTGCTTCGAGGATGACGACATCACCCACGTCGAGGGCCGTATCGACCCGCTCAGCGATCTTGAGATCATCGAGATGGAGCTGATGCTGGCCGACCTGGAGAGCCTGGAAAAGCGCCTGCCGGCCATCGAGAAGAAGGCCAAGTCAGGCGGCGACAAGGACGCGGCCAACACCCTGCGCCTGGTCAACCTGGCTTTGGCTCAGCTGCGCGAAGGTCGCCCGGCCCGCGCCGCGACCGTGGACAAGGAAGACGAGAAGGCCTGGCACATGCTGCAGCTCTTGACCTCGCTGCCGGCCCTCTATGTCTGCAACGTCGAGGAAGCCAGCGCCGACAAGGGCAACAAATATTCCGCATTGGTGGCCGAGCGCGCCGCCAAGGACAACGCCAAGAGCGTCGTCATCTCGGCCCAGATCGAGAGCGAGATCGCCATGCTGGACGCGGCCGAGCGCGCCGAGTTCCTCGAGACCCTGGGTCTGGAAGAGCCGGGCCTGAACCGCCTGATCCGCGAGGCCTACAAGCTCTTGAACCTACAGACCTACTTCACGGTCGGTCCCAAGGAAGCCCGCGCCTGGACGATCCATGTCGGCGACACCGGCCCGCAGGCGGCCGGCGTCATCCACACCGACTTTGAGAAGGGCTACATCCGCGCCGAGACGATCGCCTTCGACGACTTCGTCAAGCTGGGCGGCGAGGCCGGCGCCAAGGAGGCCGGCAAGATGCGGGCCGAAGGCAAGGAATACGTCGTCAAGGACGGCGACGTGATGCACTTCCGCTTCAACGTCTGATCTTGCGTGTCATCCCGGACGGCCCCACGGGCCGATCCGGGACCGCCGGAAACTCCACGCGTGCCGTGGTCCCGGCTCTCCGCTACGCTACGGCCGGGATGACAAGATCCAGGAGTAAGCTTGTGGCCAACACCATCACCCTGACCGCCGCGCATGATGGCTTTACGTTCACCGCCCTGCACGCCGAGCCGGAAGGGGCGCGGAAGGGCGGCGTGATCGTCATCCAGGAGATCTTCGGCCTGGATCAGTACGTCCACCAGGACGTCGCGCGGTGGGCCGCGCGCGGCTTTGAGGTGCTAGCCCCCTCGATGTTCGACCGGCAGGAGAAGGGCTTCACCGCCCTGCATGATCCCGCCGGCTTCGAGAATGGCGTCAAGCACGCCCTGGCCAACGCCCCCGATAACGCCATGGGCGACATCCAGGCCTGCGTGGACTTTCTCAAGGGCCGTGGGCCCGTGTTCGTGGTCGGCTACTGCTACGGCGGCACCATGACCTGGCTGGCGGCTTCGCGCTGCGAGGGGATCGCGGCGGGCTCCAGCTACTACGGCGGTCAGGTCGCCGGCATGGCCAAGTTCGCGCTGAAGGCGCCGGTCATCGTCCACCTGGGCCGCAAGGACCCACACATCCCCGCCGACGACGTCAAGGCGGCTGTGCAGGCCGCGCACCCCGAAGTCCCCGTCTACATCTACGAAGCCAGCGGACACGGCTTCAACAATGACGGCCGCCCCGACTCCGATCTCGCCGACGCCGAGCTGGCCCGGCAGCGGACCGTGGACTTCTTCGCCGCGCACGGGGCCAGTTAGTTGGGGGAGCGGATCGCCCTTGCGACTCGGGAGGGCGCGCCCTTCGCCGCCTACCACGCCCCGCCGCTGGAGGCCCGGCGCGGCGGCGTCGTCTTGCTGCACGCGATCTGGGGCGTGACGCCGCATCTTCGCCAATTGTCCGACAGCCTGGCCGACCAGGGCTATGAGGTCTTGGTCCCCAGCCTGATGGACGCCGCCGACGCCGCTTTTCCTGTCGAGGACACCACCCCGGCGATCCTGGAGGCGCGGATGGCCATGGGCGAGCAGACCGGCTGGGGGGTCAACACCCTGCCCCGCGTCCAGGCCTGTGTCGACGCTCTGGAAGGGCCGGTGTTCGGGATGGGCTTCTGCTATGGCGGCACGACGGCCTGGCTGGCGGCCTGCCGGTGCGAGGGCCTGACCGCCGTCTCGGCCTTCTACGGCGGCGACATCGCGGCCTATCGCGACGAGACGCCCAAGGTCCCGACCATCCTTCACTTCGGCAAGACCGATACGATGATCCCGCTCGCCGACGTCGACGCCATCGGCGAGCGGCATCCGGACCTGCCGATCTATCTCTATGACGCCGGACACGCCTTCGTCGCGCCCAACGGTCATCACCCCGACAGCGCGCGCCTTTCGCTGCTGCGCACCCTGCAACTGTTCCAACGGTCCGGCGGGACCAAGGCCGAGGCTTGAACATGATCCGTCGACTGAGCGCCTTGACCCTAGCGCTGATGCTGGTGGCGGGCCCGAGCCTGGCCCAGACCGTGGTGATCGTGCGGCACGGCGAGAAGGTTTCGCCCGATGGCGATCCGGACCTCTCGGCAGCCGGCCAGGTCCGCGCCAAGGCGCTGGCGGCCGCGCTTTCCGGGGCCAAGGTCGCGCTGGTCCTGGCCACACCGCTGAAGCGTACGCAGCAGACCGGCCAGCCGACCGCCGATGCGGCCGGCGTATCGGTCCAGACGATCGCCCTGGACGGAGGCGTAGCGGCCCACGCCCAGCGCGTCGCCAAGGCCGCCCGCGAGGCCGCCAAGGACACGACCGTCCTGATCGTCGGCCATAGCAACACGGTCGGCGAAATCGCCCGCGCTCTGGGGGACACCGCGCCAAGCCCGGTCACCGATTGCGACTACGATCAGATGACGATCATCACCTTGGGCGCCCCAGCCGCCCGCACGGTCCATGCCCGCTACGGGGCGCCGACCCAGGCCTGTCCGGCGGGCTAAGCCGGCGCTCGGCTGGATGTTGGCGCCCATCGCGCGCGCGCCAAGGCTGCGCTAGGCTGGGGTCATGCGTGCTCGCGTCGCCATCCTGCTGTCTTGCGTCGTTGCGCCCCTTAGCGCCGCGCACGCAGCGCGTGCGGGCGAAACGCGGTGCTGGTTCGAGAACGGCGCGGTGATCGCCCCCGCAGCCATCGCCGACATGGCCGGCGACTATGTGATCGATCTCTCCGCGCCGCGAACCCTGCTGCACAACACCAAGGCCCAGATGGCCGGGATCACGACCGAGACCATAACGCTTCCGGTCCAGGTCGCCGGGCTCAAGTCGCCGGCCGTGATGGTGACGGTCGCCGACCTCGATGACCGGGGGGCGGGCTTCGTCACCCCGATCGCCGGCGTCATCGGCATGGATGTCTTGGCTGGGCACAGCATCGAGATCGACTTCGCAGCCTGCAAAGTGCGTATCGACCAGCCCTGGCGCACGCGGCGACAGGTGGTTCTGCCGGTGGAAGTGATCGACGGGTTGCCGACCATCGCCGCGGCCGTCAGTGACGGCCCCACGGCGCGTAGCGGGGCCTTCGCGATCGACACGGCCTCGCGCGCCATGGCGCGGCTGTCCACGCGCGAGGGGCAGGTCGCCGGCAAGCTGGACGTCACCGCCCGCCACAAGGCGCCCGCGCGGCTTCGGGCGCTATCGATCGCGGGCGTGCTGGCTGAGAACGTTCCGGCGACGCTCGCTGAGGACCTGCCCGAGGGCGTCAGCGGAACCTTGGGAACCGCGCTGTGGGCGCGCCATCGCCTGCGTCTGTCAGCCGACGCCCGGACACTCTCGATCGCCCCCTGAACCTAGGCGAAGCGCCAAAAGAAAAGGCCCGGTGTCGCCACCGGGCCTTTCCAATCTTGGCAAGACGCTCGCCGCTTAGTGCGACTCGTTGCGCCAAACCCGCTTGTAGCTGGCGTACAGCAGACCGCTCAGCAGCAGCAGATAGATGATCACCGCAAAGCCGGTTTGCTTGCGCTCTTCCAGCTTGGGCTCGGCGGCCCACATCAGGAAGGCCGAGACGTCCTTGGCCTGCTGGTCGAGGGTCGACTTGGTGCCGTCGTCAAACGTCACCTGGCCATCCTTCAGCGGCTGGGCCATGGCGATGAAGCCGCCCGCCGGAACGCTTTCGTGCGAGCCCGACCAGTAGGCGGTCAGATCGCCGGCCATATAGGGGTTGTAGTGCTGCCCCGGACCGACCTTCAGGCCGGCCGGCGGGTTCACATAGCCGGTGAGCAGCGAGTAGACGTAGTCCGGACCGTTCGCCCGGGCCTTGGCCAGCAGCGACATGTCCGGCGGCAGGGCGCCGCCGTTGGCGCCGCGCGCGGCGATCTCGTTCGGGAACGGCGCGGGGAAGTGATCGGCGCTGGTGGCCGGGCGCTTGATCGGATCGCCGGTCTCGGAGTCGATGTCAGCGACCTCGTACTCCTTGGCGATCGCCTTGACCCACGGGTTGTCGTTCGAGTTCTTGTACTTGTCGTTATAGAACGGACCGCCCTTGTCACCCAGGTTGCGGAAGCTGACCAGCTTCATCGAGTGGCACGACGCACACACTTCCCGATAGACCTTGTAGCCGCGTTGCAGCTGGGCCTGGTCGAACTTGCCGAACGGACCTTCGAACGACCACTGGACGTCCTTGGGCGGCAGCGGGTGACCGGCGGCGAGCGCCTGGCCGGCGAAGGCCAGACCCGCGACGGCTGCGATGATGGAGAGTTTGCGCAGCATCGAGATCAGCCCTTCTTCTCGGTCAGCGCCGGCGAAGCGATCGATTCCGGCACGGGGAGCGGCTTTTCCTTCAGGCCCAGGATCGGGAGGATCACCAGGAAGAAGGCGAAGTAGTAAAGCGAGGCGGCGCGGCTGAGCCAGACGAAGCTGTTCAGGTCGGCGTCGATCAGCTGGAAGGTGGTCAGGTGCGGGATCACCTTGTCGTCGGGCAGCTTGGCGCCGCACAGACCAAGGATGCAGCACACCACGACGAAGATCATGAAATAGACCTTCGCGGTCGGACGGTAGCGCATCGAGCGCACCTTCGACGTGTCCAGCCACGGCAGAGCGAACAGGCAGCCGATCGCGCCGAACATGGCCAGCACGCCCATCAGCTTGTCCGGCACGGCGCGCAGGATCGCGTAGAACGGCAGGAAGTACCATTCCGGAACGATGTGCGCGGGCGTCACCAGCGGGTTGGCCTCGATGTAGTTGTCGGGGTGGCCCAGGGCGTTGGGCATGTAGAAGACGAAGAAGGCGAAGAGGATCAGGAAGACGCTCATCGCGAAACCGTCCTTCACCGTCGCGTACGGCGTGAAGGGAACGGTGTCGGCCTTCGACTTCGGCTCGACGCCCGTCGGGTTGTTCTGGCCCACCACGTGCAGCGCCCAGACGTGCAGGACAACGACGCCCGCGATCATGAAGGGCAGCAGGTAGTGGAGCGAGAAGAAGCGGTTCAGCGTGGCGTTATCGACCGCGAAGCCGCCCCACAGCCAGGTGGTGATGCTCTCGCCGACGATCGGCAGGGCGCCGAACAGGTTGGTGATCACGACGGCGCCGTGGAACGACATCTGACCCCAGGGCAGGACGTAGCCCATGAAGGCGGTGGCCATCATCAAGAGGTAGATCACGCAGCCCAGCAGCCACAGCACTTCACGCGGCGCCTTGTAGGAGCCGTAGTAGAGACCGCGCATCATGTGGATGTAGACGGCGATGAAGAACATCGACGCGCCGTTGGAGTGCATATAGCGGATCAGCCAGCCGTAGTTCACGTCGCGCATGATGTGCTCGACCGACGCGAAGGCGCCCGAGGCGCTCGGCGTGTAGTGCATCACCAGGATGATGCCGGTGATCAACTGCGAGGCCAGGCACAGCGACAGGATGCCGCCGAAGGTCCACCAGTAGTTCAGGTTCCGCGGCGTGGGGTAGTCGACGAACGAGTCGTAGCCCAGGCGGATAATCGGCAGACGGGCGTCGAGCCAACGCTCGAAACCGGTCTTGGGTTGGTAGGTCGAATGTCCGCTCATCTGGATTAACCGATCTTGACCTTGGTGTCGGACAGGAACTCGTACTCCGGAACCGCCAGGTTCAACGGCGCGGGACCCTTACGGATGCGGCCCGAGGTGTCGTAGTGCGAGCCGTGGCAGGGGCAGAACCAGCCGCCGAAGTCGCCACCGCCGAACGTCGGCACGCAGCCAAGGTGCGTGCACGAGCCGATCAGCACCAGCCACTGGGCCTTGCCCGGCTTCACGCGGTCGGCGTCGTTCTGCGGGTCCTTCATCGACACACTGTCGTCGGCGACCGCTTTGCTGATCTCGCCCTTGGTGCGGTTACGCACGAAGAGCGGCTTGCCGCGCCACTTCAGCGTGACCTGCTGGCCTTCCGGCACCTTGGTCAGGTCGAACTCGGTCGAGGCCATCGCCAGCGTGTCCGCCGACGGGTTCATCTGATCGATGAACGGCCAGACGAGGCTCGCCGCGCCGCCAGCAGCAGCAGCGATCGCGGCGATGTGAATGAAGTCGCGCCGGGAGGGATCACCCCCGTGTTCCGGCTCGGTCGTTGCGCCCACGGCGGTGTCGGCCACCTTAAGTCACCCTTTGGTTCCGCCAGGCCGCGGGAGCGACCGGCTTGGAGACGCGCCTTTCGGCGCCATATCTTGCTCGACCCGCAAGCGGATCTCCGCCACAAGGCAGCGGTCAAATCGTCCTATCGGACGCGCGGACGAAGTCCGCAAGTCCTTTCGATTCGTGGCAAAGCCCCTGCTGCCCTTGTGGTTGGTTCGCTTATTATGCGCATCGCACTTTTTCAACCAGGCATTCCCCAAAACGTAGGGGCCTGCATCAGACTGACTGCTTGCTTCGGCCTTGGGCTCGACGTCATCGAGCCGTGTAGTTTCCCTTTGAACGACAAGAGCTTGAAGCGCGCCGCATTGGACTATGGCCCTTTGTCGCACCTCACCCGACACGACAGTTGGGAGACATTCCTTAAGGCGCCGGAACGCGTTGACGGACGGCTATTGCTGTTCACCACCCGGGGCGCGACGCCGTTGCACCAGTTTTCGTTCGAACCCGGAGATACGCTGCTGTTCGGCAACGAGAGTCGCGGCGCGCCGGAAGAGGTTCACGCGGCCGTTCACGGTCGAATCGTCATTCCGATCCGCGCGGAGGCGCGCTCGATGAACCTGGCGACCACGGCGGCCATGGCGCTGGGCGAGGCCCTGCGCCAGACCGGCGGCTTTCCGGAATAGGGGTCAGTTGTCGCCGAAATCGACGTCGCGGCGGGCGGCCACGATGGTGACGATGAAGCCGGCCAGCACGTCGAGCAGCACCATCAAGGTGATCAGGAAGAAGGTCGAGGTCGCAAAAGCCGGGGCGAGCAGGAACTCAACCAGACACAGGATGAACAGCACCATCGACAGCGAGTGGTTGATGATCGCGATCTTGCGGCTGGTCGTCGACTTGAGGAGCTCGACGAAGAGCACGACCAGGGACGCGGCCATCAGCAGGTCGCCCAGGCTGACGGCCCAGTCGGTGCGCGAGGTCATGTGGATGGTGAACAGCGTCTCGGTCATGCGCAACGAGGCGTCCGTGGCCTTGAAGCCTCCGGTCAGCGTCAGAGCGACCAGGTTGTAGACAACGACCGGCAAGGCCAGCAGCGGAACGGCTGCGAACATCGAGCTTCCCCCTCCGGCGCCCACGATGCGTGTCGGCGCCATGGTTAAGGCCTAGCCGGAAATTCGGCCGCGGTGAAGCCGGCTCGCCTGGCCCGAGACTAGACCTCGTCGACGCCCAGCGGATTTCGGGCGCGCGACTGCAGCCACATCACCCCTAGCAGGTCAGAGACCGAGGCCTTCAGACGGCCGAAGTTGGTGTACTTCGACACGCCGCTCTCGCGATGCCGGTGATTGACCGACTGGAACGTGACCTCATAGCCCTCGCGCAGCATCAGCGCTGGGATGTAGCGGTGGATGTGGTCGAAGTACGGCAGGCGCAGGAAGGCCTCGCGTCTGAAGGCCTTCAGGCCGCAGCCGGTGTCGTTGGCGGTGTCCTTCAGGAGCCGCTTGCGAACCCCGTTGCCGAACTTCGACGCAAAGCGCTTGGCGTTGCTGTCCTGGCGCTTGACCCGCTCGCCGCCGACCAGGGCCAGGGTCTCGGGACCGGCCGCCAGGGCCTTGGCCAGGCGCGGCGCGTCGGCGGGATCGTTCTGGCCGTCGCCGTCCAGAGTGACGATGATCGGACCGCGCGCGGCCAGGATGCCACTACGCACGGCGCGGCTTTGACCCGAGTTCTTGCGATGGCCCAACACGCGAAGCTGCGGGATTTCGGCCTTCAGCGCGATCAGGCGCGCCTTGGTGTCGTCACGACTGGCGTCGTCGACGAAGATCATCTCGTAGGTCTCGCCCGCAAAGGCGGCCGCGATCTCGCGGGCCAGCTTCGGCGCGGCCTCCCCCTCGTCGAAAACCGGCACGACGACGGAATAATCGGGGGTGGAGGCGCTGGCGGCGTTCATCGCCCTCTAATACCGGAAAAATTTCCACACGAAAGGATCGTGCTAAAGCAGGCGGCATGACGCTTGAATCTCGCCTCGACGACTGGAGCCGCGGGTGGCGCGCGCCGCTGTTCGCCGCGCTGGTCGCCCTGATCGCCGGCCTGCCCGGCCTGTTCGCCATGCCGCCGCTGGACCGCGACGAATCGCGCTTCGCCCAGGCCACGTCGCAGATGATCGAGACCGGCGACTATGTGGTCATCAAGTTCCAGGACCAGCCGCGCTTCAAGAAGCCGGTCGGCATCCACTGGATGCAGGCGCTCAGCGTCAAGGCGCTGTCTGACGCCGAGGACCGTCGGATCTGGGCGTACCGTATTCCCTCGCTTCTGGGCGCCATGCTGGCGGCAGCGGCCTGCGCCTGGGGCGCGGCGGCGCTGTTCGACCCTCGCACCGGCCTGCTGGCCGGTTCCATTCTGGGCGCGACCTTCCTGCTGTCGTCCGAGGCCTTCATCGCCAAGACAGACGCGGCCCTTTGCGGCGCGACCACCCTGGCCATGGCGGCGCTGGCGCGGATCTATATGGCTCATCGCAAGGGCGAGCCCTCGAGCAAGCGGACCAAGCTCGCGTTCTGGCTGGGCCTGGCGCTGGCGGCGCTGATCAAGGGTCCCGTAGGCCTACTGGTGGCGATCTTCGCGCTCGTCGCCTTGGCGATCTGGGATCGCAAGGGCGCCTGGATCAAGGACCTAGGCTGGTCCTGGGGCCTGATCCTGTTCGCGGCGATCACCCTGCCCTGGGCGATGATGATCACCGTCGCCACCGATGGCGCCTTCTGGGGCGCGGCGGTCGGCGCGGACCTAGCCCCCAAGCTGGCCGGCGGCCAGGAAGGCCATGCCGGTCCGTTCGGCTATCACACCCTGCTTGCGCCGCTGCTGTCGTTCCCCGCGACCCTGTTGCTGCCGGCGGCCCTGGTCGTCGGCTGGACCAAGCGCGACGAACCGGGCGTACGCTTCGCTCTCTGCTGGCTGGTCCCGACCTGGCTGATGTTCGAGCTGCTGCCGACCAAGCTGGTCCACTACGAGCTTCCGGCCTATGGCGCCCTGGCCATGCTGATGGCGGCCGCCGTGCGCGCGCCGATCGGCAAGCGGTCGCGCTGGATCGGCGGCGCGCTGTCCGTGCTGATGGGCGCGGTTCTGGCGGCCGTGGCGATCTATGGCCAGACCGCGTTCGGGACGACGAGCGACCTTGCCTGGACCATCCTGGCGGCCCTGCTGGCCCTGGGCGCCGGCGTGGCGGGCGCGACGCTGCTGCTTCGCCACCACTCGGCGCGGGCGTTGGTCACAGCCGGCGCCTTGGGCGTGGCGGCCCACATCGCCCTGACCGCCGGCCTGATCCCGCGCCTGGAGCCCCTGTTCCTGTCCCCGGATCTGGCCAAGACCTTGGACAGCGCCCGCCTTTCGCCCCGCTCGGGCGCTCCGGCCCCGGTGGCCGTGACGGGCTACGCCGAGCCCAGCCTGATCTTCCAGCTGGGAACCACCACCCAGCTGACGGACGGCGCCGGCGCGGCCCAGGCGGTTGCCGAAGGCCGCACCGCCATCGTCGAGGCGCGGGAAGAGGCGCCCTTCCGCGAGGCCTTGAAGACGCTCGGCCTGACCGCGCGCCCCGCCGCCGTGGTCGAGGGCCTGAACTATTCCGACGGCGACCAGGAGCGTCTGACCGTCTATCGCGGCGAACCCATCACGCCGCAGGAGGCCCAGCCGTGAGCCGCTTCATCCAGATCGTCGAGGTCGGCCCGCGTGACGGGCTGCAGAACGAGAAGATCGTTCTGAGCGTCGCCGAAAAGCTCGACCTGATCGCCCGGCTTGAGGCCGCCGGCGCCAAGCGCACCGAGGTCGTCTCGTTCGTGAACCCAAGCCGCGTGCCGCAGATGGCGGGGGCCGAGGAGATCATGGCCGCCCTGCCCGCCGACCTTGTCCACGCGCGCATCGGCCTTGTGCTGAACATGCGCGGCTGGGAGCGGTGCGTGTCGACGGGGTGCGACGAGGCCAATGTCGTGGTCTGCGCCTCGGACGGCTTCGCCACCCGCAACCAGGGCTCGACCACGCGCCAGCAGGTCGAGACCCTGGCGGCCATCGTCGAGCGCCAGGCGAGCGAAGGCGGCCCGCCGATCACCGCCACCATCTCGGTGGCCTTCGGTTGCCCGTTCGATGGCGAGGTGTCCGAGGACCAGGTCGTCGCCATCGTTCGTGAAGCCGCCGCCCTGGGCGTGCATGAGATCGCCATCGCCGACACCATTGGGGTCGCCGATCCCTGGACGGTCCGTCAGCGGATCGAGGCCGTCCGCGCCGCCGCGCCGGGCGCTCGTCTGCGCATGCATTTCCACGACACCCGCAACACGGGGCTGGCCAACGCCTTCGCCAGCGTCGAGGCGGGCGTCGATGTTCTGGACGCCTCGGTCGGGGGGCTGGGCGGCTGTCCGTTCGCGCCGGCCGCGACGGGCAATATCGGCACCGAGGATCTCGTCTACATGCTGGAACGCGCCGGCTTCGAGACCGGTTACGATCTGGCGGCGCTGATCGAGATCGGCCGCGACATCAGCCAACGCCTGGGCAAGGCCCCCGCCTCGTCCCTGGCCCGCGCCGGAAGGTTCCCCGCATGAGACACATGGCTGTCCTGCTCGCCCTTGGCCTGTCGGCCTGCGTCGCCGCGCCGGTGGCCGACGCCGGCCCCGCCCGCTGCGACGTCACGATCCGGTTCGGCAGCTACGGCGCGGGGATCGACCACGCGCTCGCCGACAAGGTCGCCGCCGCCATCAAGGTCGACCGCGACATCGCTCGCGCCGAACGCAAGCCCTGGGGCCGCGAGGGCGAGTTCGACCAGTGCCTGACGGCCAAGCCCGGTCGCGACGCCAAGGCGATGTACGCGCGCTACCGGGCGATGCTGCCGGGCAAGAGCCTGAAGGCGCCAACCTCGATAGAGGGGCCGGACGGACTGCGGTTCGAGACGATCGCGCCGATGTAGGCGGACGTTTGCGGGCGATCTTGGGTGGGAGGCGGACCAATCCTCCCCCTAGCGGGGGAGGTGTCGGCGAAGCCGACGGAGGGGGAAAAAGCCGGCTCGGCGGTGCTTCCCCCTCCGGCCTTCGGCCTCCTCCCCCCTGGGGGGAGGATCTGTGTCTTCGGAGCCCATGTCCGCCAAGGGCCGTGAGCCGACCCTAAATCGGCCGCCCAGTCAGTTTCCACAGCAGCGGGCGGCATACGCTCATCAGCATGATGGCCGGGGCCAGCAGCACGGCGGCGGCGAAGAGCTGTAGGCTGTCGGCGCGCTTGATAAAGTAACGGGTCAGGCCCACGCCCTTGTGGAACTCGACCTTCACCGGGTGCTCCAGGCTGGTGTGGCCCAGGTGGACGACCTCGGCGTTGGGCTGGAACAGCACCTGGCCACCGGCCCGGCGGGCCCGCCAGCACAGGTCGATGTCCTCGACGTGCAGGAAATAGCCTTCATCGAAGCCGTTCAGGGTCTCGAAGTCCGCGCGGCGCATGGCGAAGCAGGCGCCGGAAATGGTCGGCATTGGCGCCGGCCCCTGCGGCAGCGGCTCATTTTCCCGATGGATCTCGAACGCCGCCAGCTTGGGATAGCGGCGCGTCAGCTGACCAAAGCTCAGCACGGTGCTGATCGGCGTGACCTCGCCCCGCCGTCCGCCGCGCTGCTCGCTGCCATCGGCGTTGAGCACACGCGCGCCCACGATCGTGGGAACCGCCTGGCCCTTGAAGGCGGTGACCAGCGACGCCACGCAGCCGGGCTGCAGATTGGCGTCGGGATTGAGGAAGACGATGTATTCGCCGCCGGCCGTCACCGCGCCCAGATTGGCGCCGCGTGCGAAACCGACATTGCCGTGGCCCTGCTTGAGCACGACGCGCGGCTCGGTCAGGGCCAGGGAGCGCAGCATGTCCTCGTCGCGCGAGGACGAGCCGTTATCGACGATGATGAACTCATCGACCAGCGGCTCGGCCAGCACATGGCGGATGCTTTCGACCAGCGCCTCTCCCGTCCGATAGACGACCATGACGACGGACACGTTCGGACGAGCCGGACGCGCACCAACGGCAAGGGTCGAGACGGACGGGAGGATGCTGTTCATCAGGCGGTCACGGCCTCCTGGACGGCCAGAGCGCGCGCGAGGTCGGGCGGCGTGGCGTTGGACTTCAGCACGCGAAGCGCTTCTTCAAGCGACAAGACGCTCTGACCTTCGCCGCCAAGGCGACGAAGGGCCAAATGCCCCGTTTCAGCTTCTTTACGTCCCACCACCGCGATCACTGGCACCTTAGCGAGGCTGTGCTCGCGGATCTTATAGTTGATCTTCTCGTTTCGCAGGTCCAGCTCCGCACGCATACCCAGTTTCGTCAATTTCTCGACGACCTCACGGGCATAGTCATCGGCGTCCGAGGTAATCGTAGCCACCACCACTTGAGTCGGCGCCAGCCACACGGGCAGAGCGCCCGCGAAGTTTTCCAGAAGAATGCCGATAAAACGCTCGAAGGATCCCAGAATCGCACGGTGAAGCATCACAGGACGCTTCTTCGAACCATCCTCGGAAACGTACTCAGCGTCCAATCGTTCCGGAAGCACGAAATCGAGTTGCAGCGTGCCGCACTGCCAGACGCGGCCGATGGCGTCTTTCAGCGAGAACTCGAGCTTGGGACCATAGAAGGCGCCTTCGCCCGGCTGCAGGGTCAGGGTTTCGCCTGCGGCCTCGGCCGCGGCGGCCAGAGCGGCCTCGGCCTTGTCCCAGGTCTCATCCGTGCCGGCGCGCAGCTCGGGGCGCGTCGAGAACTTGGTGTCCGCCAGCGTCATGCCAAGGTCGCTATAGACCGAGCGCAACAGTTCGATGAACCGGGCGCTTTCTTCGGTGACCTGCTCTTCGCGGCAGAAGATGTGGGCGTCGTCCTGGGTGAAGGCGCGCACACGCATGATGCCGTGCATGGCGCCCGAGGGCTCATAGCGGTGGCAGGCGCCGAACTCGGCCATGCGCAGAGGCAGCTCGCGATAGGACTTCTGGCCGACATTGAAGATCTGGATGTGGCCGGGACAGTTCATCGGCTTGACCGCCAGGACCTCGCCCTCGGCGCTTTCGCACATGAACATGGCGTGGCCGAACTTCTCGGCGTGGCCCGACTTTTCCCACAGGCTGCGATCCAGGATCTGCGGGGTCTTCACTTCCTTGTAGCCGGCCGCGTCGAGGCGACGGCGCATGTAGTCCTCGAGCACACGATAAAGGGCCCAGCCCTTGGCGTGCCAGAACACCATGCCCTTGCCCTCTTCCTGGATGTGGAAGAGGTCCATGGTCTTGCCCAGCTTGCGGTGATCGCGCTTCTCGGCTTCCTCGATGCGCTTGAGGTGCGCTTCGAGATCGGCGTCGGAGGCCCAGGCCGTGCCGTAGATGCGCTGCAGCTGAGCGTTGTTCTGATCGCCACGCCAATAGGCGCCGGCCAGCTTGGTCAGCTTGAAGGCCTTGCCGACATGTTTGGTCGACGGCAGGTGGGGACCCCGGCAGAGATCCTTCCAGGCGCCCTGGCGATAGACCGTGATCGTATCGGTGTCCGGCAGGTCACGGATGATCTGCGCCTTGTACTGCTCACCGATGCCGTCGAAGTGGGCGATGGCCTCGTTGCGGTCCCAGACTTCGCGCGTGATCTTCTCGTCGCGGTCGACGATCTCCTTCATGCGCTTTTCGATCTTTTCCAGATCGTCCAGGCTGAACGGCTCGTCGCGCGCAAAGTCGTAGTAGAAGCCGTCCTCGACGTTCGGGCCGATGGTGACCTGGGTGCCGGGGAACAGCTCCTGCACGGCCTCGGCCAGGACGTGGGCGGTGTCGTGGCGGATGGTGTCCAGCGCCTCGGGCGCCTCGCGCGTCAGGATCTCGAACTTGCGCTCGCCCGTCAGCAGATCGGGCGTCAGCGCACGATCCAGGTCCAGGACCTGACCATCCAGCTTGATCAGCAGAGCCTTCTTCTCCAGCGACTTGGAGATGGCGGCGGCGACGTCGCGCCCCGTCGAGCCGTCAGGGTACTGACGCGACGAGCCGTCGGGGAAAACCAGATCGATCATTCTTCACATTTCCACTTGCGTGGCTGGTGTCGCGGCGGCGGCGGGTCGTAGCCCGATCCACCAAACGGATTGCAGCGGCAAATCCGTCGCAACCCCAGCCAGGAGCCCTTGAGCGGGCCATGATCCTTGAGGGCGGCGGCCGTGTACTCCGAGCAGCTCGGCGTAAAGCGGCACTGACGCCCGATGAGAGGCGAGAGCGTCAACTTGTAGGCCCTAAGGCCCAAATCGACGGTGCGTTCGTAGAAGGTCATGCCGGCGTGCGAATTGTTGCGATGCGGTTACACACCCCGAAGGGGGTCGCGATCAAGACGCGCCGGCGGTGCTAGTTCGCGTTTCGCCGACGCCTGTGGCCTTACGGACAGCCTCGACCGTCGCTTCGAACGCCAACAGCGTCGAGGCGTGACGAGCGGGATAGTCCTTGACCGGCTCCAGCACGGCGAGCTCCGCAAACCGACCCGCAGGAGGCGAGCCGTTCGCCTTCAGCATAGCGGCAAGCGAGTCGCGCGCCAACTCGATGTCGGAAAGTTCCGCGCCGATCACGTTCGCCCCCAGGATCGCGGCGGCGGCCTGTCCCAAGGCGCAGGCCGAAACGTCCTGAGCATAGTCGACGACCTTGCCATCCTTGACCA
Source organism: Caulobacter vibrioides (assembly GCF_002310375.3). Taxonomy (GTDB): domain Bacteria; phylum Pseudomonadota; class Alphaproteobacteria; order Caulobacterales; family Caulobacteraceae; genus Caulobacter; species Caulobacter vibrioides_D. The sequence continues at coordinate 3,663,536 of NZ_CP023315.3, forward strand.
CGACATCGACGGTGATCCGACTGCCGCACAGCTTGGCGGTCTTCTCGGCGCTGGCGTCGGGCGCGGCCAAGCGGCCGGCGCGCGGCATGTTGGCCACGAGTCCCAGGATCTTGGCGCTGTAGAGGTTGTCGATCATGGGCGCCTAAACGGTGCTCTTCGACCGCTCGGACCAGATCGCCTCAGCGCGGTCACGAACAGCCTCGCCCATCTGCGTGAACGCCGCCTTTAGCTGGCGGCGCTCGTCGCGGCTGACGAAACGCAGCAGCAGGCCCATGAACAGCTCGCCGTTCGAGAAGGTCGCGCTGGCGGGGCCCATGCTCTCGATCTCCAGATAGCGGATCGCGGTCACGAAACCGCCCAGCCGGCTCGAACGCCAGTGCAGCTGTTCGTAAGGCACCCAGTCCTGGACGACCGGCTGAATGACGGTGGGCGCCTGACCGGGCAGATGCTGCTCCAGCACTAGGGTCGAGCCCACCTTCATCACCCCCTCGGCCTTGCGATAGAGCGGGTTCCACTGCGCCCAGCCTTCGAAGTCCGAGACGACCTCCCAGACGACCTCGGCCGGCGCTTGGACCCCGATACGATGCTCGACGGCGCGTTGCATGGTCAGTCCTTCATCCGCCAGGTCGCGCCCGAGGGGCCGTCCATGACCACCACGCCCAGGGCGTCCAGCTCGGCGCGGATGGCGTCGGCGGCGGGCCAATCCTTCGCGGCGCGCGCGGCGATGCGCTTTTCGAGCAGCGCCTCGACCTGGGCCTTCAGCTCATCCGAGGCGTCGCCCTCGAACCAGGCGTCCGGATCGGCCTGCAGGAAGCCCAGCAGGGCGCCGGCCTCCAGCAGGCGGGCCTTGTTGGCGGCGATAGCCACCGTGTCGCCGGCGGTGACGGCCTTTTCGATCAGGCTCGACACCTCGAAGAAGGCCGAGGTCGCCAGCGGCGTATTGAGGTCGTCCATCAGGGCGGCGATCACCTCGGCCGGAGCCTCCATGGCCTGGTCCATGGGCACGTCCTTGGCGCGGCGCAGGGCGCCGTACAGGCGGTCCAGCGACTTCTTGCTCTGCTCCAGCAGCTCGGGCGTCCAGTCCAGCGGCTGGCGGTAGTGCGCCGACAGCAGCGCCCAGCGGATCACCTCGCCCGGCGTCGTCTCCAGCAGTTCGTGCGGGATGACGACATTGCCCAGGCTCTTGGACATCTTCTCCCCGCTCATGTCGAGGAAGCCGTTGTGCATCCAATAGTTGGCCAGCACGGACGAGCCGTGGGCGCAGCGGCTCTGGGCCACCTCGTTCTCGTGGTGCGGGAAGGTCAGGTCGATGCCGCCGGCGTGGATGTCGATGTTCTGGCCCAGCGCCTTGTCGATCATGGCCGAGCACTCGATGTGCCAGCCCGGCCGGCCCGCGCCCCAGGGGCTGTCCCACTCAGGCTCGTTTTCCTTCGAGGGCTTCCACAGCACGAAGTCGGCCGGGTGGCGCTTATAGGGTGCGACCTCGACGCGGGCGCCGGCGATCATCTCGTCCAGCGGACGGCCCGAAAGCTGGCCGTAGTCGGCGAAGCTCTGGGTGTCGAACAGCACGTGGCCCTCGGCGGCGTAGGCGCTGCCGTTCTCGACCAGCTTGCCGATCATCTCGAGGATGGCGCCGATGTGCTCGGTGGCCTTGGGCTCGAGGTCCGGCCGCAGCGCGCCCAGGGCGTCGGCGTCCTGGTGGTAGGCCGCCAGATAGCGGTCGGTGATCACGCTGATCGGCACGCCCTCGTCGGCGGCCTTCTTGTTGATCTTGTCGTCCACGTCCGTGACGTTGCGCGCATAGACCACGGCGTCCTCGCCATAAATATGGCGCAGCACGCGATAGAGCACGTCGAACACCACCACCGGCCGGAAGTTGCCGATATGGGCGTAGTTGTAGACCGTCGGACCGCAGACATACATCGTCACCCGCTTGGGATCGGCGGGAACGAAGTCGCGCTTTTCGCGCGTCAGGGTGTCGTGGATCTTCAGGGTCATGACTCTGGGTTCTGACGTAGCGGAAGGGTGTTGCCCACCCCAGGAACGGCCCCATATAGCTTTCTGTTACGGCAAGGGCCACGGCGTCATGCGTCTAAGTTCCCGGCCCGGCCGTATGTGAAACGGGTGGCACGCGTCATTCCGAGGCGATCGGCGTCTCGGCGCAACTCAGCCCGTGGAAAGAACCCCTCCAAAATGGACGCACTGACCCGCGAGCGAACCCTGATCGGCTCCGACGACACGACCGGTCTTGATCTTGAACCCGTTCAGCGCCCTTCCAAGGACGAGGCCATGGCCGCCGTGCGGACGTTGCTGGCCTGGGCCGGCGACAATCCGGAGCGCGAAGGCCTGATCGACACGCCCAAGCGCGTCGTCGAGGCGTTCGACGAGTGGTTCGCCGGCTATCACGGCGATCCGGCCAAGGAACTGTCGCGCACCTTTGAGGACGTGCAGGGCTATGACGACATGGTGATGCTCCGCGGCATCGACGTGCAGAGCCACTGCGAGCACCACATGGCGCCCTTCCTGGGCAAGGCCTGGATCGCCTACATGCCGACCGGCAAGGTGGTGGGCCTGTCGAAGCTGGCGCGCCTGGTCGAGATCTTCGCCAAGCGTCTCCAGACCCAGGAGACCATGACCATGCAGATCGCCGACGCCATCGAGGACCACCTGTCGGCCGCCGGCGTGGCCGTGCTGATCGACGCCGAGCACCAGTGCATGAGCACGCGCGGCGTCCACCACCACGACGTCTCGACCATCACCACCCAGTTCCGCGGCGTGTTCAAGACCGACAAGGTCCTGCAGCAGCGGTTCATGGACCTGGTGAAGAAGTAGACTTTGAAAGCCCCTCCCCCTCGCGGGGGAGGTGGTCGCGAAGCGACCGGAGGGGGAAGGTCATGGGCCTTAGCCGCTTCCCTCTCCGTCGACTTTGTCGACACCTCTCCCCTGGGGAGAGGATTAGACACGCCCCCTTAAGCCGCTCGCCAGATCCCCTGGCGGATCCGCGCCACGCAGGCGTGCACCGGCGGATGCACCAGGGTCACCAGCACGAAGCTGATGAGCATCAACAGGTACCAAGCGCCCATCTTCTCGAACGCCACCATGCGCCAGCCGTCGGTTTGGTTCGGATAGATCCAGGCGCCGGCGAAGGTGCCCAGGTTCTCGGCGATCCAGATGAACAGCGACACCAGCACCGCCCCCATCAGCATGGGCATGCGTCGCGCGGTCTGGTCGGGCGTGAACACGAACCAGGTCCGTCCGAACAGCAGAACCGACAGCGCGAACAGACCGATGCGAATGTCGATCATGTAGTGGTGGGTGAAGAAGTTGGCGTAGATCAGCACCGCCAGAATGTGCGTGGTCCAGAACGGCGGGTAGCGGATGAAGGTGATGTCGAACAGTCGCCAGATGCGGGCGATATAGCTGCCCACGCACGCATACATGAAGCCTGTGAACAGCGGCACGCCGCCGATGCGCAACAGGCTCTCCTCGGGATAGATCCAAGAGCCTTGGGCGGTCTTGAACAGCTCCATGATCGTGCCGACGACGTGGAACATGAAGATCACCAGCGCCTCGTCCCAGCGCTCCAGCTTCAGCGCCAACAAGGAGGCCTGGATGGCGATCGCGGCGACGACCAGGAAATCATAGCGGGCGATCGGCGCCGCCTCGGGCCAGAACAGCTTGGTGCCGACCAGCAGCGCCAGCATCAGCCCGCCAAACAGACAGGCCCAGGCCTGCTTCAGGCCGAACAGAAGAAACTCGTAGGCGTAGCCGTTCCAGCGCGATTGCTGCGCCCACGGCCGCGCTCGCTCGTCCAGCGCCGCCACGCTAGCCTTGATGCGGTCTTTCAGGTTCATCGCGTTCCCTAGGACGCGCAAGCACGCCCGCTTTCCCCAGAAGCGGCGCGGAAACTAGCGCAGGCTCGCAGCCTGCGCCATATGTGGCCCATGAGCACCGACCTGTTCCCCCAAGCCCACACCAAGCACGACTTGGAGCGGGGCGCCGCCCTCGCGCCGCGCTTCAACGCCGATGGTCTGGTCGTGGCGGTGGCCCAGCACGCCGACACCGGCGAGATCCTGATGCTGGCCTGGATGAACGCCGAGGCCCTGAAGCTGACGGTCGAAACCAACATCGCCCACTACTACAGCCGCTCGCGGGGCGAGCTTTGGAAAAAGGGCGACACCAGCGGCCAACTGCAGGACGTCATCGAACTGCGGGTCGACTGCGATCAGGACGCGGTGCTGCTCAAGGTGCGCGTGCGCGGTGACGGCGGCGCATGCCATGTCGGCTTCAGATCGTGCTTCTACCGGGTGCTCGAGAACGGCGCGCTGGTCGAGCGCGAGACGCCCACCCATGACCACCCCTGAGGCCCTGATCGCCTTCACCCTGGCGGCGGGTCTTTTGACCCTGACGCCGGGCCTGGACACCGCGCTGGTGATCCGCACGGCGGCCGCAGAAGGGCCGCGCCGCGCCGCCGGCGCGGCGATCGGGGTGGGGATCGGTTGCTTGGTCTGGGGCGCGGCCGCCGCGTTCGGGGTCGGGGCCCTGCTGACCGCGTCCCAAACCGCCTACACGGTGCTGAAATGGGCCGGCGCGCTTTACCTGGCCTGGACGGGGTTGCGCATGATCCTTCGGCCGCGCGACGCCTTCGAGCTGGGCGAGACGAGGCCGACGGACGCAGGCGCCCTTGCGGCGATGCGCCGGGGGCTGCTGACCAACCTGCTCAATCCCAAGGTCGGGATTTTCTACGTCTCGTTCCTGCCGCAGTTTATGCCGGCCGGCGTCGATCCCGCGCGCTTTGGCCTGGCGCTGACGACGATCCATGTCGTCGAAGGGCTATTGTGGTTCGCGCTTCTAATCACGGCCACCGTGCCGATCGCGGGCCTCCTGAGACGACCGCCAGTGATCCGATGGCTAGATCGGATCACCGGCCTGGTGTTCGTCGCCTTTGGGCTGCGCCTGGCGCTGGAGCGCCGGTAGGTTTCAGGCCTCGCGCAACGGCTCTACGCCACCATCGGCGGCGGGCGTGACCACGAAGCGCTTCAACGGGGCCACCTTGTAGGTCGGCTCCATAATCGTCGAGACGGCCATCAGCTCGCTGGTCGCCTTGCCATGCTCGAGGGTCAGCAGCACGAAGCCCTTGGCGCTCGGGTGGGCGTACTTCACTTCCTTGTTGCGCTGAACAAAGGCCTCGCCGATCGGTACGCCGGGCAGGTAGTCGCCATAGCCAGGCGAGGTGACCGAGGTGGTCCCGAACTCGACCGCCACGCGCTTCTGGCCCGCGTCGTTCCAGAGTTCATTGGCCCAGAACATGTGGCTGTCGCCCGCCAGCACGATCGGACGCGCCTTGGCGGCCGTGAAGATGTCGTAGACCCGCTGGCGATCGGCCGGATAGCCGTCCCAGGCGTCCAGATTAGACGGCACGTCGAAGGCCGACATCGCCACCGACTGATCCACCCGCTTGCGGGCGTAGTCCGGCAGCTTGGCCTGCAGGGCGCCATAGGCCGCCTCGCCCATGGTGGCCTTCAGGTTGGCCGAGGCGACGCGCGCCATCACCACCTGGTTACCCAGAACCTGCCAGGCGGTGTTGGCCTTCACCGAGGCGCCGACCTGGCTGGCCAGCCATTGTTCCTGCCCCTCGCCTAGCATCCGGCGGGACGGGTCCTTCCATTTGGCCGCGAAGGCCGCGACGTCGGGCTTCCCATCGACGATCGGCATGTCGCGGTCATAGCTCAACTCGGGAGTCCGCGCGGTCAACCGCGTCTCGACCATCAGCAGCGAGGCGACATCGCCAAACTGGAACGACCGCCACGCGGCTTCCGGCAGGGCCGCTTCCCGGATGGGCATCCACTCGTAATAGGCCTTCAGGGCGGCGGCCTTGCGGGCGGTCCAATCGCCCTCGCCCTTGTCGGGATTGTGGTTCTCAGCGCCGCCGACCCAGCTGTCGTTGGCGGTTTCGTGGTCGTCCCACACCACGATCCAGGGCGCGCGCGCGTGGGCGGCTTGCAGCGCTGGATCGGTCTTGTACTGCGCGTGGCGGCGACGATAGTCGTCCAGGGTGACGATCTCGTGCGGCGGCTGGGGCGCGCGCGACTTGGCCACCGGCGAGTTCATCCCGTAGTCCTGCGGCGCACCGCCGTACTCATAGATGTAGTCGCCCAGATGGACCACGGCGTCGACGCGCGGCAGCTTGGCGATGGCGTCGTAGGCGTTGAAGTAGCCGTTCGGGTAAAGGCTGCAGGAGACGACCGCCAACACCGCGTCCTTGGCCGCGCCCTTCACGAGGGTCTTGGTGCGCCCCACCGGCGAGGTCACGCCATTAGCCATGAAGCGGTACCAGTACTCCGTACCCGGCTTCAGGCCCTGGCCGTCGAGGTCGTGCTTGACCGTCCAGTCTCGGCTGGCGCGGGCGCGCAGGCCGCGGCTGGCCGTGACCAGGGTCTTGAAGTCAGGGTCGGCGGCGACCTCAAGGTCGACATCAATGTCGCCCGTCGTCGTCTCTTTGGGCGTCACGCGGGTCCAGAGGATCACATAGGTGAGACCAGGGTCACCGCTGGCGACCCCATGCTCAAAGGCGACAGGGCCTTTGAAATAGCTGATCGGTTGAGCGGCGGCCTCGCCGGCGGCGGCGCCCGAAACGCCCAGCAGACCCAACAGTCTCCGACGATCAATGGTCATGATGCTCTCCCCGGATGCGCCTAAAGTCCCGGCCCGACATAAGCCATGTCGGGCCGGGCGCGTGCTTTTTAGTGACGGAACGTGACGCCCACGCCCATGAAGCGCGGCTTGCCGGCGATGAAGGTCGGGATGCCGAAGCTGTCGCCGGTGTTGCCCGCGTCCTTCAGATAGCGCTCGTCGTTCAGGTTCTCGACGAAGGCCTCGATCTTCCAGCGATCATCGACCGCGCCGAAGCCCAGGCGCACGTTCAGCAAGCCGTAGGCGTCCTGGAACTCATCGACCTTGGTGTCGGGGAACAGACCGGCCGATTGCAGGTCGGCGCGGTCATTGTTGTCGTCGAAGAACATCTTCGAACGCCAGGTGTAGGTCGGCGAGAAGGTCAGCTTGCCGCCCAGGGCCTCGCGGCTGAACAGCGCGCCCATCGAGACGGCATGGTCAGGCGAGAGGCGGAACTGGTTGCCCTTGCGCAGACCGCTCTCAAGGCGAGCGTGGTTGTAGCCGTAGGTCCCGAACAGGGTCCAGAAGTCCCCGGCTTGCAGACGCGCCTCGCCCTCGAAGCCGTAGGCCTTGGCCTTGCCGGCGTTGAGCGTCACGACCTGGGCGCCTTGGCGGAAGGTCGTGGCGAAGTTGTCGTAGTCGTAGCGGAACACCGCGCCCGACAGGTACAGGCGACCGTCCATCAACTTGCCCTTGGCGCCGGCCTCGTAGCTGTCGACCACCTCGGCCTTGACCGTGTTGAAGCGCGGCTGGCCAAGCGGCGCGGCCGGGCCGCTCGTCGAGATCACGTCGGGACGACGACCGCGCGCAAACGAGGCGTAGAGGCTGACGTCGTCAGAGACCGCATAGCGACCGACGAGGCGCCAGGTGACGCCGCTGTCGGAGATCGACGTGCGGAACGTGTCGCCATTGTTGGCGGTGGGTTGGTTGAGCAGACCCAGCAGCGGCAGGGCGGGATTGTTCACCGCGTTCGGCTGCGCGGCCAGGAACAGGTTGGTCGGCGTCGGCGCGGCGAGCAGCACACCCAGGATCGAGCGACCGTTCTGGACGGTCGAGCGATAGGCCGCTTCACGATCTTCGCTCGTGTAGCGAACACCCGCCGTGAGCTCGAGCTTGTCGGTCAGACGCAGCGTGCCGTCGGCATAGACATCGTAGGTGGTGTTCTCGCCGTAGTTGGCGAATTCCTCGCGATGGATCGGCTTCAGATTGGACGCGAAACCCGTCGCCAGCGAGGAAGGAATGCCAAAGCCCAGTTGCAACACCTGCGCCAGATAGGCCGGGTTGGTCAGGACGGCCTGCGGCTGCGGGGTCGGACGGCTGATGCCCAGCGGCGAGGCGCCCGCCAGCAGGGCCAGCACCAGGCGTTCGTCCATCTGGCCCGGGATGCGCCAGGAGCCGGTTTCGTGGAAATAGTTGGCGCCGACGAAGCCCGAGAAGCGGCCGCCGGCGTCGTAGCGCAGACGCAGTTCCTGGCTCTGCTGACGACCTTGCGCATCTTCGGCGAAGGTCAGGATCGGCAGGGAGGAACCGTCGGGATCGAACACTTCGACCGAATGAAAGGCGCGCGTGGCCGTGATCGACGACAAGGTCAGGCTGTCGTTGATGCGATAGTCGGCCAGCGCGGTGAGGCCATAGACCTTGCGGTCGAGACCCAGGGGTGCGCCGCCTTCGAAGCCGGCGCCGGGCGCCAGCGTCGCAAAGCCGCCGACGCTGGTGTTGCTCAGCGCTTGGCCGGTGACCGGATTGCTCGGATTGAAGGTGTTGCTCTTGAACGACGTGCCGGTGCCGTCATCGACTTGGTAGTTGCCGATGAGGTCAAACTTCAACCGGCCGGCTTCGGTGTGGAACGCCACACGCACGGCCTGGGTGTCGGTCGAGTCGTAGGCGTCGCCGCCCGCGGCGTCCTTTACGTAGCCATCGGCCTGACGGGTGCGGGCCGCGATACGCAGAGCCGAGCTGTCACCGATCGTGAAATTGACCATCGCCTCGCCGACGCGGTAGCCGCGCGTGCCGGCCTCCGCCTTGAACGCCCAGTCAAAGCCGCCGGGATTAGCCTTGTTCTGAACCAGGTTCACCGCGCCGATCAGGGCGCCGCGACCGAAAAGCGTCGACTGCGGGCCCTTGGCGATCTCGACCCGCTCCATGTCGAACAGCTCGACATACGAGCCACGCGACCGCGAGATCGGCACGCCGTCCTGATAGATCGAGACGCGCGTCTCGTCGGTGGCCGAGCCGGAGTCCGAGGTGATGCCGCGCATCACGAAGCCGGAGTTGTTGTTCGACTGGTTCTGAACCAGGAAGCCGGGCGTGAAGGCCGACAGCTCGTCGAAGGCCTTGACCCCGATCGCCTCAAGGAACTTGCCCGAATAAGCGGTGACGGCGATCGGCACCTCGACCGGATCCTGCGCGCGCTTCTGGGCGGTGACGACCAGCTCGCCGAGCAGGGCGGGGTCGTTGTTGCTGGTCGGAGCGCTCTCCTGACCGGCGGCCAGGGCCGGGGCGGCGATGAGCAGGCTCAGAGCGCTGGCGGTCAACAGCGTGGTGGTGCGGAAGGCGCGCATGGACTATCCCCAAAAGACAAAACTCGACCACGCACCTAGGCGCCCTGCATGTCGGCGGCGCGACGGGCTGATGACGGAGCTATGAAACCCCCGTGAACGGCGCGGACGACATTGCGGACGACGACCTGCTCGACGACGTCCCCAAGGGCGCTGCGACCGAGGACGAGCGCCTCAGCGCGGAGCTGCCGGCGAGTCTGGCCGGCCAGCGCTTGGACAGGGTCTTGGCGCCGCTCTTTCCCGACCTGTCCCGCGCCCGCCTCCAGGCCCTGATCAGCGAGGGCCGGCTGACGCTCGACGGCGAGACGGTGTCGGACGCCTCGCGCAAGGCCAGGGCTGGAACCTATCGCCTGGCCGTCCCGCCGCCCGCGCCCGCAGACCCGGAACCCGAGGCCATCCCCCTGTCGATCCTCTATGAGGACGCGCATCTCATCGTAGTGGACAAGGCCGCCGGCATGGCCGCGCACCCCGCCCCTGGGACCTACAGCGGCACCCTGGTCAACGCCCTTTTGTATCACTGCGGCGACAGCCTCTCGGGCGTCGGCGGGGTCGCGCGGCCCGGCATCGTTCATCGCCTCGACAAGGACACCTCGGGCGTCATGGTGGCGGCCAAGAGCGACGCGGCGCATCGCGGCCTGTCGGCCCTGTTCGCCACCCACGACATCGATCGTCTTTATATCGCCCTCACCCGCGGCGCGCCGACGCCGCCGAGCGGCACGATCCGCACCCAGCTTGGCCGCTCGCCGGGAGACCGAAAGAAGATGGCGGTGCTGCGGTCGGGCGGCCGCGAGGCGATCACCCACTACCAGGTCGAGGCCGTCTTCGGCCCGCAGGATCGCCCCCTGGCCGCGCGCGTGGCGTGTCGGCTGGAGACCGGACGCACGCACCAGATCCGCGTCCATATGGCCAGCAAGGGCTCGCCCTGCCTTGGAGACCCCGTCTATGGCGCGGGCCAACCCTCGGCGGCGGTCCGGGACCAGATCGAGGCGGCGGACCTTCGCCGCCAGGCCCTGCACGCGGCCGTGCTGGGCTTTGTTCATCCGATCACCGGCGAGGCGCTGAGGTTCGAGACCCCGCCGCCCCCCGACATGGCGGCCCTGGAGGTCGCGCTGGCCGCGCTCTGAGCCGAGCAAGGCCCAAGCTTGCGCCCGCGCAACAAAAGCGCCCTAATTGCGCTGGCTTGGCGCCGCAGGGTTCAGCCTCGTCAACCTGGAGCGTCCCCATGCGGCCTTATCTTGCGCCCCTCGCTTTCGCCGCAGCCCTGGCGGGCTCGGCCCAGGCCGCGACCATCTCGCCCGGCGACGACGAGGTCATCGCCACCGCGCACGCCAAGACCTCGGCCAAGGCGCTCACCGCCGTCGCTTCTGACGCGCCGACCGCTGCCTCGACGACGCCGCCCCGGCCGCTAACGACCCAGGAGCAGATCGCCGCCTTTGTCGCCGCCAACGCCCAGGCCGAGGACGCGCCGCGGGGTGTGTTGCCGGCCGAGCGCGACGAGGAGGGCAAGCGCAAGGTCCATGGCTCTATGGGCGTCTCGGTGGGCACGGGCGGCTACCGTAGCGCCTACGCCACGGCGCTGATCCCCGTCGGCGAAAGCACCACGATCGGTGTCGCTGTTTCCAAGACCGACTTTGGCAAGCGCGGCGGTTGGTACGCCGACCCTGCCGACGGCGGTTATGGCCCCGGCTACGGCTACGGCTATGGCTATGGCTACGGCTACGGGCCGGGCTTTGCCCGCTTCCGGGGCGGCGAACGCCAATCCATCGCTCTGTCGGTGGTGACCGGCGGAACAAACGGAACGGCGGACGTCCCCAACGGGTGCGCGCCGGGCTTTCGGAGCGGCGGCCGCTATGTCGAGCCCCTATGGGTCGAGGGCATGCGTGACGGAGCCCATCCCTGCGCCGTCACCGCGCCGCCTCGCTAGCCGCAAGAAAACTGTTTTTTCTAGCGACGCTGTTCGCTCATGTTTAACGGCTTGCGCGCCATGGTGCGCACCTCGGGCGTCTGAGGCTTGTTGATGCAGCCGGAAATCATACCTTATCACCATCCCGCTACGGGCGCGGTGAGCTACCTGATCGTCGATCCGGCCACCTTTCTCTGCGCCATTGTCGATCCCGTGCTGGATTTTGATCCGGTCACCGAGGCGATCGACACGCGTTTTGTCGACGCCATCATCGCCGACATCCGCGCCAAGGACCTCGGGCCAACCTGGATCCTTGAGACCGGCCTGCATGCCGGCCACCTGTCGGCCGCCGGGCATCTCAAGTACGAGACCGGCGCTTCGGTGTGCATCGGCGCCCGTGTCGTCGAAAGCCTGAAGCGCCTCGCGCCCAAGTTCGGCGAGACCATGGTCGACGTGGACGGCTGGGACTTCGACAAGTTGGCCCAGGACGGCGACACCTTTCCCATGGGCGGGCTTGAGATCACGCCGATCGCCATGACCGGCCGCCTGCCCGGCGCCGTCGCCTACAAGATGGCCGACATGGTCTTTACGGGCGATCTGGTCCTGGCGCCCTCCGAAGGCGCCGGCCGTTGCGATATTCCCGGCGGAGACGCCGGCAAGGCCTGGGACGACGCGCAGAAGATCCTGGCCCTGCCGCCAGAGACCCGCGTGTTTCCGGGCGTCTGCGCCACGGCGCCGCCCGAGTCGACGGTCGCCGAGCACAAGGCGTCGAACATCCAACTCAACGACACCGTCGACCGGCTGGACTTCATCGCTCTGCGCACGGCCGCCGACGCCTTCCTGCCCGACCCGATGTTCGCCGCCGCAGCGCTGCGGGTCGCTATCCGCTCGGGTCGTCCGCCGTCTGAACCCGAGTCCGGCCCCCGCTTCCCGGCGGTTGATCTGGGCAAGCTCTAGCCAACGCCAAGGGGGCGCGTCCGGCGCCCCCGTCCCTGTGAGCGGCGCTCTGCGCCGGGGGGCTTTTGCGCTGCAGGCGGATGATCCACGGCCTCGACGCCTCGCCGCGAAAAAGCTGCGAAAGAAACCTCGCCAGGGGCTTGCGTCGCGAGGGCGACGCCGCTAGGTATCGCGCCCTCGACCTCGGGCGGCGAATATCGGCCTCCCGGACGGCGCCTGGAGAGGTGGCAGAGTGGTCGAATGCGCCGCACTCGAAATGCGGTTTACGTGAAAGCGTAACGTGGGTTCGAATCCCACCCTCTCCGCCATTCCCCGTCCAAAGATCACTCTTAAGTACCATTCCCGCTTCGGGGGACTGGGCGCTCCTGAAACCAGGCCCCTAGCGTCGTGTCGACCCGCCCCTGCGGGTCCGCGACGCGCCAAGTCGGAAATCTGGGTGAAGGCGCAGGCAAGGCCACTGCCTGTCCTTCACTGCCCGGTCGCCGTCTAGCTGCGGCCCTCGGAGAGTGGGGAGCTCCCTTCGTCCACGGCCGGACGGCGCTTCTTGGCGAAGCTCAACAGGGTCGCGCCGATCAAGGCCGAGCTGAGCGAACCGACCAGGACGCCGACCTTGACCTCGTTCTGGAGCGCGGCGTCCTGGAACGCCAGCAGCCCGATGAAGAGGCTCATCGTGAAACCGATGCCGCACAGCAGGCTAACGCCGTAGAGCTGCAGCCAGGAGGCGGCCACCGGCAGGCGCGCGATCCCCAGCCGGATGGCCAGCCACGCCGCCCCGAAGACGCCGATCTGCTTGCCCAGGAACAGCCCCAAGGCCACCCCCAGCGTCACCGGCTCGGCGAGGACGGACGGGGTCATGCCCGCAAACGAGACGCCCGCATTGGCGAAGCCAAAGATCGGAACCACCAGGAACGCCACCCAGGACGACAGCGCATGCTCCAGCCTGTGAAGGGGCGAGCTTGCATCGTCCGGCGCGGCCTTCGACGCTTGCAACGGGATGGTCATGGCCAGCACCACGCCGGCGATCGTGGCGTGAACGCCCGACAGCAGGACCAGCCACCACAGCGCGACGCCCATCACCAGGTAGGGCGCGAGCCGCTTCACCTTCAGCCGATTGAAGCCGACCAGCACGAGGGTGAAGATCCCCGCCCCTGCGAGGGCGGCGGTGTTGAGCTCGGCGGTGTAGAAGACGGCGATGACCAAAACAGCCACGAGGTCATCGACGATGGCCAGCGTCGCCAGAAAGATCTTGAGACTGGTGGGAACACGAGACCCGAGCAGCGAAAGGACGCCCAGCGCAAAGGCGATGTCCGTCGCGGTCGGAATGGCCCAGCCGCGAACGGTCTCAGGGCTGCCTGCGTTCAAGCCCGCATAGATCAGGCCAGGCACGATGACGCCGCCGGCTGCGGCGATACAGGGCAGCGCACGGTTGGCCCAGGTCGACAGTTGCCCGTCCAGGAACTCGCGCTTGATCTCCAGGCCGACGAACAGAAAGAAGATCGCCATCAGCCCATCGTTGATCCAATGGAGCAGGTCGAGTCCGGCGAACGACACATGGAGGGCGTTGAAATAGCCCTCGGCCAGCGGCGAGTTGGCGATAAAAAGGGCGAGCGCGGCTGCGGCCATCAAAAGCAGACCGCCGGCCGCTCCACTTTCCAGGAGCTCTCTCAGCACGGACAGTTTGCGGACACGGTGTGGCATGGCGCGGATCTCCGCGCTGGCGGCCCGACCAACGTAAACCCTGATCGACCAACGTGATCGACCACCCAGGTCTGCCTATCGCATCAGAGGTCGCGACGAACAAGCCTTCGCGATGAGGTTCGACGCGGCGTCTGCATGGACATGGGCGACGGATCGCCCCTCCCGCACAGCGCCCTGGAGACCGTCGTGCGCGACGGCACAGGCCAGGGCGGCTCTGCTAGATCAGGCTGCGCAGCGCCTGGCCAACGCGCTCGGCCTCCGGCCCCAGAACCACGTGCACCGCATGCTCGCCGACGCGAACGAAGCCGCGGACCCCAACCGCGCGCAAGGCCGCCTCGTCGACGCTTGCGGCGTCGGAGACAACCACCCGCAGGCGACTGGAACAGGTCCCGATCTCACGCAGATTGCCCGCGCCGCCCAGCGCGGCGACGAGCGCCAAGGCCTTTTGGTCATCGGCGACCGAGGGCGGGCTGGATGACGCGATCTGCGGTGGCGTCGGCGCATCGGCGACCCCACGCGAAGCCGCCGCGGGGACACCAGCGCCGATGGCCGCGCGGATCTCGCCCGCGACCGTGTCGGCGATCGGCCCCAGCACGACCTGCAGCGCCTTGTCCGACGGCTTGACCACCCCTCGCGCGCCCAGGGCCTTGAGGGCGGGTTCGTTGACCGCGCTCTGGTCGACGACGATCAGCCGAAGGCGGGTGGTGCAGGCGTCGACGCTGACGAGGTTGGCCGCGCCGCCCAGGGCGGACAGAAAGTCGGCGCCCCGTCCGCCGCCCGTCGTGACGGTCTCGATGGACAGCGCCGCCTCGACCTCGCGGCCGGGGGTCTTCAGGTCGAACCGGACGATAGCGAACCGGAAGACGCCGTAATAGATCGCGCCATAGACCAGCCCCACCGGGATCAGCAGCCAGGGCCGGGTGGCCTTGTTGAAGTTCAGCACATAGTCGAACAGGCCCGCCGAGAACCCGAAGCCCAGCCTGACGTCCAGCATGTTCATCAGGGCCATCGACAGGCCCGTCAGCAGCGCGTGGATCGCATAGAGCACCGGCGCCAGGAACATGAACGTAAACTCGATCGGCTCGGTCACGCCCGTCAGGAACGAGGTCAGGGCCAGCGAGCCCAGCATCCCCGCCACCGCCTTGCGACGCTCGGGCCGCGCGGTGTGCAGCATGGCCAGGCACGCGGCCGGCAGGCCGAACATCATCACCGGGAAGAAGCCGCTCATGAACGCCCCGGCGGTCTTGTCGCCGGCCGCGAAGCGGTTGAGGTCGCCGGTGACGCCGTTGAAGTCGCCCAGGATGAACCAGACCACGTTGTTGAGGATGTGGTGCAGGCCCGTGACGATCAGCAGACGGTTCAGAAGGCCGAAGATGACAAGGCCCAGATTGCCGGACGCGGTCACCAGACCGCTGAGGCCGTCGACGCCGGCCTCCAGCGTGCTCCAGAAGGCGCCGAACAGCAGGGCCAGGACGACGCCGGCCAGACCCGCGACGATGGGCACGAACCGCCGACCGCCGAAGAAGGCTAGGTACTCGGGAAGCTTGATGGTGCTGTAGCGGTTATAGAGCCAACCGCTGATCACCCCCGAGAGGATGCCGACGGGGATGGATAGCTTGCCGATCTCCTTGGCCTTCCAGGCCGCGATCGCCAGGTCCTTGGCTCCCTCCACGGCCTTGGCCGCCACCTCGGGCGGCGCGACCATCAGCGCCTCGACGCCCTTGGTGGCGATGACGTAGCAG
Source organism: Caulobacter vibrioides (assembly GCF_002310375.3). GTDB lineage: Bacteria > Pseudomonadota > Alphaproteobacteria > Caulobacterales > Caulobacteraceae > Caulobacter > Caulobacter vibrioides_D. Next base: position 3,679,066 of record NZ_CP023315.3, read on the forward strand.
ACCACGCCCGCCAGGCCGGCGGCGCCGTGGTTCTCGCGGGCCAGGCCCACCGCCACGCCGATGGCGAAGATCAGGCCCAGGCTCCCGAAGATCGCGCCGCCCGCCGCCCCGAAGGTGTTGGCCACCGACAGCGACATCCCGTGGGTCATCGCCGCCAGGGCGGGCGCGCCCAGCAGGTCCGGCTGGCCGATGCGCAAGAGCAGCGCCGCCACGGGCAGCACCGCGATCGGCAGCATCAGGGCCCGACCGAGGGGCTGCAGGACTTCAAGCGGAGACTTCATCGGCTCAGGCTCCGTGGGGCGCGTTCATATGCGTTTGGACGAGCGCGCGGACCGCGTCCGGCGAGGTTTGATCCAGCGCCCGGGCCGCCAGGGCCCGGCAGGCCTCCAACGAAATCGTCCGTACGCGGGCCTTCACCTCCGGCGCGATCGAGGCCGTGGTCGACAGTTCGGTGACCCCCAGGCCCAGCAGGATCGGCGTGGCGTCCAGGTCCGAGGCCAGGCCGCCGCACACCCCCACCCAGCGATGATGCCTGGCTGCGCCCCGGCAGGTCTGGTCGATCATCCGCAGCACCGCCGGGTGCAGGGCGTCGATGCCGGCGGCCAGTTCCGGATTGCCCCGGTCCATGGCCAGCACGTACTGGGTCAGGTCGTTGGTGCCGATCGACAGGAAGTCGGCCTCGGCCGCCAGCAGGTCGGCGGTCACCGCCGCCGCCGGGGTCTCGATCATCACCCCCAACTCCACCGGTTCGGTGATCCCAAGCTCGCGCTTGGCCTCCTCCAGCACCGCGCGCACGGCGCGAAGCTCGTCGAGGCTGGCCACCATCGGGACCATGATCTTGCACTGGCCCCGCGGCTCGACCCGCAGGATCGCGCGCAGTTGGGCCTTCAGCAGATGCGGTCGCCACAGGCTGACGCGAACGCCGCGCAGGCCCAGGGCCGGGTTCTCTTCAGCCGGGATCGGCAGATAGGGCGCAGCCTTGTCGCCGCCGACATCCAGCGTGCGGATGATCAGGGGGCGGCCGTCCAGCGCCTCGGCGATGGCCTGGTACTGGCGGGCCTGCTCGTCTTCGTCGGGCGGGGTCTCGCGGTCGAGGAACAGGAACTCGGTGCGCAGCAGGCCCGAACCCTCGGCGCCGTTGGCCACGGCGGCCTGGGCGTCGGCGACCGAGCCGGTATTGGCGAAGACCTCGATGCGAACCCCGTCGCGCGTCACCGCCGGCTCATGGGCGGCGGCCTTGGCGGCGGCCTTGCGTTGCTGGCGTTGGGCAAGCGCCGTCTGCGCGGCTTCCAGGGCCTTGGCGTCGGGCGCCACGCGCAGCGTTCCGGAGTCGGCGTCGAGGATCAGCGTCGTCCCGTCCTTCAACCTCGACAGCGCGTCCCCGACAGCCACCAGGGCCGGAACGCCCATGGCGGCGGCCAGGATCGCCACGTGCGAGGTTGGTCCGCCACGGACGGTGGCGAAGCCGGCGACGGCGGCGGGATCCGCGCTCATCAATTGGGACGGCAGCAGTTCGTCGGCCAGCAGGATCGAGCCCGGCGCCAGCACCGCTTCGGCCTCCTCCTCGCCGCTGAGGGCGCGCAGGACCTGGCGTTCCAGATCGATCAGGTCATCGACGCGCTCGGCCATGCGGCGATCGCCCAATGCCCGGAGCGCCTCGACATAGCCGCCCACGGACTGGCGCCAGGCATAGCCCGCGCTCTTGCCCTCAGCGATCAGGCGATGGGCGCCGGCGTAGAGTTCGGGATCGTCGAGGAAGGCCTGGTGCGCCGCCAGGATCGCCTTGCGGGCCTTGTCGCCGGTCTCGGCGGCCTTACCGATCCGGGCACGGACCATCTCCAGCGCCCGGGCCAGCGCCGCTTCCTCGTGGGCGACGCCCTCGCCCGCCTCGCGCACCGCAATCTCGGCGGTGGACAAGCGTACGGCCTTGCCGATGGCCAGGCCGGGCGCAGCCAGAACGCCCTTCAACACGCCATCGCGCGGCAGTTGGGCGGGAGCGGCCGGCGCGACGGCGGTGGGCGCTGAAGAGGCCAGAGCCTTGGCGATCACCGGCGCGCCCTCGCCCATGCCGCCTTCGATCAGCGCGGCCAAGGCCGCCACCGCCGCCTGGGCGTCCGAGCCGGAGGCTACGATCCCGATCGTGTCGCCATGGCGGATGGCCAGAGACATCAGCCCCACCGGGCTCCTGGCGTTGGCCCGGCGTGCGCCGATCACCAGCGCCGCTTCGGCGGAGAAGGCTTTCACCGCATCGGCGATGCGAGCGGCGGGACGGGCATGAATCCCATGGATCAGAGGCACGACGATCTCGCGCGCGACCTCGTCGCCTGCGCCCGCCAAAACGGCCGTTGCGCGGGCGATCGGCGCCAGCTCCATCAGGAACTCGCCCACGCCGATCTCGCGGTCCTGGTCGCGACGCACGATCCGGAACGCTTCGAGATTGGTGATCACCACCGGCGTGATCAAGCTGCGGGCGCGCTGAGCCAAGAGGTCGAGGTCGAAGCGGATCAGCCGATCGCCCGCCTTCACCGTCTGGCCTTCCTCGACAAGGACCTCAAAGCCCTCGCCGTTCAGGGCGACGGTCTCCAGGCCGACATGCATCAGGATCTCTGCGCCGTTCGTCGCCCGCAGCGTCACCGCGTGACGCGCCCGGTGCACGCTCACCACCGCCCCGTCGCACGGCGCGTGCAGCGTCGAGTCCAGCGGATCGATCGCCAGGCCATCGCCCAGCATCCGCTCGGCGAAGACGGCGTCCGGCGTCTCCTCAAGCGGCGCGATCCAGCCCTTCAAGGGGGCGGTGAGGACGAGATTGGACACGATCAACGCTTCCTGGACACTAGTTCGCGGGCTTGAGGGTCACGCGCTCGACCACCCAGAAGGGATCGAGGCTTTTGGAGGTGAAGGTCAGGCAGAGATCGGCCTTTTCCGCACGCGCCGGCAGGCGGCCTGCGATGGTCGAGAGGCCAGGATTGCGCGCCGCGTCGCCCAGCGGAATCGCGGCGATCCGTTCGCCAGAGCAGCCCAGGCGCACCTCCAGCTCGCCGCCCGGCGTGGCCGGCGGATGCAGCGGGATCTTGTCGCGGTCCTTGCCGACCTGGAAGTTGAACGGAATCTGGGTGACGCGGGCGCTGAGCATCGCGCCCTTGTCGAGGCGCGCGCCTTCCCAGATCCAGCAGGGATTGAAGATGTCGACCATCATCATCGGACGCTGATCGAGCGCGGCGGGCGCATCGTCGATCATGGTCAGCGGCACCTGCTGGGTGCAGAGCTTGAGCTGACCGCTCGTGCGCGTCTGGAGAAGGTCCGCCGACATCGTCCAGGACCGCTCACGACCCAGCGCTTGGCCCTCGACAAAGGTCCGCGCTTTCAGCACCGCGCCGGTGGGCAGGTCGACCGGACCGGCATAGGTCGGAGACATCGCCGTCGGCGCCTTGCCATCGGTGGTGTAGCGGATCTGACCGACGCCCAGGCCCGTGGACAACGCCACGCGCGTCTTGCCGCCCTCGCCCGCCGAGAGCGCCGGCTGAGGCTCGAACGGAACCGGATTGGCCGCTACGCCGAGGACCTTCAAGCGCGCCATCTCGGCGGGAAGGCGCTTGGCGAAGGCGTCCCAATTGGCTTTGGCTTCGGACGACCACGCCCGCTCGGCCAGCGCCACGGCGCGCGGGAAGGCCATCAGCTGCATGCGCTGGTCGGTCTGCATGTGCTCGGTCCAGACATTGGCCTGGACGCCAAGGATGTGCTTGCGCTCGTCCGCCGTCAGTTGGGCCGGCGTAGGGTCGAAGGCGTAGACATCCTTCAGGCTGGAGATGTGACCCCGTCCCGTCGGCTCCTCGGCTGAGGCGCTCTGGCGGTGGTCGAGATAAAGCACCGGATGCGGCGACAGCACCGTGTCGTGACCCTGCTTGGCCGCAGCGATCGCGCCGTCGACGCCGCGCCAGGACATGACCGTGGCGTTGGGCGCAAGGCCGCCCTCGAGGATCTCGTCCCAGCCGATCAGGCGGCGGCCGCGCTTTTCCAGGGTCTTGCCGACCCGCTGGATGAACCAGCTTTGCAGCTCATGTTCGTCCTTGAGCCCCAGTTCCTTGATCTTGGCCTGGACCTTCGGGCTGGCCTTCCACTGGTCCTTGATCGCCTCGTCGCCGCCGACGTGGATGAAGGTCGACGGGAAGATGTCCATCACCTCGTTCAGCACATCGTCGAGGAAGGCGAAGGTGGCGTCATCGGTGTTGTAGAGCCACGGGAAGATCCCCCAATCCCCCATCTTGCTGGCGTCCGGCGGCGCGGTTCCCAGCTGGGGATAGGCGACGATCGGCGCCAGGGCGTGACCGGGGGTCTCGATCTCGGGGACGACGGTGATATTGCGCGCGGCGGCGTAGGCGACCAGCTCGCGGGCCTGGTCCTGGGTGTAGAAGCCGCCGTACTTGGGATAGTTCACGGCCGCGCCGGGGTTGCGGCGCCAGGCGGCGACCTGCGTCAGCTTCGGATACTTGTTGATCTCCAGCCGCCAGCCCTGATCGTCGACCAGATGCCAGTGGAAGGTGTTGAGCTTGTGCGCGGCCATCGCATCGATGACCGCCTTGAGGGTGTCGAGCGACTGGTAGTGGCGGGCGCTGTCGACCATCAGGCCGCGCCAGGCGAAGCGCGGCGCATCCTCGATGGCTGCGGCGGGAAGGGCGACGGGACCCTTGGCCTCGTCCGGGGTCGCCAGCTGCCAGAGGGACATCGCCCCGTAGAAGAGGCCGGCGCGCTTGGCGGCGGCGATGGTCACGCCCTTGGCGTTGATATCGAGCTTGTAGGCTTCGCCGGCCGGCCCCTCTCGGGTCAGGACGATGGCGCCGGCGGACGGCGCGCCCTCGATCACGACAGGACGAAAGCCCCGCGAGCGCTGGATGAGATCGGCCAGTTGGACGGCCACGCCCTTGGCCTCGATATCGCCCTTGGCGACGTGGATGCGGGTGGCGGCCGATAGGGTGAAGACGCCCTCAGCGCGAACGACCTTGGCCGGCGCCGGCGTGATCGCAAGACTGTCGGCGACGGCGCCGGTCGCGAAGGCGGCGGACAGCGCCAGAGCCGAAACAGCGGCGAAACGGAGCGGGGTCAGGGTCACGCAGCCTCGCAGGAAAGGTCGTGGGCGGCCGGCAAAAAGCGGGCGGGACGGCAGGGCCGTCCCGCCCCAGCTCCATGCTTGCAGTCAGGAGGGGTTGGATCAATGCGCAAACATCGGAGGCTTCGGATCGCGCCGAAGCCTCCGATCGCTGAACGTCCTAGAACGCGACGTTCAGCGTGGCTTGCAGCTTGCGGCCCGTGCGGTAGACGCCGCGCGGCAGGGCCGTGGTGTTGGCGTAGGCGTAGTACTCGCTGTCCAGCAGGTTCTGGCCCGAGACCGACATCGTGATGTTCTTGGTCACGGCGTAGCCCACGGTGGCGTCGAGGGTCTTCGAAGCCTTGACGAACATGTCGTCGCCGCGATCGACGCCGGTGAAGTACTTCGAGCGCCAGGTGAAGGTGGCCCGGGCCGAGAACGGACCGTTCTCGTAGAAGGGGCTGACATTGACCTGGTTCTTCGAGCTGTAGGGCAGCGGCGCGCCCGACTGGCCCGAGGCGTCGGCGTAGGTGTAGTTGGCCAGGAGGCCAAAGCCCATGCCGAAGGTCTGCTGATAGGCCAGCGCCACACCCTTCACCTCAGCCGAGCCCGCATTGAACGGACGGCTGATCTGGTAGGTCGTGACCTTGCCTTGCGACTGGTTGAAGTACGACTCCGGCTGGGTGCGCTGAAGGATGTAGTTGGAGATGTCCTTGTAGAACACCTCCGCCGACAGGATCGCCTGGGGCTGGAAGTACCATTCGGCCGAGGCGTTGAAGTTGCTCGACTTGTAGGGCTCCAGCGCCGGGTTGCCGCCGCCGCCGGTCAGGATACCGTCCGAAAGCCAGAAGTAGTTGGTCATGTCCGAATAGTTCGGACGCGCGATCACCTGGGCCGCCGCGAAGCGCAGGACGAGGTCCTCACGGGCGTCGACGATGATGTTCACGCTGGGCAGAACGTTGTCGTAGCTCTTCTTGGTCGACTTCCAGCTCCAGTCGGCGGCCTTGTTGCAAGCCGCGCCGGGATTGCAGACGTAGCCGGCGCTGTCGACCGAGGTCTTCACATAGCGGACGCCGAAGTTACCGCGCACGTTGTCGGCCTTGAAATTGGCCTGGGCGTACAGGGCGTCGATGTCTTCCTGGATGTTCCAGTTGCCGGCCGTGAACTCGGCGGCCGCGAAGATCGACGGCTTGGGCATGGTGGCGCCCGCCGCCAGCCACTTGCCGCTCTGGACGTAGGAGACCATCGACTCCCCGTCGATGCGGAAGCGGCCCTGCATCTGGGTCCCGACGCCGTCGAAGCCCTTCAGATAGTTGCTGGGCACGGTCGAGGGATTGAACGACGAGGCCGGAGCGGCGACGCCGGTGATGGCGATGCCCGCGTACTGCTGACCGGTCTGGTGTTCACGACGCTTGTAGCCGACCTGGACGCGCTGGATCACGCCGTCGAAGTCCTTGCCGAAATCGAACTGGGCGTACTTTTCCTCGTCCGAGGTGGGCTTGCTGACGAGGTTGCCGCTCCAGCCCGGATCGGTCACGAACGCGGCCGGGTTGCCCAGCACGTTGGTCGTATAGGTCAGGCTGCCCGGGCTCTTGGGCGCGCCGCTGATATCGACGGTGTAGTTGGCCCAGTTCAGGAATTCGAGGAACACCTGACGCTTGGTGCCGCCGTCGGCGGTCGACTTGCCGACCTCGCCGTTCAGGTCCCAACCATCGCCCTTGTAGCCGCCCTTCAGGTGGAAGGTGTCGGACTTCAGGCCGGCCTCACGGTACTGCACGTCCAGCACGCTGAGCGCGTTGTTGAACGAGGCCTTGGAGACCACGCCGTTGTTGACGGTCAGGCCGGTCAGGGCGCCCAGGCTGTTCCAGGTGTTGCCCTGGAAGGCGTACATCGACTGGTTGGTGTTGTCGTAGTCGGCGTCGATCTTCAGCCAGTTGAACTCCAGCGAGAGCTGGTCGTTCGGCTTGTACTGCAACGCGGTGGTGTAGGTGGTGCGCGTGCGGCCCTGCTCGAAATAGGACGCGCCGAACGCGTTCGGGCTGCGGGCGCCCAGGTTCGCCGTCAGGGTGCTGGCGCACGAACCGACGCAACCCTTGGTGCGCGAGTCGACCGGATTGTCCGGATTGCCGCCGGCCCACTGATTGGCCGAGATCGTGCCGTAGGTCTCGACGCCGTCGCGACGCAGTTGATCTTCGGCGCGCTGCACCGAGAAGCTGGCGCCGAAGGTGCTGTCGGCGTTCTTCCAGCTGGCCAGCAACGAGCCCTGCAGATCGCCCTTCTTGGAGCGATCCGTATACAGATAGCTCACCGCACCGGCGATCGTGCCCGACTTCAGGTCCAGCGGCTTGCGGGTGTTGACGATGACCGTGCCGCCGATGCTGCCTTCGTCGATACGCGCTTCCGGCGACTTGTAGACGTCGACCTTGCCGACGATCTGCGGCGCCAGCAGTGCGTAGTTGAAGGTGCGGCCCGGAGAATCCAGGATGAACCAGTCGGCCGAGGCGACGGTCTGGCCGTTGAGCAGGGTGCGGTTCAGCGCCGGGTCGGTGCCCAGGATGCTGACCTTCTCGCCTTGACCGAAGGCGCGGTCGACGGTGACGCCCGGAACGATCGTCAGGGCTTCGGCGACGTTCGTGCTGGGAAACTTGCCCACGTCCTCTGCGGTGACGACGTCGACAATGGCGTCGGCCTTGCGCTTGGACTCGATCGATTGCAGCAGCGAGGCGCGGATGCCGGTGATGAGCACCTCTTCCACCTGGTTGCCGTTGCTCTGGGCCATCGCCGGCGCGGCGATCATAACCACCATCGCGCTGGCGGACGCCGCCAGAACGGATTTACGGATAGTCTTCATACTCGGCTTCTCCCCATTATGCCGGGCCGATTGAGCCCGGAGCCGAACCCCAAGCCCAATATGATACCAATCTTCTGGGAGGATCCGCAGAAAGTGGTACTTCTCAGGCCTCGGGAGGCGACTGTGACGAATTTTTTGCGGATGACAAGGCCAAAAAAAAACCAATTGCAGACCACGTTCTTATTGGTATGAAAATGGTCCTATGCTATCGAAGCGGCCAAGGGGCGCCGCAATATCGTGCGGCAAGGCGCGAGCCAGGGAGGGTTGGGCAATGACGTTTGCAGAACGGATCGGTCGCCTCAACGCCGCCGACGATCATGCGCCGCTCTACAGGCAGCTGCAGCGCGCGCTGCGCGAGGCCATCCAGAAAAAGGTCCTGGCTCCCGATGACGCTCTGCCCGCGGAGCGGGACATGGCGGACGCGTTCAGCATCTCGCGCATAACGGTTCGCAAGGCGCTGGACGGCCTGGTCAGCGAGGGCTTGCTGACCCGCAGGCAGGGCGCTGGAACCTTTGTCGCCGCGCGGGTGGAGAAGAGCTTCTCTAAGCTGTCGTCCTTCACCGAGGACATGATCTCCCGCGGCCGCGTGCCGCGCAGCGAATGGATCAGCCGCAGCGAAGGCCAGGTGACCCCCGAGGAGTCGCTGACGCTTGGCTTGTCGCCCGGCACCCCGGTCTATCGGTTCGCGCGGATCCGCTACGCCGACGGCGCGCCGATGGCGGTGGAATATACGACGATTGCGGCCTTCGCCCTGCCCTCCACCGAAGTGGTCGGCACCTCGCTCTATGAAGCCCTCGAGACGACCGGTCACCGCCCGGTGCGCGCCCTGCAGCGGCTTCGCGCCGTGCTGTTCCAGGCCGAGCAGGCCGATCTGTTGGGCGTGCCCGTCAAGGACGCCGGCCTGCTGATCGAGCGGCGGGGCTTCCTGAAGGACGGACGGGCGGTCGAGGTCACCCAGTCCTATTACCGGGGCGACGCGTACGACTTCGTCGCGGAACTGAATTCCCTGTCCTGAGTACGAGCTTAAGCCCGAGGAGTAGAGCTTGGAGGCGACTGTTTTGACCCGTCCTGAGACCCCCGCGCCCGCGGACGCGTCGCCCCTGGCCCGCGCCCCGGACTCCACGCGCATGTTCCAGGAGGCCGGCCAGGCCGCCACGGTCGCGGCCGTCCAACTGACGGCCAACAGCGACAAGATCTCGGCCCTCGCCGCCCGCTTGCGCGCCAATCCGCCGCGCGTCGTCGTCACCTGCGCGCGGGGAAGCAGCGATCACGCCGCCACCTTCGCGCGCTACCTGATCGAGACCAAGGCCGGCGTCCTGACCTCGTCGGCCGGCCTTTCGGTGAGCTCCGTGTACGACGCGTCGCCCAATCTCGAGGGGGCGCTCTACCTGGCCATCTCGCAGTCGGGCAAGAGCCCCGACCTGCTGGCCGCCGTCCGCGCGGCCAAGGCGGCGGGGGCCTACGCCGTGGCCCTGGTGAACGTTGTGGACTCCCCGCTCGCTGCGTTGGCGGACGAGGTGATCCCGCTGCACGCAGGGCCCGAACTCAGCGTGGCGGCCACCAAGTCCTACATCGCCGCCCTGGTCGCCCTGACCCAGTTGATCGCCGCCTGGACCGAGGACGCCGAGCTGACCACGGCGCTGGAGGGCCTGCCCGCCATGCTGGCTCGGGCCTGGGACCTCGACTGGTCGTCGGCTGTCGAGCGCCTGGCGCCGGCCCGTAACCTCTATGTCCTGGGCCGCGGCGTCGGCTTCGGTGTGGCCCTGGAAGCCGCCCTCAAGTTCAAGGAGACCTGCGGCCTGCACGCTGAGGCCTTCAGCGCCGCTGAGGTGCTGCATGGTCCGATGGCCCTGGTGAAGGACGGGTTCCCCGCTCTGGTCTTCGCCCAGAACGACGAGAGCCGCGCCAGTGTCGACGAGATGGCCGCCGGCCTGTGGGCCCGCGGCGCCGACGTTCTGATCGCCGGTGGCGAGGGCGCCGCGCCAGGCGCGCTGCCGACGCTTTCCAGCCATCCGGTGCTGGAACCGATCCTGATGATCCAGAGCTTCTATCGAATGGCCAATGCGCTTTCCGTCGCGCGCGGCTACGATCCCGACAGCCCGCCCCATCTCAACAAGGTCACCGAAACTCTCTGATGCTGGCTGCACTCGAAAATGGCCGCATCCTGACCAAAGAGGGTGTCGTTGAAGGCCGGACGCTGCTGATCGACAACGCCGTGATCACGGGGCTGGTCGCGCCGGGCGAGATCCCGGCGGGGGCCCAGCGTCGCGACCTGCAGGGCGACCTGCTGGTCCCCGGCTTCATCGACACCCAGGTCAATGGCGGAGGCGGGGTCTTGTTCAACGACTCGCCCACCGTCGAGGCGATCGCCAAGATCGGCGCGGCCCATCGCCCGTTTGGGACGACAGGCTTTCTGCCCACCCTGATCAGCGACGACCTGCATGTCGTCGAGCAGGCCCTGCGCGCCACCGAACAGGCGATCGCCCAGGGCGTGCCCGGCGTTCTGGGCGTCCATATCGAGGGCCCGTTCCTCAACCCCAAACGCAAGGGCATCCACGACGCCGACAAGTTCCGCGTCATCGATGAAGCGGCGGTTGCGCTGCTGAGCTCGCTGAAGGTCGGCAAGACGCTCGTCACCCTGGCGCCCGAGCGCACGACGCCGGAAATGATCCGTCGCCTGACGGACGCCGGCGTGATCGTGGCGGCGGGTCACACCAATGCGCTGCACCAGACCATGCGCCAGGCGCTGGATCATGGCCTGAGCGGCTTCACCCACCTGTTCAACGCGATGTCGCCCCTGACCAGCCGCGAGCCCGGCGCCGTCGGCGCGGCGCTGGAGAGCCAAAGCGCCTGGTGTGGGATCATTGTCGATGGTCGTCACGTCGATCCCGTGACGCTGAAGATCGCCCTGCGCACGCGGCCGCTCGACCGCTTCATGTTGGTCACCGACGCCATGCCGACCGTGGGGATGGCCGACAAGCGGTTCGACCTTCAGGGCCGCCACATCCGCGTGGTCGACGGCGTCTGCGTCGATGACCACGGCACCCTCGCCGGGTCGGACCTGGATATGGTCGGCGCCGTGCGAAACGCGATCACCCTGCTGGGGCTGACATTGGAGGACGCCGTCATGATGGCGTCTCACGCGCCGGCGGCGTTCCTGGGGCTTGGCCAGCAGCGCGGGCGGATCGCTCCGGGCTATGCGGCCGACCTTTGCCTGCTGGACGATCGCCTGGAGGTGACGGCCACCTGGATCGACGGCGTCGAGGCCTGACGACAAGACGAAGCCGGGCAAAAAGACGAAGCCGAACGAGAAAGGGCGCTGACCGCGAGGTCAGCGCCCTTTCCGCATTCAGGCGAAGGGGTGGTGGAAGCTTAGAACTTCCACTTCACGCCCAGATAGTACTGACGACCATAGTGCACGTACTCTTCCGAGATCATGCGGGTCGAGTCGTCGACCTTGCTGTCCTTTTCATCGGTCAGGTTGATCATTTCCAACGTGACCGTGAAGTTCTTGAAGTTGTAGCTGATCTGGCTGTCGATGTTCAGCGTCTTTTCCTTGATGCGAACATCGTTGTTGTTGGTCGCCGACGGCGCCACCTGGATCAGGTACGGGTCACGATACGAGGCCGAAATACGGGCCTTGAAGTCGTTCTTTTCGTAATAGAGCGTCGCGTTGTAGGCGTCGGGCGACAGGTTCACCAGCGGCTGGGTCAGGAGCACGGCCGGGGTGACCAGGACGCGCGGCGTGCCGGCATAGACCGGGTTGGCGATCACGTACTGGATGTCGCTCTTGACGTGGGTGTAGTTCACGATGCCGCCGAAGCCGTCGAACGGCGCCGGCAGGAAGGTGAACGGACGCTGCAGCGAGACCTCGAAGCCCTTCAGCTTGCCGCCGGGGGTGTTGATCTGGGTCGTGACCGTGAACAGCGTGTCGGCGGTGTTGCCGTTCGACAGCAGGCTATCGGGCAGCTGAGTATCAGCCCACGGCACGGCGACCGACGAGGTCTGGATGTAGGACTTGATGTCCTTCTGGAAGAAGCCGACCGAGAACAGGGTTTCCTTGTCCGGATACCACTCGAAGCTCAGGTCCAGATTGTTGGCGAGCATCGGGTTGAGGTCGGGGTTGCCGCGCGTCAGGGTCTGAGCTTGCTGGCTGATCGCCGTGAAGCCAGGCGACAGGTTCGGCAGCTGCGGACGCGTCATCACCTTGGCCGCCGCGAAGCGGACGAAGAAGCTGTCGAACGGCTGGGCCGAGATGTTCAGCGACGGCAGGGTGTTGGTGTACTGACGCTTGACGGTTTGCGAAGCGCCGATCGGCACGCGCTGGCTGAACGTGCCACCCAGCGTCGTGACGGTCTGCGTCGTGTTGCCGATGCTGTAGTTGCCGGTCGCTTCCTGCTCGGTTTTCACATAGCGGACGCCGAAGTTACCGCGCACCGGGATGTTGAAGACGTCGTAGTCGAAGTCACCCTGGATGTAGAAGGCGGTGTCCTTCTCGGTGATCTCGCGCATGGCGCCCAACTGGTTCAGGACGCTGAGGCGGAAGTCGCCGTTGGCGTTCACGCAGTTGCAGTCATAGCCGAGCTTCTGACGCAGCTTGTCCAGATCCGGGGCCAGCCACGAGGTCGGCACGCCGGCCGGGATGTCGAGACCACGGCCAAAGCCGGTGATCACGCGGGACACGTCGGCGACGGTCACGCCGGCGGGCAGGCCGAACGCGGCTTCGTTCGTGAAGGTGGTGGCGGAGTTGCCAGCCAGCACGCGCGAGTTCAGGCGCTGCTCCCACGAGCTGAAGCCGTATTCCTTGTACTTGGCGCCGTAGCGCAGCTTGAACCCGTCGAGGATCTGATAGTCCACGTCGGCGAAGAAGGTCTTGTAGGTGTTGACCGCCTTGCTCGGACGCAGGCGCAGCAGCGACGCGTCGCCGAGCGTGTTCGTCGGGCTATAGACGTAGTTGGCCGGGTTCGTCGGATCGAAGCCGTAGTTGAAGTTCGGCAGCTTGTCGTTGGCCGAGTAGTCGTAGCTGTAGTTGTCGCTGTCGTAACGCTCGAACGAGAACGTCGTCTGTTCCGGATTGTCCTGGATCGAACGCGACTGGCCGTAGCCGACCTTCAGGTTGCCGCCTTCACCGAACTTGGTGTCGTAGGTCAGGGCGAACTGGTTGAACTCGGTCTTCAGGGTGTCGTGGCGATACTCGGTGCGGACGTCGACGTCGTCGAACGTGCCCTTGATCAGCGAGCCCTTGCTGTCGGCCGTGAAGTTCACGACGTCGGTCTGAGGCAGACCCGCGCCGCTACGGCTGAACGAGATGATTTCCAGATAGGTCTCGTCACGATTGTTCTGGAACTTGGCCAGCATCATGTCGAGGGTCAGGGTCGAACGGTCGGTCGGACGCCATTGCAGCGAGCCGGTCACGCCCAGACGCTCTTGATCATAGTCCAGACGGCCGTAGCGCGGGATCCGCGGGTGCCAGAGATTGTTGGCGGTGCCCGAGGCGGCGGTGACGGTCGGGTTGGTGCCGCCCGTGACCGTGCCGATCTGGGCGCAGCTCAGGGCCGGGCCGCTGACGGGGTTGTAGGCCGCGCCCGTGCAGGGGAACGCCGTCGAAGAGTTGAAGCGGACCGAGGGGTTTTCCCAGCGGCCGGTCGAGGAGCCTTCTTCGCGCTGAGCGCGGGTGGCGTAGGCGACCGACAGCAGAGCGCCGATTTCACCAATGCCGGTGTCCCAGCGGTTGCTGACCAGGAAGGTGTAGCGCGGGTCGCTCTTCCGCGAGAGGTCGTTCCAGCCCACCTTGGCGCTGGCGCTCATCGTGAACTTGCTGAAGTCGAACGGGCGACCGGCCTGCAGGTCGACGATCGCGCCCAGCGAGCCTTCTTCGTTCATGGCCGAGGTCGACTTGCGCACCGTGACGCTGTTGAACAGCTCCGAGGCGAAGATCGAGAAGTCGAACTGACGGCCGCGGTTGGCGCCGCCCGAACCGTCCTTGCCGCCGGTGGTGGCCAGGGCTTCCAGGCCGTTCAGGCGCACGACGGTGAAGTCAGGACCCAGGCCGCGAACGGTGATGGTGCGGCCTTCGCCGCCGTCGCGGTCGATCGACACGCCCGGCACGCGCTGCAGCGACTCGGCGAGGTTCAGATCGGGGAAGTCGGCGATGTCTTGCGCCTTGATGACGTCGACGAGGTCGTTCTCACGACGCTTGACGTCCAGGGCGTTGGCCAGCGAGGCGCGGAAACCCGTAACGACGACGGCTTCGACTTGATCATCGGCCGCAGGGGCTGGAGCGGTCTGCGCGCTCGCCGCACCGGCAAACGCCATCGCCAGCGCCAGGGCGCCGCCCGAGACGCCGTAGTTCAGGCCGCGCACGCGCCCCGTGGTATTCTTGGACATAGAACCTCCTCCCGTTCGACCATTGGACAGCGGCGTAGCCGCCGCCTTGGCCTTCGTATCGGCTCCACGTCCTTCCCGCGAAACCGCCCCCGGCCTTGAAGTCTTCGTATTTTTGCCACCGGTGTCACAAACCCATCTAGGTTTTTGACACCGGTATCAGACTGCTAACAAAGGCGGAGCCGCCCCACAAGGCCACAATGCGGTCATAACCCAAGAGACTTCTTGGCCCGTTGCGTTTCCGACACAATCGGCCGGCCCCGGCGAGGGTGGCTCAGCTCTCGTCCGGACGGAAGTGGCTGACCTTGTAGAGCCCCTGGAGCATGGAGTCGCGCTGGGCGGTCGGCAAGCTCGCCCCCACGCTGCGCAGAAGCTTCAAGGCGTTCAGGTGGACGTCGACCGCATCCCATCGCCAGGCGCCAGCCTCCGCGCAGTTGTCGGCCAATCCGCAGAGCGACATGGCGGCGCGATCCAGACCGGTTCCGGCGACAAAGGCGCTGACGTCGATGATCCGCGACGCCAGGACGTACAGGCCCTCGAACGACTCGGACTCCCGGTTTTGGGCGCCTTTGCCGAAACGCGCCTCGATCTCGGCCAGGGTCTCGTCCAGGGCGGCCAGGGACGCCTCCCGAAGAGACTCCACGCCCGCCTCGGCCGCCGCGATGGCGTCCTGAGCGAGCAAGCCCCCCCGTTCCTTGATCATCTTGGCCAGGCGGTTCGGTGGTTTGAATTTGCGGACGGTCATATCTGCACCTTCGCTGGGCGCATCATATTGCTGATTTCATCGTCGGACAGGTTGGGCGTCTGCGCCTCGCCCACCTCCGCCGGAAGGTCGTCCTTGCGTCTGCCATCCGTCCCCGGAGGCGGTCCCATGTGTTTGAAGCGTCGGTCTGGGCCGACGAAGGTCGGACACTCGATAAACGCGCGATCCTCGCGCGCCACCCAGAAGACCCGCTCCAGCAGCACCTTGGGCGTAATGGGCTTGGCCACCACGTAGTTGGCGCCCGCGTCCCGAATCTTGACGATCTGGGAGGTTCGCGTGTGTCCGGTCACGAGAATGACGGGAATGAAGCGATTGGTTTCCCCGCCCTCGCGCCTCAGCCATTCAATGAACTCGATACCATCGGTCACGGGCATCTGCACGTCGCTGATGATCAGATCGAAGGTCTTTGTCTTGATCAGACTCTGGGCGTCGGCGACGGTCTCGGCGCGATGCAGTTGCTTGACGCCGAAGCCGGAAACCACCTGGGACAGGATGTCCAGCGAGGGTCCGTTGTCGTCCAGCACGAGCACTGTCGCCCGCTCGAGATTGATCCGGGTCGAGGGGAGAAGGGCGTCTGTCATCGGCGCCCTAGAAGAAGTCCAGCTCGCCGGCCTCGGCTTTCCAGTCGGCTTCCTCGCTCGCGCGTAGCCGTACAACGAGGTCGGAAAGGCCAAGCCCCTCCAGCAGCGGATCGATCGACATGCTCCACTCGCCGGACGCATGCTGGCCAATGCGCTGAAGCACGGCCGAGAGGCCATGCAGGCGCTGGCTCAGCTCGTCGAGCGCCTGGAGCCTTGTCAGGTTCGGCAAGGCCGCGCCGCCCTGCGCCAGGTCGCCCACAATGTGCTCGCAGTCCTGGCAGATGGCGGCGGCCGAGGCCAACTCCGCCGCCAGGCGTCGCGACAGCTCGCCCACCGGAAGGAGCTCTTCCGGTGTGGTGGTCGCGTTGGCCTGGAGCGGAATGGCCGCCATGCCCTAGAACAGATCCACGTCGCCGCTCGCCACCGCCGGCATCGGCGGGGGAGTCGGGCGCCGGACGTCCTGCGGCGCGTTGTCGACGGCGACCAGACGCTGACGAACGCGTCCCGAGGCGGGCCAGAACTCCACACGACGCGCCGAGACACCGCCGGTGCTGGACGACACGATCGGAATGCCTTCGTCGCGCAGGAAACGCTCGGCGAAGGCGGCGTTGCTGGCGCCCACGTCGGACAGGCCGTCGAACAGCTTGGCGCCGCCGAAGATCTTGGCCTCAAGACGCTCGCGACGCGCGCCGCGCTTCAGCAGGTCGTTGATCAGGACTTCCATCGCATAGGCGCCGTAGCGGACGGCGTCGCCGTCCCGACGTCCGTCGCCAGAGTCCGGCAACAGGAAGTGGTTCATGCCGCCGACGCCGTTTTGCGGGTCGCGGATACACGCGGCGATACAGGAGCCCAGCACCGTGGTCATCACCACGTTGGGATCCATCGACACATGGCTTTCGCCCTGTGTGACGTGGACCTTGATCGCGCGTTCCGGGTCGTCGTGATGGAATGCCGTCATGTCAGCTGCCCGAACACTTGCTCGATTTTTTCCTTCAGGCCTTGGACCGTGAAGGGCTTCACGCAGTAGTTGTTCACGCCGAACTGCACGGCGCGCTGAACCAGTTCGCGGTCGGCGCGCCCGGTCAGCATCACGAAGGCGGTCTGTCGGATCGGCGGATGCGAGCGGACGGCGCGCAGCAGCGCCAAACCGTCCATCTTCGGCATGTTGAAGTCCGAGATGACGAGGTTCGCCGGCTTGGCCAGGAGGTTCTTGAGCGCCTCCTCACCATCGGGAGCCTCACGGATGTCCTTGAAGCCGATCTGCTGCAAAGCATTTCGGATCAAGGCCCGCATGGTGAGCTGGTCGTCGACCACCAGAACGGAGATGGAGCTTGCTTGGGGCATGGTCTATCGCCTCGCTGAGGCCAAATCGAGGATGGACTGGCCCATGGAGGACAGGCTGACCTGCTTCTCCACTGCGCCAATTTCGAAAGCGGATCGGGGCATGCCGTAGACGACGCAACTCGCCTCGTCCTGGCCCAGGGTCTTGGCGCCGGCTTTGCGCATGGTCAGAAGGCCTTGGGCGCCGTCGCGGCCCATGCCGGTCAGGATCACGCCGACCGCCTTGTCGCCGACGGCGTTGGCCACTGAATTGAACAGCACGTCCACCGAAGGACGGTGCCCGCTCACCGGATCGCCCGCGACGAGGCGGCAACGCAGGCCGGCCGAACGTACGACCTCCAGGTGCGTCGCGCCGCCCGGGGCGACATAGACCTTGCCAGGCTCCAGCAGGGCTCCGTCGGAGGCCTCCTGAACCTTGGCGCCGCTGGAGCGGTCGAGGCGGGCGGCGAAGCTGGCGGTGAACGTGGCCGGCATGTGCTGGGTGATCACGGTCGGCGGACAGGTGTCGGGGAAAAGCTGCAGGATCGACAGCAGGGCCTCCACCCCGCCCGTCGACGAGCCGATCGCCACGATGTCGCCCGAAGGCATGAAGTCCTTGCGGCGCGTGGGCGCGCTGGTCGGCGCGGCGCCGGCGTTGGTGCGAACCGAGGCGCGCGCCGCGATCTTCACCTTCGCGACGATCTCGGCCAGGGCCTCCTGGGTGCCGGTGGCGTCTGCGGGCTTGCCCACGCAGTCGACCGCGCCCAGTTCCAGGGCGCGCAGCGTCATCTCGGCGCCGGCCTGGGTCAGGGTCGAGACCATGACCACCGGCATCGGCCGCAGGCGCATGATCTTCTCGAGGAAATCGATGCCGTTCATGTTCGGCATCTCGATGTCGAGGGTGACGACGTCGGGGTTCAGGGCCTTGATCATGCCCCGCGCCTCGAACGGATCGCCAGCGCCGCCGACCACCTCGATATCCGGGTCACGATTGAGAGCCGCCGAGATCAGGCTCCGCATCGTGGCGGAGTCGTCGACGACGAGAACGCGAATCTTGGCCATTAGCGTCCCACCTTCCGGTAGGCGGTCAGACCGCAGCTTTCGAACGCGGTCACGGACGCACCGACGCGTTCGGAGTGGCCCACATAAAGTCGACCATCAGGCGCGACGAGCGGCGCAAACCGGTTCCAGACACGTTCCTGAGTAGGTTCATCAAAGTAGATCACGACATTCCGGCAGAAAATGGCGTCGAACGGGCCTTTCATTGGCCAGGACGGACCGTTGAGATTTAGTTCGCGGAACGCGACGAGGCTGCGGGCCTCTTCGCAGACGCGCCAGTTGCGCCGATCACTGGGATCGCGCTCGAAGTACTGGCCACGCGCGGCGGCTGGGATGCCCTCCAGCAGGCTTTCGTCGTAGACGGCCGCCCGACCGGTGGCGAGAACGTTGGTGTCGATGTCCGTTCCCAGGATCCGGATGTCGAGGTCCGCCGCGTTTGGCCAGACCGACAGCACGGTGAACGCCATCGAGTACGGTTCCTGGCCCGATGAACTGGCGGCCGACCACAGGCGCAGGCGGCCCCCGGCGCGGACCCGGTCGGCGACCGGCTCCAGCACGTTGGCGCGCAGGTCGTCGAAATGGTGCGGTTCGCGGAAGAAGCGCGTGACATTGGTGGTCAGCGCCCGAAGCATCTCCTGGCTCTCGTCATGCCCCTTGTCGCTGGCGACGAAGGCGCAGTACTCGCCGAACGAGCGCAAGCCCAGGGCGCGCAGGCGCTTGGCGAGACGCGAGTAGACCAGCGTCGCCTTACTGTCCGGCAGGCTGATGCCGGCCAGGTCGTAGAGCAACGCGGCGATGCGTTTGAAATCCTGGTTCGTGAACGCGAACTCGCCATCGACGATGGCTTCGCGGCGATCAGAAGAGTGTGCGGCGACGTTGGACATCAGGCGGCAAGAGCCTCCCGTTCAGGCAGGATTCGGTCCAGAGAGATCTCGCTGATCATGCGTCCCTCGACCGAGATAATCCCGCGGACAAAGCTGCGGACGGCGTCACAGGCGACGTCGGGCGTCGGCTGGATCATGTCGTCGTTGATCGACAGGATGTCGGACACCGCGTCGACCAGGAGGCCGACGGTGCGATCTCCCGCCTTCACGACGATAAAGACACTGCGGACGGTCGGCTCGATCACCGGCATGCCAAGGCGGCAGGCCAGATCCATGATCGGCAAGACCGCGCCGCGCAGATTGATGACGCCGCGCATGTAGCCAGGCGACTGCGGCAGCGTGGTCGCGGGGCTCCAGCCCCGGATCTCGCGCACAGCCATGATGTCGACGCAGTACTCCTGCTCGCCCACGCGGAAGGAGATCAGTTCGCGTCGATCAGCGCTGGTGGCGGTGGCCTGATCTGTCATGACCTACTCCGCAGCGATGAGGCTAGGCTCAGGGGGACGCGGCGCGCCACCCTCGCGACGGCGCAGGTTGATGGTGGCGTCGACGTCCAGGATGAGGGCCACGCGGCCGTCGCCCAGGATCGTCGCGGCGGCCACGCCCTCGACCTGCTGGTAGTTCTGTTCAAGCGACTTGATGACGACCTGGCGCTGGCCATGGATGGCGTCGGCCACCAGAGCGGCGCGCGAGCCGTCCTCGCCCTCGACCAGCAGCACAACGCCGTCGGTCGGATGCGGGCTTTCCTCGCGGTAGCCCAGCGTCAGGCCAACGTCGATCAGCGGCACGAAGCTGTCGCGGACGGCCAGCACCGACCCCACCGGGCCCAGCGGACGGACTTCCTCCGGCTTCGGGCGCAGGCTTTCCACGATCGCGGCCAGCGGCACGACCAGGGTCTCGCCGGCGACGTCGACCACCATGCCGTCCAGGACGGCCAGGGTCAGCGGCAGGCTGAGGGTGAAGGTCGAGCCTTGGCCCGGACGCGACGAGATCGAGATCCGGCCGCCCAGGGCCTGAACCGAGCGCTTGACCACGTCCATGCCCACGCCGCGGCCCGACACGTCCGAGATCTTTTCGGCGGTCGAGAAGCCCGGCAGGAAGATCAGGTTGTCGATTTCTTCGTCGGTCAGCTGCAGGTCGGGCGCGATCAGGCCCTTCTTGACGGCGATCCCGAACACGCGCTCGCGGTTGATGCCCTTGCCGTCGTCCGAGACCTCGATGACGATCCGGCCGCTGCGGTGCAGGGCCGCCAGGCGCACGACGCCTTCAGGGTTCTTGCCGGCCGCCTTGCGCTCCTCGGGGTTTTCCAACCCGTGGTCGATGGCGTTGCGCAGCATGTGCGTGATCGGGTCGGACAGACGCTCGATGACCGTCTTGTCGACCTCGGTGTTCTCGCCGTCCATCACCAGGCGGGCCTGCTTGCCCGTCATGTTGGCGACTTCGCGGACCAGACGCGGCATGCGCTGGAACACCGACTTCACCGGCTGGGCGCGGATGGCCATGACGCTGTCCTGGATCTCACGCGTGAGCTGTTCCAGCTCGTCGAGACCCATGGCCAGGTTGGAGGAAGGCGCGATGCCGTACTCGCCGACGCGCTGCGCCAGCATCGCCTGGTTGATGACCAGCTCGCCGACGAGATCGATCAGGCGATCGATACGCTCGGGATCGACGCGGATGACCGATTGGCCGGGCCCCGGGACTTCCACAGGGGTGGCCTTGGGCGTCGCGGCGGCGGCGGGCGCTGACGCGGCGGCGGCGGGCTTGGCGGCTTCGACGACGGGCGGCGCGTCCAGGACCGGCGCTGCGGCGACAACCGGCGGCGGAGCCGCTTCAACGGGCTCGGGCGCGATCGGCTCGACGGCGGCTTCGGGCTCGGAGAGCTCGGTCAGGGCGGCGATGGCCGATTCAACCGTACCTTCGCCGTGCGTGATCTCCAGGTCGCAGTCGCCATCGACGAACTCAAAGACCTCCCGAATGGCGGTCTCGTCCTGCTCGGTCTCGAGGCGAACGCTCCAAGTGACGAAGGCGGCTTCAGGATCAAGGTCCTGCAGAGTCGGAAGGGCGCTGTCGTCGAGCGTCGCCTTGATCGGCCCAAGGCGGCTGAGTTCGCGCAGCAGGAGCGCGGTCTCGTTCGCCTTGCGATAGAGGTCCGACTTGGGACGGATCGACACCGTCCAGACGTTGGACGGAACAAGCTCGGCGTCGGCCGCCTGAGCCTCGACGGTGATGGTCTGGGGCACGAAGACGAAACCCAGATCGTCCTCTTCCATCGCATCATCATCCGCCCCGATAACGGCGGGCGGCGCTTCTTCGACCGCGACGGGCGCAGGGGCCGCCGGCGCCGCGTTCGGGTCGGTCCATTGCTCCAGCTCGGCGGCCATCGCGGCCGAAGCGGCCATGTCGACATCGCCAAGACCGCGCGCGGCGCTGACGTGATCGGCGAGGATGTCCGAGGCGCGAAGGAGGACGGCGGCCAGCTCGACCGTATTCGGCACCGAGCCGGCGCGCACGGCGTCCAGCAAGGTTTCAAAGACGTGAGCAAAGCGCACCAGCGGCTCGAGACCGAAGGCCCCGGCGCCGCCCTTGATGGAATGGACGGCGCGGAACACGGCGTTGACCGTCTCGAGGTCGCCGGCCCCTTCTTCCATGGCTAGGAGACCGCCTTCGAGGTCGGCGAGCAGTTCCTCGCACTCCTGGAAGAAGGTGACCTTGATGGCCTCTAGCTCGTCCATTCCCGTAAGTCCTAATTCGCGTCTAGTAACGGGTATTCAAAAGCAGGGTGCTGAAACCGCGATCGGGATCAGGCGGCGACGCGGCGGATCGCGTCGACGAGCTTTTCCGGATTGAACGGCTTGACGATCCAGCCCGTCGCGCCGGCTTCGCGAGCCCGCTGCTTCTTGGCCGGGTCGCTTTCGGTCGTCAGCACCAGGATCGGGATCGCGCGGTAGTCGTCGTCGACGCGCACCGCCTCGATGAAGCCGAAGCCGTCAAGCTTGGGCATGTTGATGTCGGTGATGATCACATCGGGGCGATGCGCGGACAGGACTTCGAGACCATGCTCGCCGTCCACCGCCTCGACCACATTGAAGCCGGCGCCGGCGAGAGCCATGCGCAGCATGTCCCGCATCGTCCGGGAATCATCGACCGTGAGAACCGTACGCGTCACGATTCAGCTCCTTGGAATTCCGCCGAAAGGAGCGCCCCTGCGGCGCCAAATAGACGGGTGGTTTCGACAAAGGCCTCGGAAGGCCCCTTGATGGAGAAGGGATGGCCGTCCTGGTCCCAAGCCTTGCGGGCGGCCAGCAACACTTGCAGGCACAACCCGCCGAGGCGGCGAACCTGATCGGCTTCGATGATGATCTCGGCGCCGCGACGCTCGAGGAAGGCCGCCTTCAGAGGGGCCGCAGCCTTCAAATCCAGGTTTTCAGGCAGCGAGATCGCGGCGACCATCAGAATTCCTCCCAACCATCGGCGGCGGGGGCCTGGGCGACGGCCGCCGAACCACTGCTTCGGCCCGGACGGGCGAAGGTGTTCAGACGCGCCTGTTGCTCGGCCACCGGATTGCGCGCCGGGGCGTGTTGACCCGCGTCAGCAACCGCCGGACGGGTGTAGGACGATGAACCGCCCCCCACTTGGAAGCGGGCCATCAGACGGACCAGCTCGCCAGTCTCACCCTTCAGCGAGTGCGTCGCGGCGGTCGATTGCTCGACCATGGCGGCGTTCTGCTGGGTGACCTGATCCATCTGGTTCACGGCGGTGTTCACTTCGTTCAGGCCGGTCGCCTGTTCCGCGGCGGACGCTGCGATCTCGGTGACCAGGGCGTCGATCTCGCCGACCTTCGTGACGATCCGCTGCAGCGCCTCGCCCGTTTGGCCGACCAGGCTCACGCCTTGGCTGACCTGTTGGGTCGAGCTGGAGATCAGGGTCTTGATCTCCTTGGCGGCTTCGGCGGAGCGTTGAGCCAGCGCGCGGACTTCCTGCGCGACCACCGCGAAGCCGCGGCCGGCTTCACCCGCACGGGCGGCCTCAACACCGGCGTTCAGGGCCAGGAGGTTGGTCTGGAAGGCGATTTCGTCGATGACCCCGATGATCTGGCTGATCTGGCCCGAGCTCTTCTCGATCTCGCCCATGGCCGAGACTGCCTGGTGCACGACCTGGCCGCTATGCGTCGCTTCGCCACGGGTGGTGGAGACAACGTCCGAGGCCTGACGGGCGCCGGCGGCGGTGCGGCGCACCGTGGCGGTCAGCTCGTCTAGCGCAGCGGCGGTTTGCTCCAGGCTCGCGGCCTGTTGCTCGGTGCGACGCGACAGATCGTCGGAGGCGTGGGCGATCTCGTCGGCGCCGGTGCGCAGGCCGTCGGTCGAGGCGGCGATGACCTTCATCGTCTCCTGCAGAGAGCCCATGGCGGCGTTGAAGTCGTCCTTCAGCTTGCGATAGTCGCCGGGGAAGTCAGCGGTCACGCGGAAGGTCAGGTCGCCCGAAGCCAGCTTCTCCAGGCCCTCGGCCAGGTTCGACACCACCAAGGAGGCTTCCTGGGCGGCGGCGGCGGCTTCCTTGGCGCGACGTTCGTCCGCCGTGAGGGCGGCGGTCTTTTCCTGATCGGCGCGCAGCTGCTCAAGATGCAGCTGGTTGTCGCGGAAGACCTTGAGAGCCGTGACGATGGCGCCAAGCTCGTCGCCGCGCGTCAGTTTCTCGAGATCGATGCCGTTGTCGCCCTTCGACAGCTTATCGGTCGCGGCCGCGATGTCGTTGATCGACTTGCGGGTCGTCATGACCGTCAGGAAAGCCAGGGCGCCGACGGTGGCCAAGGTGAGCAGCGACATGATGATCGTCACGCTCATGGCTGCGGTCGCTTCGGCCTGATGCTTGGAGGTTTCCGCCTCGACCCGCTTGTTGGCGGCGGCGACGACCTGGTCCAGCTGGCCGGTCATCTTGGCGTACTGCTCTTCGAACGGCGCGATGAAACCGGCCGCCATGTTGAAGTCGACGCCGATCATGCCGCTGACGGTGTCGATGGCGCTGCGGCACTCTTCAAGCGACTTGATGAGTTCGGCGATCTTCGGCTGCTCGGCGGCCGGCAGCTTGCTCTTCAGCGCCAGCAGATCCTTTTTGACCGCATCCGTCTCGGCGAGGACGGCGGCCATGCGCGCGTCATTCTTGTCGACGTCGATGTTGCCGGCCTTGTGGGTCATCACGACGAAAAGCTCGCCGTTGATGTTCGAGATGCGCTTGGAGATCCGCTCGATCTCCAGGTTCTGACGCATGTCGTTTTCCACGACCTGCTGCAGAGCAGCGGATTGGCTCTTCTGGACGACAATGGCCCCGCCGGCCATCACGGCCAGCATCAATAGCGCGAATGCCGGCGCGAAGCCGATTTTGATGATCAATGGTAGATCGACGAGACGAATTCGTTTCATCGCGAGGTCCCCTCCAACCAGCGCCCCGTGCCCACGGATCGCCAACATGAAAGGTGATAATCCCGATAGAGTCCTAACAGACTCTGACTTGGTTAAAGGAAGCGGGCGTTTTTCGTCCCATTTTGGATCAGGCGGTCGTTTGGTCGCAGCTCCCGACCTGCGGATTCTGCAGGCCCCGCCCAGGCGCGACGAGAGTCTCCAAAGCAGCGCCGCATGGTTACCTGAAAGTAAACTGCGAATATTACCCAGCGACTCAGACTATTTTAACGCGAGCCTGCGAATTTGCTGCTGCGTCCGGTTGGCGCGTCGTCCAAGGGACGTGAATTCATTACTAGGAGCAGCGGGATGAAATATCCGATCGCTATTGCCGCGGGAATCGCTGGCAGCTTGTTTGTCGCTCAGGTCGCTTCGGCCGCTGGCGGCTTCGAAGACCAAATGAGCCGTTGTCTGCAGCAGCACGCGAATACTCGCGACGCCGCGCAAGTCATGCTCGAGTGCAATGCTGACGGCGGCAAGCTGTCGGACTGCAAGGTCGTCGACAACAGCGCAGCCGGCAAGGGCTTCGACAAGGCCGCGATGTGCATCGCTGAAAAGCTCCCGATGGGCGCCAAGACCGGCACTGTGAAGGTTCCGTTCCGCTTCCCGGGCGGCGCGTAAGCGTCCACCCGCTCGGTATACGGAACGCCCCCGTCGACTTGTTCGGCGGGGGCGTTCTGCTGTCTGGCGCAGGTCTGGAAACCCTGGGCGACGGATAGCGCAAAACAAAAGGGCCGCGTCGTTTTGACGCGGCCTTTTGTTTTCGAAAAGTCTTCCAGGCGTGGAGGCTAGAACTCCTCCCACTCCTCTTTGAGCGCAACCGCCGTTGCGCCGCGAGACACCGGTGCGCCGCCGGGCCGGCTCTGCGGACGCGGCGAACGCGCCGGTGGCGTCATCTCGGCGGGGGGCGGAGACGGTTGCGCCGCAAGCCGGCGCCCCCCAGAGGTCTGGAAGGACTCCACCTGCCTGACCAGTTCGCTGGTCTGGGTCTTCAGCGAGTGCGTCGCCGCCGTTGTCTGCTCGACCATGGCGGCGTTCTGCTGGGTGACCTGATCCATCTGGTTCACGGCCGTATTGACCTCGTGCAGGCCGCTCGACTGTTCCTGGGCGGAGACCGAGATCTGGGCGATCAGCTCATCGATTTCGGCGACTTTCGCCACGATGCCGCGCAGCGCGTCACCCGTCTGCCCCACGAGCGCAACCCCCGCCTCGACCTGCCTGGTCGAGGTGTTGATCAGCGCCTTGATCTCCTTGGCCGCGTCAGCCGAACGCTGGGCCAGCGCCCTGACTTCCTGGGCGACGACCGCGAAACCCCTGCCGGCTTCGCCGGCGCGCGCCGCCTCGACCCCGGCGTTGAGCGCCAACAGGTTCGTCTGGAAGGCGATCTCGTCGATGACGCCGATAATGTTGCCGATCTCGCGGGAGCTGGTTTCGATCTCGCCCATCGCCGAGACCGCCTGGTTGACGACCGCCCCGGAGCGCTCGGCGTCTGTCTTGGCGCCGGCGACCACATCCTGGGCCTGCTTGGCGCCCTCGGCCGAGCGCCGCACCGTGGCGGTGATCTGGTCGAGGGCTGCGGCGGTCTCCTCGAGACTCGCCGCCTGCTGTTCGGTACGGCGCGACAGGTCGTCGGCCGCGACGCTGATTTCGTCGGTGCTGGAGCGGATGCCATCGGTCGCCCCCCCGACCCCGCACATCGCCTGATCCAGCAGGCTCACGGCGTGGTTGAAGTCATCCTTGAGCTTCTGGAATTCGCTGCAGACATCACCGTCGAGCCGCGCCAGCAGATCGCCGGCGGCGAGGCGGTCCAGCGCTTCGGCCAGCAGGGTGACGACATGCTCCTGCCGCGCCTGAGCGGTCTTGCGCTCCGCCTCCAGGCGTTGACGCTCGTTATCGAGCGTTTCCAGGTAGATCGAAATGGCGAAGTCCATATCCAGGAAAATCGCCTTCATCAGAGCGGCCGCCGCCTCGCCGGCGCGTTCAGAGCCCGCCTTCGCCAGGAAGCCCTTGGGCCACATGGAGTCGATCACGGCGCGAACCAGATGATCGCCGACGACCGCATAGCCGCCGATGTACCAGCGAGGCTCCAGCCCGATGCGCGCATGGGTCTGACCAATCGCCCGCACAGCGCGAACATAGTCTTCGCTGAACTGGCCCTCGGCGATCACGCTCCAGTGCGTTTTCTGCCGCGCGCTGGCCGCGTCCATATGCCGGTCGTCGCTGAAGAACTTGCGAGTCTCGGGGGTCGCTCGGACCTTGCCATAGAAGCTGTCGAGCGCCTTGCCGATCTCGGCCTGGATCACAGGTCGCAGGTCGCGCAGCGCCGATCGGGCCTTGTCGTCGATCCCCATGAACGCGGTCCGTTCACCGATCGCGTAGTCCTGGCTCATGGCGGTCCCCATTGTTTCGCTTGGGGAAATCCTCGAACCCTTATCCCTAATGAGCGCTTAACTTTTCCCGCGATGGCTGCGACACCTCGCCGCATGAACCCTTTGGTTGCAAACGTTTGTTGCTGGTGTCCTTCCGCAGACTGACGAGCAAACACGGCGGATTCGCAACCGACGGGCCCGCCCTTTGAAGGGCAGCGACCCGTTGCCGCAGTCACCCCCCGCGCTTGAGCGTCTCGCGTGCGATGATCAATTGTTGGACCTGGCTGGTGCCTTCGTAGATCCGGAAAATCCGAACGTCGCGGTACAGCCGCTCGATCCCATAGTCGGCGACATAGCCGGCGCCGCCGAACACCTGCACGGCCCGATCCGCCACGCGGCCGACCATTTCAGAGGCGAACAGCTTGGAGGACGCGGCCTCCAGCGTGACATTGACCCCGGCGTCCCGCTTGCGGGCCGTCTCCAGCACCAGCGCCTTGGCGGCCAGGGCTTCGGTCTTGCTGTCGGCGATCATCGCCTGGATCAGCTGGAAGCTGGCGATCGGCTGGCCGAACTGCTTGCGTTCGGAGGCATAGGCCACGCAGTCGGCGATCAGGCGCTCAGCGACCCCGACGCAAACGGCGGCGATGTGGAGGCGGCCGCGATCCAGCACCTGCATGGCGACCTTGAAGCCCTCGCCTTCCGCGCCAAGACGGTTCCAGGCCGGCACGCGGACGTTATCGAAGGTCACGTCGTGGATGTGGGCGCCCTGCTGGCCCATCTTCTTTTCAGGCTTGCCGACGGTCAGGCCCGGCAAGTCTCGCGGCACCAGGAAGGCCGAGACTCCCGCCCCGCCCTTGGCGTCGGGATTGGTCCGCGCCATCACCGTAAAGAGCGAGGCCTTGCCCGCA
Organism: Caulobacter vibrioides; assembly: GCF_002310375.3. Taxonomy (GTDB): domain Bacteria; phylum Pseudomonadota; class Alphaproteobacteria; order Caulobacterales; family Caulobacteraceae; genus Caulobacter; species Caulobacter vibrioides_D. The sequence continues at coordinate 3,706,721 of NZ_CP023315.3, forward strand.
TTGGTGATGTAGCGCTTGGAGCCGTTCAGGATGTAGTCGTCGCCGTCCCGGGTGGCGCGGGTCTGGACCGCAGCGCTGTCAGAACCGGCTTCCGGCTCGGTCAGGGCGAACGAGGTGATCACTTCGCCCGAGGCGATCCCCGGCAGCCACTTGGCCTTCTGCTCGTCATTGCCGAACATGACGAGGCCCTGGCTGCCGATGCCGACATTGGTGCCGAACACCGAGCGGAAGGCCGGCGAGGCGCGGCCCAGCTCGATGGCCACCAGCGCCTCTTCCTCCATGGTCAGGCCAAGCCCGCCGAACTCTTCCGGGATCGTGAGGCCAAAGAGGCCAAGCCCCTTCATCTCTTCGATCACATCGTCGGGGACGGCGTCGTTCTCGGCCACCTGGGCCTCGATCGGGCGAAGGCGCTCGGCCACGAAGCGAGCGACCGTTTCGATCAGTTGCTCACGAGTTTCCAGATCGAGGGCCATTCGCATCGTCTCCCAATTTCCAGGCCCCTCGCGGAGACCGCGAGGGTGGCGTCAAACGCTTGTTTTGCCGGGAACTGTAGCGATGGCCCTCGAGAATGGAAGCCTTCCCTTACGCCCGTTCCTGCTGGGCCAGCACGCTCTTGCGCATGCCGTAGGCGACATAGATGAGCGCGCCGATCAGGTGTGCGTAGAGGAAGTAGAGCTGGGTCTTCCCGGGCAGGCTGACGAAGAGATAGAGGCAGCCCAGGATGCCGGCCGGCGCCACGATCGGCCACAGCGGGGTGGAGAACACCCGCGGACGGTTCGGTTCGCGCAGACGCAGCAGGATCACCGAGGCGCCCACGGCGATGAAGGCCCACAGCGTGCCGGCGTTGGCGAGCTCGGCGATGTCCTTCAGCGACAAAAGGCCCGAGATCACCGCCGACAGGACGCCGGTCAGCAGGGTCATCATCACGGGCGTGCCGGTCTTGGCGTTCACCTTCGACAGCGCGCGGGGCAGCAGACCGTCGCGGGCCATCACGAAGAAGATCCGGCTCTGGCCGTACATGAAGGCCAGGATCACGGTCGGCAGGGCGATGACGGCGGCCAGGGCGACCAGCTGGGCGATCTTGCCGTGGTTCAGGCTCTCCAGGATGAAGACCAGCGGGGCCTCGCTCTTGGAGAAGACCTCGGTGCGCGAGGCGCCGATCGAGACGGCGGCGACGATCATGTAGATCGCCGTGCAGACCGCCATCGAGCCGACGATGCCGATGGTCAGGTCGCGCTTGGGGTTCTTGGTCTCCTCAGCGGCGGTCGAGACCGCGTCGAACCCGTAGAAGGCGAAGAAGATCAGGCTGGCGGCGGCCATCACCCCGATCTTGGCGGCGTCGGCGGCCGCGCCTTCAGGCACATGGGCTTGGAAGCCATTTGGCATGAACGGCGTGAAGTGTTCGAGGTTGAACGCGGGCAGGCACAGCACGACGAAGACGATCAGGGCGATGATCTTTACGAAGACCAGAACCATGTTGACCGTCGCGCTCTCGCGGGTGCCCAGGGCCAGAAGGCCCGCCACCGCCATCGAGATGATGACGGCCGGCAGGTTGATCAGTCCGCCCTGGTGAGGGCCCGCCAGCAGGGCGTCGGGGAAGCCGATCATCTTGAACAGGCCATGAGCGTGGGCCGACCAGCCGACCGCCACCGCCGCGCAGACCAGGGTGTATTCGAGGATCAGGCTCCAGCCGACGAACCAGGCGACCGGCTCGCCCATCGCCGCATAGCTGTAGGTGTAGGCGCTGCCCGAGGCCGGGATCATGGTCGACAGCTCGGCGTAGCACAGGGCCGCGCAGGCGCAGACGGCCCCGGCGATCAGGAAGGACAGGATCACGCCCGGCCCGGCCAGACCCGCCCCGACCCCAGTCAGGGTGTAGATGCCGGTGCCGACAATGGCCCCGACGCCCAGGGCCACCAAGTGCGGCCAGCTCAGGGTCTTCTTCAGTTGATGGCTGTCCGCATGGCCAGCGGTGATGGTGTCGATGGCCTTGCGGCGCGTCCAGAAGCTCACTTTTCGGGTCCCTCCGACCAGAGCATGGCAGCCGAAAGTGTCAGCGGTTTCGGCGTCCGCCATGCTCTGCAAATAGTAGCGAGCCTGTTTAACCGCTTCGGATCGAGATCCGAAGCAGACAGGCTCTCGATCCGGACCATGAAGTGGGTTTCGTCCCCAGCCAAGGCTTGTTTTTAGAAGAAAATCCTCGTCAGGGCGTAGGCGAGGATCGCGACGGCCACCGTGAGCGTCAGCAGCAGGATCGCCAGACGCGGCTTGACCTCGAGCAGGGCCTTGGGGCCGAGCTTGGCCGAGATGGCCCCCACACCGGCCAGCAGCAGGAAGCCCGAACAGGCGCCCAGGGCCGACACCAGGGCCGGCGGGATCAGATTGAGACCCCGGGCGGCGGCCAGGGCGGCGAAGCCCCAGACGAAGAGCGGCGGGGCCTGCAGGCCAGACACCCGGCCGCCCTGCGCGGTGCGGGTCAGCATCAGGCCGATCAGCACCACGGCCGGACCCAGCCACAGGATCCGCGACAGCTTGGCCAGGGCCGCCGTGCCGGCCACCTCCGGCGACACCGAGGCCCCCGCGCCGGCCACCTGGGCGACGTCGTGGATCGAGAGGCCGAAGAAGACGCCGGCTTGATGGGCGGTCAGGCCCAGGGCGTTGGCGATCGGCGGATAGGCCAGCATGGCCACGGTGGACAGCAGATTGACCCCGACGATGACCAGCGCCGTCGTGCGCTGGTTCTCCGGGCTGGACGGGGCGGCTTGCGACGCGGCCAAGGCCGCCGAGGCGCCGCAGATCGAGCAGGCGGCCGCGGCGATCAGGGCCTCGGCCAGCGGCAGGCCCAGGGCCGCGCCGGCCAAGGCTCCGATACCAAGACCACCCAGCACCACCGCGCCGCTGGCCAGCACGGCCGGACCGCCCAGGGCGGCGAACTCGCTCCAGCTGATCTGGGCGCCCATCATGGCCACGCCCAGCCTAAGGCCTGGCTTGGCGAACACGTCGAGACCCGCGCCCAACTGCCCCTGCAGGCCCAGCGCGCCCAGCATCATGCCCAGCACCACCGCGATCAGCGGCGCCGGGGCGTGCAGGCTCTGAGACAGGAGCTTGGCCAGCACCGCCATCAGCAGCCCGGCCAGAAGGCCAGGCCCCATGCGGACGGCGCCCAGGCGCAGGGCCGCGGCGGTCATCCGCGGACGGTGTCCCCGCTCATCGAGGCGGCGGCGAAGTGGGCGTCGGCCTTGGCGCAGCGGTTGCTCAGTCGCTCGTGAAGGCGGCGCACGGTCTGGCTGCCGGTGCGCTCGAAGGCGAAGGGCAGAACGCCGTGGATGATGCAGGCCAGACCCGCGCCCAGCAGGGTGAAGCCAAAGCTCCAGGCTACGCCCATGTGCTGGCCATAGCTCTCGCCGACCGACTTGGGATGACGCGTGAACGACAGGTCCATGGAAGCCCCCACTGGTTGAAACTGGAGCGTTCTAGAATGGCGCGGATTCGGAGAAAGGCATTGTTTGAAAGGTTACCATTTCCGCGATATGGAGAATTTTGTTCTCTCCAGACTCGGAATTCGAGATGATTGATCTCGATCAAATCGATCGCCGCCTTCTGGCCATCCTGCAGGAGGACGCCACCGTCCCGATCGCCGAGCTGGCCGAGCGGGTGGGTCTGAGCCAAACCCCCTGCTGGAAGCGGGTGCGCCGCCTGCAGGACGCCGGCGTCATCACCGCCCGCGTCGCCCTCTTGGACCGCGAGGCCCTGGACCTGGGCCTGACCGTCTTCGTCGCCGTCAAGACCGGTCGCCACGACGAGGGCTGGCTGACCCTGTTCGCCGCCGGCGCCAGCGCCCTGCCCGAGGTGGTCGAGTTCTATCGGATGAGCGGCGATGTCGATTATCTCCTCAAGGTCGTGGTCAAGGACATCGCCGCCTATGACCGATTCTACAAACGCCTGATCGCCACCGCCCCGCTGACCGACGTCTCGTCCAGCTTCGCCATGGAACAGATCAAGTTCACGACGGCCCTGCCGATCGCCCCGACCTGAGGGGCGGGTCTAAAATCCTCCCCCCAGCGGGGGAGGATTGAGGCATCCATGCTGCGTTCCCGCTTAGAACTCCCAAGAAACCTCCCTTCCCCTTGATGGGGAAGGGCCGGGGGTGGGGTGACCTGCTGAGCCGGCGGCGGCGCGCGGCCTCGACCGCCGAGATCACCCCACCCCTACCCCTACCCATCGAGGGGAGGGGGCGCGCCTCAACGGCCTCACGCGATCACTCGCTGAAGGTTCGGAAAGGGCTGCGGAGCGCCGGACATCCGTCCGGAGTGTGAGTGTGTTGTTACCGTTTCGACGAAGCCAGGACGCTCCGCGCAGCCGTTATCCGTCAGCCTCCCGGGAAGGTGGCCCTGTTCAGGCCTTACCGGGACCCGAGCGCTTCCGTTTCCGGAGCCGCCCGGCGATCGAAGAGGGACGAACCCTTTCCCCCAACCACGCCGACGGCGGGCGGGTCTGGCCAGCAACCAGATCCCCGGACCGCTCGAGTATCCCCCTCGAACCTGTCCCCGCTCGACCGCCCCCCGCCGCCGCAAATGGTCGCTGGCCATGCGCCCCTTCCTCGCGACGAGGTGGGACCAGTATGGGGGCGATTTCAACGCCGGGGACGGAGCGGCGCAGGAAAGTCGCAAGCCTCTGATCTTGTTGGTGTCTCAGCGCGAAAACGCGGGGATTGAACCCCGCCAATCCCCGTCGCGGGGGCCGCCCTTCAGCCGGGCTATCACCTGCCTCAGCGGAACTGGTTTGATACGCGGGACCGCGCGCGCTTGGGTGAACCTCGGTTTCACCCCGGAGCGGGAGACGATGTCCAAACCTCGCGCCACCACCGCGCCCTTCGATCGCAGCCAAAGCCTCTCGGCCTGGCTGGCCTGCGTCGCCAACGCCATCCCGCTCTGGGTGACGCTGGTCGCCGTGCTGCACGGGAGCCTCGGCCCGATGTCCCTAGAGGCGCAGTTGGCCGCCTATGTCGCCGTGCTGGCGCTGTGGATCGCGCTGTTCAAGCCGTGGACGGCCGAACGCGCTGGGTGAACGAAGGCCGCAGACGCGGACAGGTTAGAACTCTGCTCAGGGTGATTTGGCGGCCTCAGCGCGTCCTTCGAGGCTCGCCTTTGGCGCGCACCTCGCAGGACGCAGGGACGCCCAGAGTCGATAGCCGTCTTCAGCATGAAACGGGCGAGGTCACAGCTGGCCTGGAAGCGCGAACCAGCGCCCGCGTGACGGGGACGCTGCGCAGAAGGTCCCAATCGCTGTCGATCGCGTGCTCGCAAGCCCTTCAAACAGGTAAGACGCTGCCCGCCTTGTCTCGGGACATCACCACGTTGGTGCTGAAGCGGCGCACGTTGCTGTTGTCGAACAGGAGCCGGCGGGAGACAGCCTCGAAATCGGCCATGTCGCGGGCCAGCACGATCAGGATGAAATCGGCCGCCCCGGTCACATAGTAGCACTGTTGCACGTTCGGGTCGGCGCGGACGGCCTTGCGGAACGCGTCCAGCATATCGGCCCGCTCGCGCTCAAGCTCAACACTGACGATGAAGGTCATCGGCAGTCCGATCGCGACAGGATCCAGGACCGCGACCTCAGCGGCGATCACACGCAGCTTGCGCAGGCGCTTGATACGGCGCTGCACGGCGGCGGCGGAGAGACCGATCTCCGCGCCGATTTCCTCGCCCGTCGCCCGAGCGTCCACCTGCAGGCGCCGCAGGATCCGCCGATCAAAATCGTCCAGAGCGTTGTCGTCAGTCATAACGCGCAAAAACTCGAATCCCGTGCGTTTGACAACGCATTTTCAGCGATCTTTGCGGCCAGGCCGCACGAAGAGTCGCTACGCTCCAGATTGCCTTCGCGGGGGCTCCCTTGTTCATCAACCCGGCCCGCGCGCCCTACGGCGCGTGCGGTCGTGTCCTGATGATCAGCGCCGAAGCGGCCCTGCCATGATCCATCCTGGAGACTCTCAATGATCGACCATCTTGAACTGCGCACGCGAGACATCCAGGCGCATCAGCGCTTCTACGGCGATGTCCTTGCGCCCTTGGGATACGTCTTGAAAGTCGACGGCGCGGCGAAGGGCTACGGCGACGGGACCTCTCTTGATCTGTTCTTCGTCGAGGGCGAGCCATCGTCGAACGTCCACTTCGCGTTCGGCGCTTCCAGCCGCAGGGTCGTGGATGAGGTCTACCGGCGCGCTAAGGCGGCGGGACATCAGCTCGACCGCGCGCCGGCCTTAGCCCCGCACGTCCACCCGAACTACTACGCCGGCTATCTGCGCGACCCGGACGGAAGACTCGTCGAGTTCGTCTGCCATCAGGCGGAATGACAGGCGTCGCCAACGCCAGACGCCTGCTTCAATCCCAAAGCCCGATCCCTCAGACCTTGTACGCCGCTTCGACGCGCCAGTTAGGAAAACAGATGGAATTGGACGTAAGGCCTGTCCGTCCGCAGGACGCCCCCGAACTCGCCGATCTGCTCAACCAGATCATCGCGCATGGCGGTACGACGGCGCTTGAGGAGCGGTTTACGCCCCAAGCCCTGGCCGAAGCCTATCTTACCGGAACCAACGTCATCTGCTGCTTCGTCGCCATCAACCGGGCCTCCGGTCGCCTCGAAGGTTTTCAGACTGTGGGCCGCGATCCGAGCCTGCCAAAGGACGTCGGCGATATCGGCACCTTCGCCCGCATGGGAAACGTCCAACGCGGTGTCGGCTCGGCGCTCTTCGCCGCCACACGCGTCGAGGCGCGCCGGCAGGCACTGGTCGCCATCAACGCCACGATCCGAGCCGATAATGCGGGGGGCCTGGCTTTTTACAGCCGCATGGGGTTCGCGGACCACACCGTCCGCCCAGGCGTGCCGCTCAAGGACGGTGTCCTGGTCGATCGCATCGGCAAGCGCTACTCGCTGATCCCGCCGCCTGAACGCGCTGCGGAATGTCCTGACGGATGACGGTGCGGGCGCGGTGAAAGGTCCGTCCAGGGTCGTGAGCGGTCTAGCCCCGAGGGACGCTGCAGCAGGCGCGTCGCCCCCTACTCCGGCCAGAGATCCTGCACGTCGCCCTTGCGGTTGAGCATGTGCGTGGCCCGCTTGATCACCGCCAGCAGGCGCTCTTTCCGGCCGTCCTTGTCATAGGTCAGTGTCGTGCGCGCCAGGCCCTCCAGCATGAACCGGGCAAGGTCCCGGCTGGCCTGGAAGCGGGGACCCGCACCCGCGTGGAGAATCTTCAGGAAGTGATCGCCGGCCTGGGCGCGGTCGAACTCGGCCTGCGCCGGGGCCAGCAGCGCGTGGATGGCCGGGTCGGTGCGGCCGGCGGCCTCCAGCTCGGCGAAGGCGGTGAAGGGGACACTGTGCAGCAGGTCCCAGTAGCTGTCGATCGCATGCTCGGTGACGTCGGCGCCGGCCGGCAGGCTGTCGGCGGCGGCGCGGAACAGGGCCGAGCGCTCGGCCTGGATATGGGCCACAGCGGCCTCGACCAGGGCCTCACGGGTGGGGAAGTGGTAGAGCATCGCCCCGCGCGTCAGGCCGGCCGCGTCAGCGATCGCAGGATTGGTGGCCGCGTGATAGCCGATCTCGGCGATCAGGTGCATGGCCCGGTCCAGAATCCGCGCGCGGGTCTTCTGTGACTTTCTGGTGTCCTTGGCGAGGCGGGCGGCGTCCATCGGCTTGATCTAGTGCGGGCGATGCTGCACCGCAACAGGCAGACGGGCCCTTGCCGCGAAAGGCTCCGGCGCAGGGCGGGGTTTTTGACAGTTTAGTCGAAACTGCGCGTTTTCCAGGCTAACCTTAGGGAAGCCTCAGCGGGACGCGGGCGCAGGGGCGGGCTTCATCAAAGCGACATGCAATCGGCTTAATCGCCACCCACTGGCCGCCGTCGCGCCGATCCGGGGACGGAGCGATCACTCGGCGGCCGCGAGGGGTTCATCCCGGGGGGATTCGACCATGAGCGCCCATATCGACATCCGCCACTATCGCGCCGTGTTCATCAGCGACCTGCACCTGGGCACGCGCGGTTGCCAGGCTGAGCTGTTGCTGGACTTCATCCGCCATATCGAGTGCGACAAGCTCTATCTGGTCGGCGACATCATCGACGGCTGGAAGCTGCGCGGCGGCTGGCACTGGCCCCAGACCCACAACGACGTGGTGCAGAAGATCCTGCGCATGGCCCGCAAGGGCACCGAGGTGATCTATGTGCCCGGCAACCACGATGACGGCGTGCGCGAGTTCTGCGGCGTCCACTTCGGCGGCGTGGTGGTGGCTCGTGACGTGATCCACGAGACCGCCGAGGGCAAGCGCTACCTCGTCGTGCACGGCGACGAGTTCGACGGCGTGGTGCAGCACGCCAAGTGGCTCGCCTTCCTCGGGGATTGGTCCTATAGAACCATCCTCATGCTGAACACTTTGGTGAATCGCCTGCGGCGTCGCCTGGGGTTCGGATACTGGAGTTTCTCGGCCTATCTGAAGGTCAAGGTGAAGAACGCGTTGCAGTTCATCGAGAACTTCGAGGCCGCCGTGGCCGATGAAGCCCGACGTCGCGGGGTGGACGGCGTGATCTGTGGTCACATCCACAAGGCCGAGATGCGCGACATCGACGGCATTCACTACGTCAACGACGGCGACTGGGTGGAAAGCTGCACGGCCCTGGCCGAGCACGCCGACGGCCGCCTCGAGATCGTCGAATGGGCCAAGGTGCGGTCGTGGTCGGTGATCGACCGCGCGCCCGCCCGGTCCTCCGACGAGCCGATGCCGGAGCCGGCCGCCGCCTGATGCGAATACTGCTTGCGACCGATGCGTGGGAGCCCCAGGTCAACGGGGTGGTTCGGACCCTGAGCCGTGTGACTGAAGAGTTGCGGGCCATGGGCCACGTGGTCGACGTGGTCAGTCCTGACCAATTCCCGACCTTCCCGCTGCCGACCTATCCGGAAATCAAGCTGGCCATCGGCGCCTATGAACCGGTGCAGGAGCGCTTCAAGCTGTTCGAGCCCGAGGCGATCCACATCGCCACCGAGGGGCCGATCGGCCTGGCCGCGCGGCGGATCTGCCTGGAATGGAAGCTGCCGTTCACCACCAGCTACCATACCAAGTTCCCCGAATATGTCTCGGCGCGCCTGCCGCTGCCGCTGGCGGCCGGCTACACCTACATGCGCTGGTTCCACAAGCCGTCGGGCCGTCTGATGGTGGCCACGCCGACCATGCGCGACGAGCTGGCCAAGCACGGCTTCCGCAACCTCTCGCCGTGGTCGCGCGGGGTGGACACCGACATCTTCAAGCCCCGCCAGCCGGACGAACCGGACCTGTTCGAGGGCCTGGCGCGGCCGATCTTCCTCAATGTCGGCCGGGTGGCCGTGGAGAAGAACATCGAGGCCTTCGCCAGCCTTGATTTGCCGGGCACCAAGGTCGTGATCGGCGATGGGCCCCAGCGCGAAGAGCTGGCCGAGAAGTATCCCGAGGTGAAGTTCCTGGGCGCCAAGTTCGGAGACGAGCTGGGTCGCTATTTCGGCTGCGCCGACGTGTTCTGCTTCCCGTCGCTCACCGACACTTTCGGCCTCGTCATCCTGGAAGCCATGGCCGCCGGCGTGCCGGTGGCGGCGTTCTCGGCCCCGGGTCCGGTGGACATCATCCCCGGCTCCAATGCCGGCGTCCTGGCGCCGGGCCAGACCGAAGGCCTTCGCGAGGCGTGCCTGGCGTGCCTGGATCTGGACCGCACCGTGGTGCGCAAGTTCGCCGAACGGTTCTCGTGGCGCGCCTGCGCCGAGGAGTTCTTCCGCAACCTGCAGCCCTATCCGGAACCGGAAAAGACCCGCTTCTGGCGGCGACTGCGGCGCCTGGCGCGCCTGCGCAAGAAGACGGCGGCTTAAAACACCCGCCCCTGCAGCCACAGGATCGCCGGATAGGCGCTCAGCCACGTCCAGAAGAAGCGGTTGAGCCCGAACAGGCAGGCGTTGGCCAGGTGGAAGGTTCCGGCCACGACCAGACCGACCATCAGGGCCGGCGGCCACAGCAGGGTCAGCGGGAACACAAGCTCAAAGCCCATCACGCCCCAGGACATGGCTCGCAAGAGCCGAGGTCGGTCGGCGAAGCCGCGCAGGCTCTCGGCCACCGGATAGGCCGAGAACTGGAAGACGTCCCTTAGCGCCCGCCCCGAGCGCCAGTCGGGGTTCACCACCTTGACCCAGCCTGAGATGAAATAGGACAGGGTCAGCTGCGCCCCCAGATAGCCGAAGGCCAGCTCGGCCAGGATCGGGGTCGGCGCCAGGCTCGACAGCGCCAGGCACCAGAGGATCAAGAGCCCCATCCGGTCGCTGCCGCCGTTATAGGGCCCCTGGAAGCGGTGCAGGATCAGCAGCGACAAACCCGCCAGCCCGACCAGCGGCCAGGGGCCAGCGACGCCCGCCAGCACTAGGACCGCCAGGACGATCCGCGCGCCGAACAGGACGCGCTCATCGCGGAACCCGCGCAGGTGCTCCAGGCTCTGCTGGATCAGCGCCAGGGCCAGCAGGATCTCGACGAGGCGACGGGCCAGCTCCAGGCTCATCGGATGTCGATCTCCGCCAGCCGCCGCGGCGCGGGCTGGACCATGACCTCCTCGGTCAGGGTCTCGCCCTCGCGGTGGACGAACACGAGACGGAAGCACAGCCACGGCCGCGCGGGGTCCTGCGGCTCGGCCGCCAGATCGGCGGCGATGCGCTTGAAGAGCTCGGCTTCGCTGTGTTCGGGCGTGCGGTCCTCGGCCAGCCGCTCGGCGCAGCTCATCACGAAGAGGGTCTGGTTCCAGCGCGGATTCCAGACCAGGCGCTGCAACATCTCAGGCAGGGACACCCGCGCCGGCCTTGGTCGAAACACCTGCCAGGTCCCGCTGGTGTCGCCGGGCGAGGCCAGCAGGGCGTACTCGACGCGCGGCGCCGGCGCGATGACGTCGAAGAAGTTCCACGACGGAACCAGGGCCGGGGCCAGAAGCTTCAGCGGCGCGAGGAGCTGTGCAGGCGTCATGGCCTGGCGCCTGACGGGCGGGCGGCGGATCGAGCAGACATCGGAAGTCCTTGGTCGCCACCAAGCTACAGCGCTGCGAGTGACTCGGACAACCGCCCAGGCTGGCCGGCCCTACGCCGCCTTCGCCGTCTGCCGCGCCACGTAGCGGCGCACGCGTTTGCGGGTTTTCTTCAGCAAGCGCCAGCGGGCCTTGCGCAACACGAGCTTCTCGGTGCGCAGCATCTGTTGCCAGACGACCAGCAGCACCTCGGGCTCGCGGCGCATCAGGCGGCGGATCGGGAACACCAGCTTGGGATGGCGGCGCTGCAAGCGGATGAACTGCTTGCGGGCCTGGAACGAGTAACGCAGCACGATCATCAGGCCCACGACCAGCAGCGGCAGGCCCACATGCCCGGGCAGAGGCGTCAGGATGGCGCCGGCCAGGATGACCAGGGCTCCAAGGCCGATGGCCGCCCAGCGAAACGCGCGGGCGGCGGCTTCACGCAGCAGCAGGGCCAGCCGCGCGCGGCGCCGGACCTTGTGCTTGATGCCGTCTAGAGCTTGGGTGGCGGCCGTCACCGGTCCGCGTGCTTGCGAGCGCGCCGTTTCAGCGACTTGCGCCAGCGCACGCCCACGCGCCACTTGCGCGGCATGACGATGCGCTCGATGCGCAACGCCTGTTGCCACGCCACGGGAATGACCTCGGGCTCGCGGCGCAGCAGGCGACGGATCGGGAAGATCAGCTTGGGGTGAGCCTGCTGGAAGCGGACGAACTGCTTGCGGGCCTTGAACGAGTTGCGCAGCACCAGCATCAGGCCGATGACCGTCAGCGGCAGGCCCATCGGGCCCGGCAGCGGCGCGATCAGCGCGCCGCCGGCGATGAACACCAGGCCAAGCGCCACCAGCGCCACGCGCATAAAGCGCGCGACGAGCTCGCGGGCGAGATCATCGGCGGTGCGGCGGGCGCGCGGCATGGCGAAAGCAAGAGCATTCATGGGAGGTCAACGGGGCTCGCGCCTCGCCTGCTCCCTGGGAAAACCAGTCAGCCCCGACGCGCCTCCCCGATATGTGGAGGGAAGAGGGCGCCGTAAAGGCGCCCTCTGGTCGCAAGGGGGTATGGAAAATGCTATTCAGCCGCTAGTGGCGCCGCAGCAACAGGTTTCCACCTCAACCGGGGCTTGCGGGCGGCCTGGGTCTCGTCCAGGCGCCGGAGCGGCGCGTGGAAGGGCGCGCCCTTGAACCGCTCGACGTCGCCGGCCTTGGCGGCGCCCGCCAGGGCGCGCAGGGCGGTAATGAAGCGATCCAGCTCGTGCTTGCTCTCGGTTTCGGTCGGCTCGATCAGCATCGCGCCGTGGACGACCAGTGGGAAGTACATGGTCATCGGGTGGAATCCCTCGTCGATCATCGCCTTGGCGAAGTCGAGCGTGGTCACGCCGGTGCCTTCCAGCCAGCGATCGTCGAACAGAGCCTCGTGCATGCACGGCCCTTCGGGGAAGGCCGGGGTCATCACGTCCTTGAGCTTCGCCTTGATGTAGTTGGCGTTGAGGACGGCGTCCTCGGCCACCTGGCGCAGGCCGTCAGCGCCGTGGCTGAGCATGTAGGCGTAGGCGCGGACATACATGCCCATCTGACCGTGGAAGGCGCTCATGCGGCCAAAGGCGGTCTTGGCGTCGTCGTCGCCGGCGTGCTCGGCCAGCTCAAAGCCGTTGTCGCCGTGGGTCAGCCAGGGCGTCGGCGCGAACGGCGCCAGTGCCTCGGAGAGCACCACCGGACCCGCGCCCGGACCACCGCCGCCGTGGGGCGTCGAGAAGGTCTTGTGCAGGTTGATGTGCATGGCGTCGACGCCCAGATCGCCCGGACGCACCCGGCCGACAATGGCGTTGAAGTTGGCGCCGTCGCAGTAGAAATAGGCCCCGGCCGCGTGGGTCAGACGGGCGATCTCGACGACGTCGCGCTCGAACAGGCCGCAGGTGTTGGGGTTGGTGACCATGATGGCGGCCACGTGGTCGCCGAGCTTGGACTCCAGGTCCGCCAGATCAACGCGGCCGTCTTCCGTCTGGGCGATCTCGACGACGGTGTAGCCGACGAAGGCCGCCGTGGCCGGGTTGGTGCCGTGGGCGCTGGTGGGCGCCAGGACCGTCTTGCGGTGGCCGTTGCCGGCCGCCTCGTGGGCGGCGCGGATGGCCAGCAGGCCGCACAGCTCGCCATGGGCGCCGGCCTTGGGCGTCAGGGCGACGGCGGGCATGCCGGTCAGGGTCTTCAGCCAGTGGGCCAGACGGTCCATCAGCTCCAGCGCGCCCTGCACCGTCGATTGCGGTTGCAGGGGGTGGATGTCCGAGAAGCCGGGCAGGCGCGCCATCTTCTCGTTCAGGCGCGGGTTGTGCTTCATCGTGCACGAGCCCAGCGGATACAGCGCCAGGTCGATGGCGTGGTTCTTTTGGCTGAGGCGCACGTAGTGGCGGACGGTCTCCGGCTCCGACAGGCCCGGCAGGCCGATCGGCGCGTCGCGCAGCAGGCCAGCGAGGTCGCTGGACGGCGCGGCGGTGACGGGCGGCAGATCGACGCCGGTCTTGTTCCAGCCGTCCAGTTCAAAGATCAGGGCCTCGTCCTGCAGCAGACCGCGAGCGCCGGTCAGGGTCTCGTGACCGTTGGCGGCGTCGTTGGCGGCTTCGGGACGCGTGGGGCGGCCGACATTGTTCATGCTCATTGGGCGAACACCTTGGTCAGGGCCTTGGCGAAAACATTGATGTCGATATCGAGCGTGGTCTCGGTGGCAGCGACCAGCAACACGTCGTCGAGGCCGGCCTTGGCGTCGAGGCGCGAGAACGGCACGCCGGCGATGACGCCGTGGGCGGCCAGGGTCTCGACGACCTCGGCGGCCTTGCCCGGAACCTTGATGGCGAACTCGTTGAAGAAGCGGGGCGTGAGGATCTCGACGCCCGGCACGGCCTTCAGCGCGTCACGCAGGGCCAGGGCCTTCTGGTGGTTGACCGCCGCCAGTTGGCGCAGGCCCGTCTCGCCCAACAGGCTCATATGGATCGAGAAGGCCAGGGCGCACAGGCCGCTGTTGGTGCAGATGTTGCTGGTGGCCTTGTCGCGACGGATGTGCTGTTCGCGGGTCGACAGGGTCAGCACGAAGCCGCGCTTGCCGTCGGCGTCGACCGTCTCGCCGCACAGGCGGCCCGGCATCTGGCGGACGAACTTTTCCTTGCAGGCGAAGAGGCCGACATAGGGGCCGCCGAAGTTCAGGCCGTTGCCGATCGACTGGCCCTCGGCCACGGCGATGTCCGCGCCCATCTCGCCGGGCGACTTCAGCAGGCCAAACGAGACGGCTTCGGTGGTGACGACAATCAGCAGCGCGCCGGCGGCTTGCGCCGCCTCGGCGATCTTGCTCACGTCGGTGACCGTGCCGAACACGTTCGGGGTCTGGACGACAACGCAGGCGGTGTCGGCGTCGATGGCGGCGATCACCGCATCCTCGGCGTCGACGGCGGCCGGCAGGGCCTGGGTGGCGACGCCGGCGGCGTGGGCCAGGGTCTCGATGGCGCCGACATAGTGCGGGTGCACGCCGCCCGACATCACCGCCTTGTTCCGGCGGGTGACGCGCTGGGCCATCATCACGGCCTCGGCCGCGCCGGTGGAGCCGTCATAGAGCGAGGCGTTGGCCACTTCCATGCCGGTCAGGGCCGCGACCTGGGTCTGGAACTCGAACAGGACCTGCAAGGTGCCCTGGGCGATTTCCGGCTGATACGGCGTGTAGCTGGTCAGGAACTCCGACCGCTGGATGATGTGGTCGACCGTGGCCGGCACATGGTGGCGATAGGCGCCGGCGCCGCAGAAGAACGGCCCCTCCCCCGCGGCGCGATTGCGACGGGCCAGGCCCGCCATCTCACGCTCGACGTCCAGTTCGCCGGCATGGTGCGGCAGGTCCACCGGCGCGTCGCGACGGGCCGAGACCGGCACGTCGACAAAGAGGTCGTTGATCGACTTGACGCCGATCGCGCCGAGCATCTCGACGCGGTCTTCGGGGGTCAGGGGGAGGTAGCGCATGTTTTTCGTACCTAGCTTGTCATCCCGGCCGGAGCGAAGCGGAGAGCCGGGACCGTGTGAAAGCGCTGCGCTTCCGGCGGTCCCGGATCGACCTGCGGTCGCCCGGGATGACAGATTTCTACAGAGTGCCCAGGAAGGCTTCGTAGGCGTCGCGGTCCATCAGGGCGTCGACTTCAGCCGGGTTGGCGAGCTTGATCTTGGCGAACCAGCCGCCGCTTTCCGGCAGGGCGTTGACGGTTTCGGGCGCGCCGGCCAGCTCGCCGTTGCCCTCGATCACCTCGCCCGACACCGGGGCGTAAACGTCAGAGGCGGCCTTGACGCTCTCGACGACGGCCAGGCCTTCGCCCTGCTTGACGACCTTGCCCGCTTCTGGGGTCTCGACGAACACGACGTCGCCCAGCTGCTCGGCGGCGTAGGCGGTGATGCCGACCGTGGCCACATCGCCCTCGACGATGACCCACTCGTGATCCTTGGTGAAACGCATCTTAGGTGAGCCCCCTGAAATTAGAGTTTGCGGACGTAACGGTTCGGAACGAACGGGCTGGCCACCACCTCGGCGGCGGCCGGCTTGCCTCGGACGATGACCTTGAGCTTGGTCCCCACCGCCGCATAGGCGGGCGGGGCGAAACCGATGGCGATCGGGACGCCGAGGCTGGGCGCGAAGCCGCCGCTGGTCACCTTGCCGATGACATTGCCTGCTTCGTCGGCGATCTCGGCGCCTTCGCGCGCCGGCGCGCCTTCCAGCACCTTCAGGTTCACACGGACGCGCGACAGCTCCCCGGCCAGTTCCTTGCCGATGCGGGCCGCGCCCAGATAGTCGCCGGCCTCGCGGCGCGACTTGCCGACGGCGAAGTTCAGGCCCGCCTCGATCGGCGAGACGGTCTCGTCCAGGTCATGGCCATAGAGCGGCAGGCCGGCTTCCAGGCGCAGGCTGTCACGCGCGCCCAGGCCGATCGGCTTGACCCGTTCATCGGCCAGCAGGGTGTTCCACACCCGCTCGGCGGCGTCGGCGGGCACCGAAATCTCGTAACCGTCCTCGCCGGTATAGCCCGAGCGCGAGATGATCGCATCGACGCCAAAGGCGCTCAGGGCGCGAGCGTCCATGAACACCATCTGCGCGGCTTCCGGCACATGGGCGGCCAGCACGGCGGCGGCCTCGGGGCCCTGCAACGCCAGCAGCGCGCAGTCTTCCAGGCGGGTCACGGAGGCTTCGCCGGCCAGTTCCCGAGCGATGATGGCGTAATCGTTATCCTTGCAGGCGCCGTTGACGACGACGAACAGGCCGTCTTCGTCCGGCCGAGCGGTCATCAGGTCATCGACGATGCCGCCGTCGGCGTTCAGCAGCACGCCATAGCGCTGCTTGCCGGCCTTCAGGCCCTGATAGTCGGCCGAGACGACCTTCTCGAAGCTCTTGGCCGGGTTCTCGCCCCGGATGCGGGCCTGGCCCATGTGCGAGACGTCGAACAGACCGGTGTGCTCGCGGGTCCAGAGATGCTCTTTCAGCACCCCGTCCTTGTACTGCACCGGCATGGAATAGCCCGCGAACGGAACCATACGCGCGCCCGCCGCCACATGGGCGTCGTAGAGCGGAGTCTTCTTCAGATCTTGATCGGACGAGTCTTGGCTGGACAAGCGGGGCGGGCTCCAAGCGGGGACGGCGACGGGTCCGGCCTGACGCCGGCAAGTCGCCCCCGCTGTCCCTTTGGCCTGAGAGATTCCGGCCTCGCCCCTCCGCCGGACGGGTTTGGCCTTGCTCCTTCGGCGAGCCCCTCCGGTGGAGAGACTGCTTTCCAGCGTTCCTAAACCCGCGCGGTCCTTTTGCCTGAGCGTTTCCGGGGCGGTTGCGCCTTCGGCCTCGGGATCGAATCCCGATGTCTCCCGCGAGGGTCGTGGGCTCTTTGGGGGACGGGACGGGCGGAGTCAACGGCGGACGTCGGGGCTCGCCCGATGATTGCGAACAATACAGGAACATGCTCAAGTTTTGAGGTCGCATTCTGTGACCTCAAAGGGCGACCATGACCAACCTTATCGACCCGATCCACGCGCCGGCGCCACCTGCGGTGTTCGAAGTTCGCCGCCAATGGGTGGTCCTGGACGCCGATCTGGCCCGACTTTTCCAGGTGGAAACCAGAAACTTGAACCAGCAGGTTCAGCGGAATGCGCGGAAGTTCGAGGGGTTCGCCTTCAGGCTTTCCAACGAGGAGCGCGCGAACTTGACATCACAAAATGTGATTTCAAGTGACGGGCATGGCGGCCGGCGCCACCTGCCCTTTGCCTTCACCGAACACGGCGTCGTCATGGCCGCGACCGTCGTGAAATCCGAGCAGGCCATCACAGCCACGCGCCTTATCATCCGCGTTTTCGTCGAAGCGCGACGGAAGGCGCTGGACGGCAGCAACCTGCCCGGCCTGATGGACGCGCGGCGACTGCCCTCGCTGGAGGTCCAAACCCGCCTCACCCTCAGCGGAAAGCTGAACGACGCCCTGGGCCGGGTGCTGGACGCCATCGCAGACCCCGTCGCCCAGACCACTGTGCGCGACGAGGCCCGCGTCCTGGCCGCAGAGGGTCTTGCAAGCCTCAAGGAACATCTCCGCACGGCCGGCGTGCAGAACGAGAAGACCCTGGCCGAGGTTCGCAAGCTGCTGGCCGAGGCCGAGGCGCTTGAGGCCGAGACCGCGCTGCGCGTGACCGAGACCCAGCATCGGCAGTTGGCCCTGCTGGCCAAGCAGCTACGACTGGTGCTGGTCGCCCAGCAGGCCCTCGACCGCGGCGGCGTCGAGGATCTGCTGGCCGTCTTGAAGGACCTGGAACGAAGCTAGTTCGCCAGGATGTCCCCGAACCAGTCCGTCTCGCCGATCGGCGGGCCGGGCGGGATGTCGACCTTGGCCTTGCCGCCTTCGACGAGGGCCGCCAGGCGTGCGCCGGTCTCGTCGGCGACGATCCCGGCCAGGAACCGCGCCTGGGCGCGGTCGGCGCCGTCGGCGCCCGCCTTGGTCAGGCCCTTGCCCCAGTCGGCCAGGCGGGCGCGGATCACGGCGGCCGCGGTCGGCGACAGGGTCTTGTCGTTCAGGGCCTGGGCCAGGCTGACGACCAGACGTTGGCGCACGCGCCGGGCCAATTCGGCCTGACGCACGGAGGCCTTGCCGTCGAAGGCGACGGCGGCGAACGCCTTGTCCATCACGCCCTCGAGACCCAGTTGGGCCGGGTCGCGACGCTTGGCCTCGACCAGGCGGTTCAGGCGTGCGGGCGCAAACAGCGCGCTCCAGACCAAGTCCGCCGCCACCTCGGACGCGGCGGGCAGGTCGAAGACCGGGCCCTGGCCGAAGGTCTCGATGTCATAGGCCTTGTCATTGCCCTGCGACTGGCCCGCATTCAGCACGTCCAGCGTCTTGTCGCCAAGGTCGAGCGCGGCGGGCGACAGGGTGCGCAGCAGGGCGTCGACGGCGGCGGCCTGCTGCGCGACCGGAACCACCTTGCTGGCCTCATGGCCGTCGCCCTCGGCGCCGTAGGTGAAGTCGATCCCGCCGACCAGCTTGGCGGTCGCGTCGACCTGGTAGCGATGGAAGATGTAGATCGGCACGACCACCCGGCGCAGGTCGGCGACCGATGCGCCCTTGGGCAGATTGCCGAGCCCGAAGCGGTCCAGCGCGACCTTGCGCACCGCCATCAGGTGATCCAGCTCGGCGACCGGATCGCTTCCGTTGTCCCAGACCGCGCCCAGCGGATGGGCCGTGTCGGCGCTGCGGGCGTCCTCGTCGGAGACATAGCGCAGACCGGCCGCCTGGCTCCTGTCGGCCTTGGCCTTGAGCCAGGCCTTCTCGTCGGCGCCGGCGGGCGCGGGGCTATACAGCCAGTCGATGGCGAACTTGTCCCAGGCCCCGAGACCCCGGCCATAGGCGTCGGTGAAGTCCAGCTTGCCGTCCTTCAGCGCGATCTTGGGCGCCGGATAGTCCATCACCGAGGCGCGGTCGCCATAGGTGCTGGCGGCGAAATTGTGCTGCAGGCCGATCGAGTGGCCGATCTCGTGGGTGGCCAGCTGGCGAAGGCGGGCCAGCGAGATCTCGATCGGGTCGTTGGGCCCGCCCTTGCCGGTGGCGTCGGCGCCGGCCAGGCCCTCGAAGATCAAGCGGTCCTGGCGAATGCGCTGCGAGCCCAGCAGCACGTCGCCCTTGATGATCTCGCCGGTGCGCGGATCGACCACCGCGTGGCCGTAGGACCAGCCGCGCGTCTGGCGGTGCACCCAGTTGACGACGCTGTAGCGCGCATCCAGCGGGCTGACCCCTTCGGGCAGAACCTCGACCTTGAAGGCGTCGATGAAGCCGGCCGCGTCGAAGGCCTGCGCCCACCAGCGCGCGCCATCCATCAGGGCCGAGCGCACGGGTTCAGGCGCGGCGCGGTCGATATAGAACACGATCGGCGTCTTGACCGGCGAACGCGCGGCGGTCGGGTCGGTCTTTTCCAGCCGGAAGCGGTGGACGAGGCGATGCACAAGCGGCTCGTCCAGCGGCGCGGAATAGTCAGCCACCGTATGGTCGATCACGCCGACGCGCGGATCGTTCTGGCGCGGCTGATAGCCGGGCTCGGGCAAGGCGACCAACGAGTGGTGCAGAACCAGCGTGACGTTGCGCGGATCCGGCACGATGCCACGCACCTCCGACCCCGGCTCATCGCCGACGAACGTCTGGACGGCCTCCAGCTCGATGTTCTTGGGGAAAGCGTTCACCGCGCCGGTGTCGGCGTAGGACAGGCCATCGTTCAGGCGGAAATCGCCTTGCTTGCTACGCTTGAGCGTCCTGGCGACACCTTGGGCGTCACGGGTCAGGAACGCGGTCACGTCGACCAGCAGGCCACCGTCCGGCCCCTCGGCCTCGATCGCATTGGACCAGACGCTCGAGATCGGGAACGACTCGGCCACCGCCTGGCGCTCATCGGCCGAGCCGCGCGCGGCCGAGAACCCCCAGTTCTCGAACTGCGCCACGACCTTGCCGCCCACCTTGCGGAAGGCGATGATCTGGGTGTCGCCGGGCGCGGAGCGATCCAAACCCGTCGGGTTCGAGCCAAGGCCGGCGCGCAAGTAGGTCTGGTAAAGGTAGCGCCCCGCGACGCCGTCGGCGCCAGGCTTGGGCAGCAGCAGCAGAATCCGGCCGTCCTTCTTGTCGACGAACACCGGGACCAAGCCGTCCTTCCGCTCCAGCCCGGCCGTGGCCTCGGCGAACTTGTCGACGCTCTTGGTCGAAGCCTTCGCGGCGGGCGCCTTCTGAATCGCCGCCGCGGGCGTGACCATGGCCAGCGCACACGCGCTGGCCATCAGCGAAACGATAAAATGCTTACCCATGGTCCCCTCGCGCCCTCGACTCGCCACCGACTGTCCGGTCGGCCTGGCCGGAAATCAATCCACAAGACCAGACACCCGCATGTCGTGTTTCGCGAACGCGGGACAATCCGCCGCAGGCCGAAATTAGGGTCTCATTTACCGCCACACGAACACGGTCAACGCGCAGTTCAAGCTTGACCATTCCACCTCCAGCCCATGGTTCAAATGCTGCGCCTCAATGCGTTCCTGAAAGTCCTGACTGTCGCCCTGATGGTCGGCATGACGATCGCCATCGCCGCGGCGACCTTCGGCCTGCTGCATCTGCGGGTGGGCGGGCCGATCGCCAATCGCCAGGCCGCGGCCTTTGACCTCGTCGCCGACATCCTTCCGCCACCGGCCTATCTGGTGGAGAGCATGCTGGTGGTCGAGCAGGGCAGCCAGGATCCCAGCGCCGCCGAGGCCACCCTGGCCAAGCTGGCCGCGCTTCGCGCCGACTATGAAACCCGCATCGCCTACTGGCGAAAGTCGGAGATTCCCGAGGACGCCAAGGCTTCGCTCGCGCGTCTGGATGAGCATGGTCGCGCGTTCTGGCGCGAGTTGGACCAGACCTACGCGCCGGCCCTGAAATCGGGCGACGTGATCGCGGTCAACATGGCCGCCGCCAAGTTGGATGGACACTACCGCCGGCACCGCGTCGGCGTGGACGAATTGACAGCGAAGGCGCGGTCCATGGTGGCCGACGCGGCCAATGAGTCACATAGCGCCTCCCTCACCGTGTTCGCGGGCTTGGGCGTGGTGGCGATCGCCATGCTGGGGATGATCCTTCTGGGCGTCGGCGCGCTGCGTAAGCGGATTATCGATCCGCTGGCGCGCATGACCGCCTATATGGGCCGGCTCGCCGAGGGCGATTACTCGCAAGAACCGCCGATGCGCGAACGCAAGGACGAGGTCGGCGACATGGCCGCCGCCGTTTCGGTGTTCCGCGCCGCAGCGATCGAACGTCGACAGGCCGTCCAGCAGGAGAAGGATCGCGAGGCGGCGGCGCGCGAGGAGGCCTTCGCAGCGGCGGAAGCCGAGGCCCGGGGCCGCCGTTCGTTCGTGGTCGACGCGCTCGACGAGGGCTTGCGCCGGCTGGCCCAGGGCGATCTGTCACAGCGGATCGACGCCGCGTTCCCCGAAGAGTTCGAACGCCTGCGTCGCAACTTCAACGACTCGATCGTCACGCTGCGCGACACTATCCACCAGGTCGTGTCCAGCGCCGGCGCCGTCGGCGGCGGCGCGCGGCAGATCACCGTGGCGGCCGACGACCTCGCGCGGCGCACCGAGCAGCAGGCCGCCGGGCTGGAACAGACCGCTGCGGCGCTCGACGAGGTGACGGCGACGATCAAGACGACCGCCATCAACGCCCGCACCGCCTACAATGAAGTGGCGCTCAGCCGCGACCTGATCGGCGCGTCCAGCGCCGTGGCCAGCGAGGCTGGGGTGGCGATGGAGCGGATCGACACCTCGTCGCGCAAGATCGGCCAGATCATCACCGTGGTGGACGAAATCGCCTTCCAGACCAATCTGCTGGCGCTCAACGCCGGGGTCGAGGCCGCCCGCGCGGGCGAGGCCGGTCGCGGCTTCGCGGTCGTAGCCATGGAGGTGCGGGCCCTAGCCCAGCGCTCGGCCGACGCCGCCAAGGAAATCAAGACCCTGGTCGAGGAGGCCAGCCGTAGCGTCGAGAACGGCGTGGAGCTGGTCGGCCGGGTCGGCGACGAGCTCACCGGCGTCGTCGCCCAGTTCGGCAAGATCCAGACGCTCGTCGAGGGCATCGCCCAGGCGGCTCACGACCAGGCCACGGGCCTGGGCGAGGTCAACAGCGCCGTCAGCCAGATGGATCAGGTCACCCAGCAGAACGCCGCCATGGTCGAAGAGACCACGGCCGCCAGCCATAGCTTGACCAGTGAGGCCCGCCAGCTGGCGCAGCTGATGGAGCGGTTCCAGACCGAGGGCGGTGCGACGGTCCTCGCGGCGTAGAACCCTTTAGCGTCGGATGGCTCCATCCAAACGCGACAGGCTCTAAGCCCTACATCCGCTCCGGCGCTTCGATCCCCAGCAGCTCCAGCGTCAGCTCCAGCTGGCGCAGGGTCGTTTCGGCCAGGGTCAGGCGCGAGGCGCGCAGCGTTTCGGTGTCGGCGCTCACGATCGGGCAGGCCGCGTAGAACTTCGAGAACGACTGAGCCAGCTTGTAGGCGTGCTCGGCCACGAAGTTCGGCGCCTTCTTGTCGTAGGCCTCCTGCAAAGCCCCCTCGAAGGCGTCCAGCAGCATGGCCAGGTCGCGCTCGGCCGGTTCATGGATCTCGATGCGACCGGCCACAGCGCCGCTCTCGGCGGCGCGGCGCAGCACGCTCTTGATGCGCACCGACTGGTACAGCAGGTACGGACCGGTCTTGCCCTCGAAGCTGGTGAAGCGGTCGAGGTCGAAGACATACGAGGTGCCGCGGAAGTTCTGCAGATCGGCGAACTTCAGGGCCGCGACACCGACCTTGTGGGCCGTGTCCTCGAACTGCTCTTCGGAAAGCTCGGCGCCCAGGCCCGCTTCGCGCAGGCGCTCACGCGCCTTCTCGCGGGCCATCTCGATCAGATCGTGCAGCTTCAGGACGCCGCCGGCGCGGGTCTTGAACGGCTTGCCGTCGGCGCCGTTCATGGTGCCAAAACCGATATGCTCCAGCGAGCCCTCGTCGGCGTAGCCGGCCAGATAGGCGGCGCGGAACACCGTCTCGAAGTGGTCGGCCTGACGCTGGTCCACGCAGTAGAGGATCAGGTGCGGGTCGAACGACTTGCGACGATCCAGGATCGTGGCCAGATCGGTCGTGCCGTACATGGCCGAGCCTTCCGACGACACCACCAGCAGCGGCGGCACGTCGCGCTTGTCGCCCTCGCGGGCCACGCGGACGATGCGCGCGCCCTGGTCCTGCACCAGCAGGCCCTTGGCCTCCAGCTGCATCACCATCGGCTCGATCAGGTCGTTGACGTCGCTCTCGCCCTTCCACAGGTCGAAGTCGACGCCCAGCGCATGGAACTCACGCTCCAGCGCGACCCGGCTGACATTGACGAAGTGACGCCACAGCAGACGATAGCCGAAGCGGCCGTTCTGCAGTTCGGCGGTCGCCTTGCGCGCGCGCTCCTTGAACGCCGGATCTTCCTTCTGGCGCACCGAGGCGGCCGGATAGATACGATCAAGGTCGGCCAGGGTGATGCGCTTTTCGAACTCGGCCATCACCTTGGCCTCGTCGGCCGACGAGAAGCCGCGCGGGGCCTCCGGCAGCTTTTCCATCAAGGCGTTGATGAACGGGTCCTCGTCCATGATGGCGCTGATCAGGAGGCCCATCTGGAAGCCCCAGTCGCCGAAGTGGGCGTCGCCCACCACGTCATCGCCGCGGAAGCGATACAGGCGCTTGATCGACTCGCCGATGATCGAGGCGCGCAGGTGCCCCACGTGCATCGGCTTGGCGACATTCGGACCGGCATAGTCGATCAGCACGCGACGCGGCGTCTCAAGCAGCTGGGCGCCGGTGCGGTCATCAGACGCGATTTCGCGGGCGCGGGCCGAGAGGGCCTCATCGCTGACGCGCATGTTGATAAAGCCGACGCCGGCGATCTCCACCGAAGCCAGGCGCGGATCGCCCTTCAGGATCTCGACGACCTGCACCGCGATCTCGCGCGGATTACGCTTGGCGCTCTTGGCGGCCGCAAGGGCGCCGTTGCACTGGAAATCGGCCAGGTCTGGTCGGTCGGAAGCCGTGACGCGTCCGAACTCGGGAGGCAGTCCGGCGGCCTGGAAAGCGGCCGCGGCCGCCTCGCTCAAGGACCGCTTCAAATCGTTCATTGCTTGGTGGTCGTCCCTGGTTGGGTTTGGCCTTGTTGGGCCTGGCCTTGCTGGGCGGGCGCCGTCTGTCCGGCGTTGACCCGGAAACGCTTGCCGTCGCGGTTGAAGGCGGCCATCGCCGGCGTCACGTCGAAGCCCAGCAGGACCTCGAAGTTCCCGCCACTGACCTTTTCGTCAGCGCGGGGGATGGTGATCTGTTCGATCGTTTCGCGCGCATAGACGCGGTCCTCGCCGGCGGCGAAGCTGACGGGAAGGTCGAAATATTCCTTGGCGATTACGGCCTGGTTCCGCTCGGTCACCGCCACCCAGTAGCGATAGACGTACTTATCGCCGGCCGCCTGCGGACCACGGCCCAGCTGGAACAGCGCCTCGATACGGATCTTAATCGGCTCATCGCCCTTATAGGCGCAGCCCGAGGTCAGGCTCTGGATCTCACCGGTGAAACCGGCCTGGGCGGCCGACTCCTTGCCGTCCTTGAATTCGACAAAGCGGCCGGCGTCGTAGAGCACCTTCACATACGGGCAAGGACCGGCGTTGCGCAACTGCGCCAGCGGCGCCTTGGGCTGGTTCCACTCTTCGTCGCGCTTGCGCTTCTTGGCCGCGTCGTCCTCGCCACCGCCCTGGTCGCCGCGCGATTGGGCGTGGACGGCCGTCGCCGTGGTCGCGGCGATCGAGACAGCCATCAGGGCGCTGAGGGCGAGCGTGAAAGTGCGGCGCATGAAACGTCGGTTCCGGACACAAGAGCCAAGCGGGGCCACAGCGCCCCGCCAGCGTCATGCAGCCTGATAAAGGCATATGCGTGACGTCGCAACGACGCAGACTCCTGGCGAACGGACCTTCGAGACGCTAGTTTCCACGCCATGAACGCTCAGACCCCGATCCGACGCCCGATCTCCCTCGTGCTGGCCAGTCCGCGCGGCTTCTGCGCCGGCGTCGACCGGGCCATCCAGATCGTCGAGCGCGCCGTCGAGAAGTTCGGCGCGCCGGTCTATGTGCGCCACGAGATCGTCCACAACCGCCACGTGGTCGACCGTCTGAAGGCGCTCGGCGCGGTGTTCATCGAGGAGCTCGAGGAAGCGCCCGACGATCGCCCCGTGGTCTTCTCGGCCCACGGCGTGCCCAAGTCGGTGCCGGCCGAGGCCAAGGCCCGCCAGATGATCTAT
The DNA here is from genome assembly GCF_002310375.3 of Caulobacter vibrioides. Taxonomy (GTDB): domain Bacteria; phylum Pseudomonadota; class Alphaproteobacteria; order Caulobacterales; family Caulobacteraceae; genus Caulobacter; species Caulobacter vibrioides_D. Next base: position 3,732,111 of record NZ_CP023315.3, read on the forward strand.
CTGGACGCCACCTGCCCGCTGGTCTCCAAGGTCCACGTCGAGGCCCAGAAGCACTATGACGCCGGCCGCGAGATCGTGCTGATCGGCCATGCCGGCCACCCCGAGGTGATCGGCACCATGGGCCAGCTGCCCGAAGGCGCGGTCACCCTGATCGAGGACATCAACGACGCGGCGACCTGGACACCCAAGGACGCCGGCAATGTGGCCTTCCTGACCCAGACCACCCTGTCGGTCGACGACACCGCCGACATGGTGGCCTTGCTGCGCGAGCGCTTCCCCGGCATCGCCGCGCCGCACAAGGAAGACATTTGCTACGCCACCACCAACCGCCAGGACGCGGTCAAGCATCTGGCCGAGCAGTCCGAACTGATCCTGGTGGTCGGCTCGAAGAACTCGTCCAACTCGGTGCGCCTGAAAGAGGTCGGTCTGAAGGCCGGGGCCCGCGACGCCCACCTGATCGACGACGCCTCGGGGATCGACTGGGCCTGGTTCGACGGGATCTCGCGCGTGGGCCTCACCGCCGGGGCCTCGGCGCCGGAGGACCTGGTGCAAGGCGTCATCGACGCGATCTCGGCGCGGTTCGACACCACGGTGGAGGAACTGGTCGAGGCGCGCGAGACGATTACGTTCAAGCTGCCGCGGTTGCTGACGGCTTAGGGAGCGGGCGCTGTCGTCACGTCATCGGTCATCCTGCGCGGGACGACGGGGTTTGGCGTGGGACCTGAACCTTCGAATGTCCGCCTAGGATGGTGAGGGGCCAAATCCTCCCCCTAGCGGGGGAGGTGTCGGCGAAGCCGACGGAGGGGGAGTTGGGCAAGCTCAGAGTGTCTTCCCCCTCCGGCCTTCGGCCTCCTCCCCCCTGGGGGGAGGATCTGCGTCTTCGGCCCCGGCGTGCGCCAGTAAGGTCGCGGCTCTTTCTCTGTGCGTCCTTCGAGGCTCGCCTTCGGCTCACACCTCAGGATGAGGAAATCCGTTGCTGAACACCTCATCCTGAGGTGCGCGCGCCTGAGCGCGCCTCGAAGGACGCAGGGAGCCCCTTGACCGCCAGCGCCCGCTCACGCATCCCGGCGGCATGGCCGTCTATACCGACATCACCGACCAGGAACTCGAAGCCTTCCTCGGAGGCTATGACCTCGGCGCGCCGCTGGCGTTCAAGGGCATCGCCGAGGGCGTGGAGAACTCCAACTTCCTGCTGGAGACGGAGAAGGGGCGCTACATCCTCACCGTCTACGAGCGGCGGGTGAAGGCGGACGACCTGCCGTATTTCCTGAACATGCTGACCTGGCTGGCCGACAGGGGCTATCCCAGCGCCCGGCCGATCCCGACCCGTAGCGGCGCGACGCTGTCGAGCCTGCGTGGCAAGCCCGCCGCCATCGTCGAGTTCCTGCCCGGCCTGTCGGTGCGCAAGCCCACCGCCGCCCACTGCCGCGAAGCCGGCGAGGGCCTGGCCTGGCTGCATCTGGCCGGCGAAGGCTATCCCGGCCGGCGCGCCAACGATCTTGGCCAAGCCGCCTGGTCGCCGCTGTTTTCCAAGCACCGCAAGGCCGCCGAGGACCTGAAGCCGGGCCTCTCAGCGACGATCGACAACGACCTGGCGCAGCTGGCCCTGATGTGGCCGCGCAATCTGCCGTCCGGCGTCATCCACGCCGACTATTTCCCCGACAACGTCTTCTTCCAGTCAAACGGCAAGTTCGCTGCGGCGATCGACTTCTATTTCGCCTGCGACGACGCCTACGCCTACGACGTGGCCGTGACCCTGAACGCCTGGTGCTTCGAGGCCGACGGCAGCTTCAACATCACCGCCGCCAAGGCGTTGCTGAACGGCTATGAGCGTCGCCGGCCCTTGAGCCCGATCGAGAAGGAAGCCCTGCCGATCCTGGCGCGCGGCGCGGCGATGCGGTTCTTCCTGACCCGCCTGGCCGACTGGGGCTCGACCCCGGCCGGCGCGCTGGTCAGGCCCAAGGACCCGCTGGAATACGAGCGGAAGCTGGCCGTCCACCGGGAAGGCCTCGTGCTGTTCTGATGACGCCGAAAGTCACGATCTACACCGACGGCGCCTGCAAGGGTAATCCGGGCCCCGGCGGCTGGGGCGCGATCCTGTTCTATGGCGACAAGAAAAAGGAAATCTGCGGCGGCGAGCCGGGGACGACCAACAACCGCATGGAGCTGATGGCCGCCATCCAGGCGCTGGAGCTCCTGAACCGTCCCTGCGTGGTCGAGCTGCACACCGACAGCCAGTACGTGATGAAGGGCATCCAGGAGTGGATCCGCGGCTGGAAGGCGCGCGGCTGGAAGACGGCCGACAAGAGCCCCGTGAAGAACGACGACCTGTGGAAGCGGCTCGATGCGGCCCGCGCCCGGCACGACGTCGACTGGCGCTGGGTCAAGGGCCACGCCGGCCACCCCCTGAACGAACGCGCCGACGCCCTGGCCAATGAGGGCCTGCGCCAGGCCAATCCGCGGGTGATCTAGAAGCCCGCTGTACGCGCCTCGGCTGCGGGCTCCGACGCATAGGTCGCCAGCACATCCGGATCCCAGTTCGGCAGGATGCGGCCAAGATTGATCTCGATCCAGTCGGCGAGGCCCCGCACCCGCTCGGCGACCTCGAGGCCCAGAGGCGTCAGGCTGTACTCGACATGCGGCGGCACAACTTCGAAGGCCTGACGGCGCACGAAGCCGTCGCTCTCCAGGTGTTTGAGCGTCTGGGCCAGCATCCGCTCGCTGACGCCGCCGATCTGGCGCTTCAGTTGGCTGAACCGCAGCGTGCGCTTCTCGAGCGCCATCAGCACCAGCACGCCCCAGCGGCTGGTGACGTGGTTCAGCACCTCCCGCGAGGGGCAGGCGGCCGCCATCAGGTTCCCCTGCATGCCGCCGGTAGTGATGACTTCGGAGAGCGGCCGGCGCGGGGCCGTTTCAGAAGGGTTGGGCTTTTCCATACTTACCTTCATGTACGTACTTATGAAAAGTAAGCAAGGGTCCTAGATGACGATCATCCGCTAAACAGGAGCAGGAACATGACGATCATCGCCGTCACGGGCGCCACCGGCCAACTGGGCCGCCTGGTCATCGAACAACTGAAGACCCGCGCGCCGGCCGAGACCCTCGTCGCCCTGGTCCGCGATCCGGCCAAGGCGGCCGACCTGGGCGTCCAGGCTCGCGCCGCCGACTACGACAAGCCAGAGACGCTGACGGCGGCGCTGGCGGGCGTCGATGTGCTGCTGCTGATCTCCAGCGACGCGGTCGGCCAGCGCATTCCCCAGCACCGCAACGTGATCGAAGCCGCCAAGGCCGCCGGCGTGAAGCGGATCGCCTACACCAGCATCCTGCACGCCGAGACGACCCCGATCGGCCTGGGCGTCGAGCACCGCGCCACCGAGGCGATGATCCGCGACTCCGGCCTCGCCTACACCCTGCTGCGCAACAGCTGGTACCTTGAGAACTACGCGGGCGCGATCACCGGCGCGCTTCAGGCCGGCGCCTTCGTCGGCAGCGCGGGCGAAGGCCGCGTCTCGGCCGCCACGCGGGCCGACTACGCCGACGCCGCGGCCGTGGTGCTGAGCAGCGAAGGCCACGCGGGCAAGACCTACGAGCTGGCTGGCGACGAGGCCTTCACCATGGCCGATCTCGCCGCCGAGGCCTCGCGCCAGACCGGCCGCGACCTGCCCTATAACAACCTGCCCGAAGCCGCCTACGCCGAGGTCCTGAAGAGCATCGGCCTGCCGCCGCCGGTGGCCGCCATGCTCGCCCAATCGGACATCGGCGCGGCCCAGGGCGGGCTGTTCAACGACGGTCGGCAGCTCTCGCGCCTGATCGGTCGTCCGACCACGCCCTGGGCGGCGTTCGTCGCGGGCGTCCTGGAGTCGCTCTAACCCCACCTCGCCGCGACCGCTCGCGAAGTCTGTGGGCGGTCGCGGTTTTCCGCTCGCCAGGGCGCGGCGGGTCTGCGACTCAGCCGGGATGAAAATCGTCGGCTACTATCGCGTCCCGCCTGCGCCGGGGGTGTTCTTCAGCCCCGCCCAGGAAGAGCGACTGCTGCTGCTGGGTTGCGAGCAGGTGTTCAGCGACCGCTGCCTGGCCTCGGGCGTGGTGCGTCCAGGGCTGGATCGCGCCCTTGAGGCGCTGGAGCCGGGCGGCGTGCTGGCCGCTCCCAGCCTGCACGCCCTGGGCGGTGATCTGGTGGCGGTGATGGACGCCGTGCTGAAGCTGCGCGCCCGCGACCTGCATCTGGTGATCCAGCAGCCCCCGATCGACACGCGCGAGGACCCAGGCTTCTTCGAGGCCTGCCAGGCCCTGGCCGCCTTCAACGGCGAACGCGCCATGGTCCGCCGCGCCGAGACCGCCCTGGTCGCCAAGGGCGCTAAGGCGGGCGGGTTGAAGGGCCTGAAGGCGCCGCCCCCGGCCGAGGCCGAGGACGCGGAAGACGAGGACGAAGAAGATGAAGGCTAGGCCAACGCCTTTCCTTGTCGTGTCATCCCGGCCGTAGCGTAGCGAAGAGCCGGGACCCAGGGGCAACTGCATTGCGCTTGGCCCCTGGGTCCCGGATAGCCTCTGCGAGGCTTCCGGGATGACACGGGTTTTATGACTTTTGAGCCGTGGGGCGAGGCCCCTAGACCTTCAGCCGATACCCCGTCTTGAAGATCCACCAGACCGCGCCCAGGCACACCGCCAGGAACACCGCCGTCATGGCCAGGCTGATCCCCACCCCCACATCCGACTGGCCATAGAAGGCCCAGCGGAAGCCGCTGATCAGATAGACCACCGGGTTGAACAGGGTGATCTTCTGCCAGATCTCCGGCAGCATCTTGATCGAATAGAAGCTGCCGCCCAGGAAGGTCAGCGGCGTGACGATCAAGAGCGGCACGATCTGCAGCTTCTGGAAGTCATCGGCCCACACCCCGATGATGAAGCCGAACAGGCTGAAAGTGACCGAGGTCAGCACCAGGAACAGCAGCATCACGAACGGGTGGGCGATCTCGAACGGCACGAAGATCCGGGCCGTGGCCAGGATCAGCAAGCCAAGGCAGATCGACTTGGTCGCCGCCGCGCCGACATAGCCGGCCACGGTCTCGTACCAGGCCACCGGCGCCGACAAGAGCTCATAGATCGTGCCCGCCCACTTGGGCATGTAGATGCCGAACGAGGCGTTGGAGATGCTCTCGCTGAGCAGCGACAGCATGATCAGGCCCGGCACGATGAAGGCGCCGTAGCTGATCCCGTCGATGGCCTGCATGCGCGAGCCGATCGCCGAGCCGAACACCACGAAATAGAGGCTGGTCGACAGCACCGGCGAGATGACGCTCTGGGCCAGGGTGCGGAACCACCGCGCCATCTCGAACTTGTAGATGGCCTTGATCGCATAGAGGTTCATTGCGGGGCCCTCACCAGGCTGACGAAGATGTCTTCCAGCGAGCTCTGGTCGGTCTTCAGGTCCTTGAACTCGATCCCCTGCTCGGAGAGGCGCTTCAGCAGGTCGGCGATGCCGGTGTCCTCTGCCTGGGCGTCGAAGGTGTAGACGAGATCGGCGCCGTCATTCGTCAATGACAGGTGCGGATCGGCGAGGCCGGCCGGCAGAGCCGCCAACGGCTCCTTCAGGTGGACCGTCAGTTGCTTCTTGCCCAGCTTGCGCATCAGGACGGTCTTGTCCTCGACGAGGATGATCTCGCCCTTGTTGATCACCCCGATCCGGTCGGCCATCTCCTCGGCCTCCTCGATGTAGTGGGTGGTCAGGATGATGGTGACCCCGCTTTCCCGCAGGGCGCGGACCATCTCCCACATGTCGCGACGCAGTTCGACGTCGACGCCCGCCGTGGGCTCGTCGAGGAACAGGATGGTCGGCTCATGGCTCAGCGCCTTGGCGATCATCACCCGGCGTTTCATGCCGCCCGACAGCGCCATGATCTTGCTGTCCTTCTTGTCCCACAGAGACAGGTCGCGAAGGATCTTCTCGATCAGGGCGTCGTTGCGCGGCTTGCCAAACAGGCCGCGCGAGAAGCTGACCGTGGCCCACACCGTCTCGAAGGCGTCGGTGTGCAGTTCCTGCGGCACCAGGCCGATCTTGGTGCGGGCGGCGCGATAGTCGCGGACCACGTCATGGCCGTCGGCCAGGATCACGCCCTGGCTCGGATTGACGATGCCGCAGATGATGCTGATCAGGGTGGTCTTGCCCGCCCCGTTCGGCCCCAAGAGCGCAAAGATCTCGCCCTGCCGGATATCGAGGTCGATCCGCTTGAGGGCCTGATGGCCCGACGCATAGGTCTTGGTCAGACCCTGTACTGAAATGATGGAAGTCACGCCGTCTCCCCTAAACACGGCGATGCAGCGCCGCGCGGCCCAAGCTTGGCCAGTCAGCGCTAGATGGTGACGCAGCGGCAAGATAACAGGGCCGCGCGCCGCGATCTGTCAGCCGCGACCTCAGGTCGGTATCTTGCGCACCTTGAGGGTCGCGCCGTCCACCCCGACGACCACGACTTCCTGGCTGATCGCCGGGATCGGCTCGTCAGTCTCGGCCGCCCAGTCCTTGCCGTCGATGAAGACGCGCCCGCGCCCCTGCTCGAAGGTCGACAGAACCTGGCCGCGCTGGCCGACCAGCCGCTGCATCGGATCGTTCAGATCCGGCCCCGTGGCCTCCAGCACCGGTCGAAGATAGCGCTTGGCCAAATAGGTCGAGGCGATCGCCAGCGCCGCGAACAGGCCAAGTTCGATCACGAAGCTCGTATGCAGCAGTTGGGCGATGGCGCCGACGACAAAGGCGCTGGCGGCCGGCCATAGCAGCCAGCCCGTGCCGGTGGCGACCTCGACCGCCAGGAAGGCGGCCGCGACGGCCAGCCACAGCCAGAAGGGATGCAGGGCGTGGAAGCCGACGATCGCGTCCATTCCGTTACTCTCCGCGCTTGCCGCCGACGGGGGCGCTGGTCGCCCCCCGCGCGGGCGGGGTCGGACGCGACGCGTCGGCGCCGAGCGACTTGATCAGCTCGCCCACGCCCGCGACCGTACCGGTTAGGCCAGCGAAGTCGGCGGGGACGATGACGGTCTTCTGTTGCGGGCTGCGGGCCAGCTCGGCGAAGGCCTCGACATACTTCTGGGCCACGAAATAGTTGATCGCGTTGACGTCGCCCTTGGCGATGGCCTCGGAGACGAAGGCCGTCGCCTTGGCCTCGGCCTCGGCTTCGCGCTCGCGGGCCTCGGCGTCGCGGAACGCCGCCTCGCGGCGGCCTTCCGCCTGCAGGATCGCCGACTGCTTCTGGCCCTCGGCGCGGGCGATCTGGGACTGCTTCTCGCCCTCGGCCTCGGTGATCACCGCACGCTTCTCGCGCTCGGCCTTCATCTGGCGAGCCATGGCGTTGGTGATGTCCGGCGGCGGGGTCAGGTCCTTGATCTCGATCCGCGCGACCTTCACGCCCCACGGACCGGTCGCATGGTCGATCGTCGAGAGCAGGCGGGTGTTGATCGCGTCCCGTTGGCTGAGCACCTCGTCCAGCTCCATGGAGCCGACCACGGTGCGCAGGTTGGTCTGAGCCAGTTGGGTGATGGCGTACATCAGGTTGTCGACCCGATAGGCGGCCGCCGCAGCGTCCATCACCTGGATAAACACGATCGCGTCGACCTTCACCGAGACGTTGTCCTTGGTGATGACCTCCTGCTGGGGCACATCCAGGACCTGCTCCATCATGTTGACCTTGCGGCCCACCGTCTCGAAGAACGGGGTCAGGATCGAGATGCCCGGCTTGAGCGTGCGCGTGTAGCGGCCGAAGCGCTCGACCGTGAACTCGCGGCCCTGCGGCACGATCTTGATCGCGCTGAACAGCAGCACGAAGGCGAAGGCCAGGAAAACCAGTACGACGATGCCGCCCAAGACGGTCGCTCCCCCAACTTGAAGTTGGATGGAGGTTAGCGCGCTCCTGGGTCGACCGCCACGGAATCCGGCGCCGGGGCGACGCCGCGGACCTCGCGCATGGTCTGGGACAGCTTCAAGGCCAGGGCCTGGCCCTTGCGCGCCACCGCCTGCTCGGCCTTGCGGCTGGCGTCATCACAGATCGGGTACTCGCTGCGGCGCGAGGCGAAGCCGGTGTTGAACCGTTCACGCATCTGGGCGTCGAAGGCCTGGTCGGCCTGCTCCACCTCGGTCAGCCGCACCATGCGCGAGCGCCAGTATTGGTCGCCTTCGCCCTGGCAGGTCTGACGCAGGGCGTGGCTTTCGCCCAGCGCGTAGGCGATATCCAGCAAGCGTTGGCGGTCCTCCGGCGCCCTTTCCTGGGCCAGGACCGGAGCGGCGATCAGGCTCGCCAGACAGAGGCCAATGAGGAACGGACGCGACATAGGCTGGTTATCGCCAACTCCCGGGCCGCTGTCACGACCACGCCTCCCAACGCGCGAACGCAAATGCGGTGACGCTTGGGGACAAGTTTCGCCGCAGTGCAGAAAAAAGTTCGCAAAATAAAGGCCTTGCGATCGCCACGGATCGGGTCTTCCCTGTGGATACTGCAAGGAGGTCTGACCATGACTGAGGTGCATTACGGCGTTGTGCGGGTTGGCGACCATTGGGCGATCGTCGGTGAAAACCTTCGGTTCGGCGCCTATGAAACGCGAGGCGAGGCTCAGGCGGCCGTACGTCGCCTGGCGGAGTTTCCAGCGGGCCTTGGCCTGCCGGTGATGCTGCATGAGCAGGAAGACGACTGGGTGTTCCCCGGCCCGACGCTTTTGAGCTAGCGCATTTTTCGAGCGAAGTGGTCCCGGTTCGCGTGAAGAAAAATGCGTCAAAGCAGAAACCTAAAGCGCGCGGCCTGACGTAGTCAGGTCGCGAAACGCTCTAGGCGGCTTCGGCCTCATCGGGGCCATACAGTAGCGGCTTGACGAACCGCCAGACCTGCAAGGTCGACGCGATCGCCCCGACGATGGAGGCGACGACCTGGAACGCTTGCCAGACGAGGCTGATCAGCGGGTCTTCGCCCAGTATGGCGGCCAGCGGATAGATCAGGTTGCTGACCGCGATCCGGAACTCGGCATAGGCGGTCGAGTACTCCACCGACGCCCCGGCGATGGCGGCGGTGACCACCACCGCCAGCACCGGCGCCCACAGCAGCGGCAACACCAGCAAGAGCGCCAAGGCCGTGATCAGCGACTTGGTCGACAGGCCGACGTCCTTGACCACCGTGATCCCGACCCCGGCGATCACCGCCAGCCCCAGCAGAGCCAAGGCGATCGGTAGGACGAGATCAGCGGCCGCCGCCAGCGGCGTGCGCACGCCAAAGACCATGACGGCCGTCACCACAAGCGTGCCGACAAACCCGCCCAGCCATAACGCGCCGTACTGACCAAGCCGCCGCCTCAAGTGCTTTCGCGCGATCATCGCCGTCTCCCCCGCGATCGGTGGGAGCGTGCTTCGGAAGAGTCTCGTCGTCCATGGGAAACTAAGCCGTGCGTGGCGCGCTTGATAGGAACCCACCATCAGGGAAGGGCCCCATGACCGCTATCGCCAGCCTTGTCCGCACCGCCGCCGACGGCAAGCCGCCGCCCTTCTCCACCAATCGGCTGCTCGCGGCCCTGCGGCCCGACGCCCTGGCCGCTTTGGCGCCGCTGCTCACGCCCATCGAGCTCGCGATCGACGCAACGCTGTTCGACTCCGGTGACGACGTGGAGACGACCTACCTGCCCTGCGGCCCGACCCAGGTGTCGCTGCTGGTGATCACCGCCGATGGGCAGGAGATCGAAGCCGCCAGCGTCGGCCGGGAAGGCGCGATCGGCGGTGTGGTCAGCGCCGGCTACAAGCCCGCCTATGGCCGCGCGGTCGTGCGCACGCCCGGTCAGGCCTTCAGCCTGCCGACGACACAACTGGAAGAGGTCAAGACGCGCGTCCCCGCCGTCGCCGACCTGTTCGATCGCTACGCCGACGTGATGATCGCCCATATGATGCAGTTGGTGGCCTGCAACGCCCTGCACCCGATCGAGCAGCGGGCGTGTCGCTGGCTCCTGTTCGCGCACGACCGCTCAGGCGACGCGCCGATCCGGCTGACCCAGGAGACCCTGGCCCAGTTGCTGGGCGTGCAGCGCACGACGATCAGCACCGTGGCGCGAACGCTGCAGGACGCCGGGATCATCCATATCGGCCGGGGTCGCCTGGAGGTGCTGGATCGCCCCGCCCTCGAAAAACGGGCGTGCGAGTGCCACGACGCCGTCGAGGCCCATTTCCACCGCCTCCTGCCGAAGGTCGAGCTCTAGGTTCTGAAGGCCGAGGCCCTGGCCAGCGCCGTCTCGGCCTCGGCCATCAGCCGCTTGACGATCTCGCCAGCCGGCAGGACCTCACGCACGCCGCCGGCGCTCTGGCCCATGGCGAAGCACGACTTGGCCGCGTCCAGGCCCTCGATCTGGCCGCCGATGCCGCCCATGGCGCCATTGCGGATCGAGACCATGGCCTGCTGCGGGAAGGCCTGGATGTCGCCCGGCCGCGCTTCCCAGTCGTCGACATAGGAGTTCTTCTTCACCCGCATCGGCTTGCCCGAGTAGCAGCGCGTGCGGACCGTATCCTCGTCGGCGGCGTCGACCACCGCCTGGCGATAGAGATCGCCGGCATGGGCCTCATGCGAGGCAATGAACCGCGTGCCCATCCACACGCCTTGCGCGCCCAGCGCCAGGGCCGCCGCCAGCCCGCGGCCGTCATGCAGGCCGCCGGCGGCGACCACCGGGATCTTCACCGCCTCGACCGCCTGGGCCACCAGCGGCAGGGTGCCGACGAGACCCGTGTGACCACCGCCCTCCCCGCCTTGGCAGATCACCGCGTCGCAGCCCGCCTGCTCGGCCTTGACGGCGTGCTTCACCGCCCCGCAGACGACCATCACCTTCAGGCCCGCCGCCTTGAGCCGTTCGATGATCGGCATGGGCACGCCCAGACCCGCCACGAAAGACGAGGCGCCTTCCTCAATGATGACCTCGACCGAAGCGGTCAGCGCATCCGGCGTCGCGGCCAGCAGGTCGACACCGAACGGCTTGTCGGTCAGGCTTTTGACCTCGCGCATCTGGGCACGGATGAAGTCCGGACTGGTGCCGGCCATGCCCAAGACGCCATAGCCGCCGGCGTTGGAGACGGCGGCGGCCAGCGGGGCGTAGGACACCCCGCCCATGCCGGCCAGCAGGATCGGATGCTCGATATCCAGCAGATCACACAGCGGCGTGCGCAGGCCCATGGTCGTTTCTCCCCGTTTATCGGGCGAGGATCAGGGCGTGGCCGCCACCTCACAAGCGTGCCGCGAGGTCAGTCCCGATCGGGCGCGCCCAGCGGGAAGAAGTGCCGATAGGGCCGGCCCTCCTCGACGCAGCGGCTGATCGACGGCCGGGCCAGCAGCCGGGCGCGATAGGCGCGCACCTTTGGGAAGGCCTCGCCGATCGGCCGCACCCAGTCGGCGTAGAACAGCGACGCCGCCGCCGCGCAGTCGGCCATCGTGAAATCCTCGCCCGCCGCCCAGGGGCCGGCGAGATGCTCTTCCAGCCACTGGTAGGCCGTATCGAGGGCGACGGCCGCTTCCGCCATCGCTTCCTTGCGCCCGCCATCGGGACGGATGGCCTCGAAGACCGGAACCGCCATCGGCGTCATCACGTAGTTGTCGAAGAAGCGATCCAGAAAGCGCACCTTCAGCGCCGCCTTGGGATCATCCGGCAGCAGTTTCACCGGCCCCGGGTGATAGAGCTGCAGATGCTCGATGATGATGCTGGACTCCACCACCGTCACCCCGTCGTCGACCAGCACCGGAAAGCGTCCCAGCGGCCACAGGGCCTGGCGCTCCTCCATCGCGGCGGGATCCTCGGGACCCAACAGGCGATAGGTGAAGGGCACGGCGTTCTCATAGAACGCGATCTGCACCTTCTGACAGTAGGACGAGAACGGATGGGCATAGAGCGACAGGGTCACGGGCGGCCTCAATCTGATTGCGTTTCGCAAGCGGTTGCCATCTAGCCATACCGATCCTACATCGCAAGCAGTTTTGGATACGATGATGTCGAACACCCTCCGCTCGGGCTGCCCGATCAACCTGACGCTTGAACTGCTGGGCGACCGCTGGAGCCTGATCGTCCTGCGCGACGTGATGTTCGGCGGCCGCCGCCACTATCGCGAACTGCTGAGCCAGTCGGAGGAAGGCATCGCGTCGAACGTCCTGGCCGATCGCCTCAAGCGCCTGGTGGCCAATGGCCTGCTGTCGCGGGTCGATGATCCCAGCCACAAGCAGAAGGCCGTCTACAGCCTGACAGAGCCGTCAATCCAGCTGGTGCCGCTGATGGCGCAGATCGGGGCCTGGGGTCGACGGCATACGCCGACCACGCCGGCGCTGGCGATCCGCGCCGAGCTTATGGAGGCCGGCGGGCCCGAGATGTGGGCGGCGCTCATGGACGAGCTGAGGGCGATCCACCTGGGTGCGCCGCCGCCTGCCCGGCGGGTGAGCGCGGAACTGCAGGCGGCGTACGAAAAGGTGTTGGCCGAGACGGCGGCGGACGTTTCGGCGGAGTCTTGAGCGCCCCCTAGTCGCGCCGAACCAGCTCGGCTTCCAGATCCGCGTGGTGCGTCCAGAAGCAGGCCAGCATGCTGGTGACGGCCAGGGCCAGCATCAACAGGAAGCCGCGCGGCGGAGCCAGGCTGACAACGTCTTGGGGCGTCATCTCTCTCGTTTCCTCGTCGGCGCCCGGATCTTCTCGTCCAGGCTGCCGTGGGAGGAAGCTTCACACTGACGGGCCGCCCGCGCAACCCCCTGTTTTCAATAGGTTTTTAATGGACCTCAGAGTCCAAAAATCAAGCCGCTAGAAGATCGAATAGCCGCCGTCGATCACCAGGGTCGTGCCCGATTGATAGCTGGAGGCGTCCGACGCCAGATAGACAGCCATACCGCCGAAGTCCTCGGGCTCGCCCCAGCGGCGGGCCGGCACGCGCGGGATGACCTTCTCGGCGAAGGCCGAGTTGGCCTGGGCGCCGGCGGTCATGTCGGTGGCGATCCAGCCGGGCAGGATGGCGTTGGCGCGTACGCCATAGCGGGCGTGCTCGACGGCGACCGACTTGATCATCGAGATCACCGCGCCCTTGGTGGCGGCGTAGGCCTCGTTGCGGGCCGCGCCCTCGATGGCCGCCAGCGAGGCGACGCCGACCAGCGAGCCGCCCGGATCCCCGGCCTTGGCGCGCTCGACCATGTGGCGGCAGGCCTCGCGCAGGGTGAAGAACACCCCGTCCAGATTGACCGCCAGCACCTTGCGATAGACCTCGGTGCTCATGTCGACGAACGAGGGCGAGCCATAGCCGATGCCGGCGTTGGCGAAGACGCTGTCGACCCGGCCCATGGCGGCGACGGCCTCTTCCATGCCCTCGCGGACCTGGGCCTCGTCCGAGACGTCGACGGTCTGGGCCTTCACCCGCACGCCCAGCGTGGTCAGGGTCTGTTCGGCGGCCAGGTTGCGCTCGGGGTTTGAGCCCCAGATGACGATGTCGGCGCCGGCCTGCGCCATGGCCTTGGCCATGCCAAGCCCGATGCCCCGATTGCCGCCGGTGACCAGGGCGACCTTTCCCGACAGGTTGAACGGCGCATAGGCCATGACGAACCCTCCCTCATTCTTCTTGAAACGCTTGTTTGAAGGAGAGGGGGTCAGAGGCCGAAGGTCAAGAGCCCCAGAAGTGGAAGGTTCGCCAACCCTCGCCGATCGCGGGCCGCGAAACGCCCAAGAGGTCAGTGATCGTCAGGGCCGCGGCGAAGATGAAGTCGCTGACCCCGGGGACCCAGAAGATCAGCGCGAACAGGATCAGAAAGCCCACCCGCTCGACCTTGATCATGCCGGTCTGAACCCGCTCGGGCAGGAACGGGCGGATGACGCCATAGCCGTCCAGGCCCGGGACGGGCAGCAGGTTCAGGACGAGCGCGCTGGCCTGCAGCATAGCCAGCAGCGACAGGGCGTTGAACAGCGGCGGGCTGGCGGTCGCGAGCGGCAGGCTGACGGCGATGACGACCAGCACCACCAGCGTTCCCAGCGGTCCGGCCAGCGAGGCCAGCGACCGCCAGCCGCGCGAGCGCATCAGGTCCTCGCGCAGATAGACCGCCCCGCCCGGAAAGCCGATGCCGCCCAGGGCCAGGGCGACCAGCGGGATGATGATCGTCGTGAAGAGGTCCGAGTATTTCAGCGGATCGAGGGTCAGATAGCCCTTCTCGACGATCGTGGTGTCGCCGGCCTTGTAGGCGGTGAAGGCGTGACCGAACTCGTGGATCCCGACACTCAGCACCCAGGCGGCGGCCACGAAGGCGAAGGTGATCACGCCCAGCGGCTGAACCCCGCTCGCCACAGCCCATCCGAGGCCGAGAACCGCGGCGATCAGGATCAGGGCGTTGGGACTGATCGGCGCACGCGGCCGGGCGGGAGCTTCGAGGATAGTCATGACCCTGATGTCGGGGACCTTGGCCGGGAGCGCAAGCGGAGTCTGGGTGTCGTTTCGCGGACGGGCGGAGGGCCAACCGCAATCCCTCTCTCATGGAGAGAGGGATTTCAATGCATTACGCCTACCGCCCAAACCTCTCAAACGCTTCCGCGATCACCCGTCGCGTCTCTTCCCACTCCACCAGCACCATCGCCTCATCGCGGGTCACGAACCGCGCTTCGGCCGCGTCATCGCCGGCCACGGGGTCGCCGCCGGTCCAGCGGGCGGCGTAGTCGATCAGGACGTAGTGGCGGGTGATCTCGCCGCCCGGCCGCGCGGGGAACACCCCGTCGATCACGTCGATCAGGCCCAGAAGCTCCGCGTCGACGCCGGTCTCTTCCTTCAGTTCGCGCAGCGCCGCGTCCTGCAGGGCCTCGCCCCATTCCAGGCGCCCGCCAGGCACGCTCCATTGGCCAAGCCTGGGCGGGGTGCCGCGCTTGATCAGCAAGACCTCCTCGCCCCTAAGACAGACGACGCCGACAGTGGGAACGGGATGGCTCATGCCCAAGCTTTAAGGGAAGCCGACCTTCAGATCGACACTGGACTTCACGCCCACGCAATCGCCGCAATCGTCCAGCCAGGCCTGCGCCGCCGCCCGACCGCGATCCTTCAGATCGGTCAGAAAGCTCCATTCGGTGTTGAACTTGGTCGACATCGACAGGTCCGCCAGCGGCTTGTCGGCGGTGATGGCGTGAACCAGCATCCGGCGGTAGCGGCCGCGGGCGGTGTCCTTCAGGAGGCCCTCGTCCAGCAGCTTCTGCACGAAGCCGATGGCCCGCAGCTCCGAGGCCAGCGAGGCGTTGAAGGTGATCTCGTTCAGGCGGTCCATGATCTCGCCCGGCGACTTGGGCGTCTCCTCGCGGACGAACGGGTTGAGGGTGACGATCAGGATGTCGTCGGGCGTATCGTCGTAGAACAGCGGCCACAGCGGCGGATTGGCCAGGAAGCCGCCGTCCCAATAGGGCTCGCCGTCGATCTCCACCGCCTGGAACAGCTGCGGCAGGCAGGCGCTGGCCATGATGTGGTGCGAGGTCAGCTCGGTCTCGCGGAAGACCTTCGACTTGCTGGTCCGGATCTGGGTGGCCGAGATGTAGAGCTTGATCGGGCACGCGCCCCGGATCCGGCTGAAGGTGATCTCGCCCTCCAGCACGTCGTGCAGGGGGTTCAGGTTGAACGGATTGTACTCGTAGGGGCTGAGCGACAGGGCCAGGGTCTCGGCCATCCGCCAGCCGGGGGTGTTCTTCAGCCAGTCGACGCCGCCGCCGAACACATTGGTCCAGATGCCGGTGTCGCCAAAGACGTTGCGGCCGCCGGCCCGGTTCACATTGCGCCAGAACGATTCCAGACGCGCCTGCGCCCCCGCACGGCCGTCATCCATCAGGCCTTGGGCCAGACAGACCGCGTTCATCGCCCCGGCCGAGGCGGCGGTGACGGCGCGGATCTCCAGATCGTCTTCCTCGAGCAGGCGATCCAGCACGCCCCACTCAAAGGCGCCGTGGGCCCCGCCGCCCTGGAGCGCCAGGCTCAGCCCCTTGGGGCCGGAGGGCTTCTTCTTGAACGGTGGAATCGGCATGCGACCTCGCGAAGGACCAGCCCCCGATCAGTAACGCTTCCTCCCGGCGCTTGGCGCCCGAAATCGAGGGCCTATTGGGCGACCCAGCCGCCGTCGATCTGATAGGCCGCGCCATTGGCCGAGGCGCCCAGGTCCGAGACCAGATACAGCAGCATGCCGTTCAGCTGGTCGAAGGTGACGAACTGCTTGGTCGGCTGGCTGGCCAGGATCACGTCCCGCATCACCGCCTCTTCCGAAATGCCGCGCGCCTTGGCCTGGTCGGCGATCTGAGCCTCGACCAGCGGCGTCTTCACAAAGCCCGGGCAGATGGCGTTGCAGGTGATCCCATGCTGGGCGACCTCGAGGGCGACCGTCTTGGTCAGGCCCATGATCCCGTGCTTGGCGGCCACATAGGCGGCCTTGAACGGCGAGGCCACCAGGCCGTGCGCCGAGGCGATGTTGACGATCCGCCCCCGGCCCTGCTCCTTCATGATCGGCACGGCCGCCTTGGTGGCGTGGAAGGCCGAGGACAGGTTCACGGCGATGATCAGGTCCCACTTGTCGTCCGGGAAGTCCTCGACCGGGGCCACGTGCTGAACGCCAGCGTTGTTCACGAGGATGTCCAGCTCGCCGAACTCGGCCTTGGCCGCGCGGACCATGTCGGCGATCTCGATCGGCTTGGTCATGTCGGCGCCGTGGTAGAGCACCTCCACGCCGTGGGTCTCGGCCATCTCGGCGCGGGCGCGCTCGATGGCGTTCATTTCACCCAGGCCGTTCATGACGATGTTGCAGCCCTGGGCGGCGAGCGCGTCGGCCATCGCGTGACCGATGCCGCTGGTCGAACCGGTGACGATGGCGACCTGCCCCTGCAAACCGAAATCGACGGCCATTCACGCGCTCCCTCTAGTGCTGCGGTGCAGCATATAGCTCGCCCCTGCGAAGGGCGAGCGGTTATAAATTCATCGATAGATGAATTTAGGGCTGCGGGCGAGCGAAAACCCAGTCGGCGTCCGTCGAAAGGCCGGGCTGGAAACGATAGCCGTCGAGGTTGAAGCCCTTCAGCGCTTCGGCCTGATCGACCCGGTTGTCGATGACGTAACGCGCCATGCGGCCGCGCGCCTTCTTGGCGAAGAAGCCCAGCACGCGCAGCTCGCCGCCCTTCTCTTCCTTGAAGTGGCAGGTGACGACCGGCAGCTTCAGCGCCTTGGCGTCGACGGCGCCGAAATATTCCTGGCTCGCCAGGTTCACCAGGGTGGGATCGGCGTGGCCCTCGGCCGCCTGGTTCAGCGTCTTGGAGATCGTCTCGCCCCAGAAGTCGTAGAGATTGGCGCCCTTCTTGGTCTTCAGGCGCGTGCCCATCTCCAGGCGGTAGGGTTGCAGGGCGTCGAACGGGCGCAAGACGCCATAGAGGCCCGACAGGATCCGCAGGTGATCCTGCGCCCACTCCAGGGCCGGGCGGTCCAGCTCGCGGGCGTTCAGCCCCGCATAGACGTCGCCGTTGAAGGCGATCACGGCCTGCAGCCCTTCCTCGACCTGCGGGTCGAAGGCCTGGAAGCGCTCGCGGTTCAACGTCGCCAGAGCGTCGGAGATATGCATCAGGCGCTTGAGGTCCGCCGCCGTCAGCTTGCGCGTCACCTTGGCCAGCTCGGCGATCTGGGCTTTCAGCTCAGGGGTCGTGAGCGGCAGCACCGCTTGGGGAGCGGTGAAGTCCAGCGACTTGGCGGGCGAGATGACCATCAGCATGAGCGGGGAGATAGAGGCTTCCAGGGTCCGGCGCTAGGGCTGGCGATGATCACTTTCCAGATCGGAAAGTTTTCACTTGCCAACATGGAAAGTCGAGAGCTATGACTTTCCGCACTGGAAAGTAAGGAGGTCGCCATGACCCGAGACGAAGACGCCCTGCGGATGCTGGCCGAACTTGAGGCCGCCAACGCCGACCTCGCCGAGCGCGCCAAGGCGCCGGTCTGGTATCATCCGGCCCTGGGGCTACTGATGGGCGGGCTTTGCGCCGTCCAGGCCGCGCCAGTTCCCGGCATGCTGGCCTATTACGGCGTGTTTATCGCCGGCGTCGTGCTGCTGGTCCGCGCCTACATCAAGCGCACCGGCCTCTGGGTCAGCGGCTATCGCGCCGGACGGACCCGGTGGATCGCCGTGGGGCTGGCGACGATCACCACCGGCCTGATGCTGCTCTCGGCCTGGCTGCTCCACACCCGGAAAGAGACGCTGGCGCCGTTCGTGTTCGCAGGACTGATCGCCGTGATCGTGACCATCGGCGGCTTCGTCTGGGAGGCCGCCTTCCGCGCCGATCTTCGCGACGGGGGGCGCCGGTGAGCGGAGCGCTTGATCCGGTGATCCACGCCCCCAACCGCCTGCAGATGTGCTGCATGCTGGCGGCCGTGGACACCATCGACTTCGCCACCGTCCGCGAGGCTCTGGACGTTTCGGAGTCGGTGCTCAGCAAGCACGTGAAGACGCTGGAAGAGGCCGGCTATGTCCGGGTCAAGAAGGCCGCGTCCGAGGGCCGCCAGCGCACGTGGCTGTCGCTGAGCAGTGAAGGCCGCAAGGCGCTAAAGGGTCACCTCGCCGCCCTCAAGGCGATGATGGCGGGCGTTCCCGAGGCGTAACAACGCCTCGACCTCAGGGAGCGACGAGGCTATCCAGCCGGGCATGCAAACCCTTGGCCTCGCCGCAGCCCTCGCCTGGCCGATCCCGATGCTGGTCGCCCTGTTCTTCGTGCTTCGCGACCGAACGCTGAAGTTCCGTCCGCTCTGGGCGGTGGCGTGCTTCATCGGGGTGGGCGCGTTCTGGATGGAGCAGGCGAGCGGGCGGTGGGGCTTCATCCCGCTGGCGATCAATCTGATCCCGGGCACGCAGCCGGGCTTCCATCGGTCGACGATCCCTGGCGGCGCGCTCCTGGTCATGCTGGCTCTGTGGCTGCGCGCCCGCAAGCGGGCGCAGGCCAAGCCAGCCGCCTAGAAAAGAACCCGGGGGTTCATGATCCGCTTGGGGTCCAGCGCCCCTCGGATCGCCCGCAGGGCCGCGACCTCGATCGGGTCCTTGTAGGTCAGGGCCTCGGCCGTCTTCATCGCGCCCAGGCCATGCTCGGCGCTGATCGAGCCGCTGAAGGCGGCGGTGATGTCGTGGATGATCTTGGCCCCGGCCTCGCGCTGGGCCTCGTGGGCGTCGCCATCGCCGCCGACGGGCTGCAGCACGTCGTAGTGGACATTGCCGTCGCCGACATGGCCGAAGGCGACGATACGGGTTCCGGGAAAGGCCGTCTCGATCGCCGCATTGGCCTGGCCGATGAAGGCGGGGATCTTCGAGACCGGCACGCTGACATCGTGCTTCCACACCGCCCCTTCCGGCTTCTGGCCGGCGGAGTGGCCCTCGCGGATATGCCAGAACGCCTTCATCTGGGTTTCGGTCTGCGCCACCGCCGCGTCGGCGATCAGGCCGCGCTCCAGGGCGCCGGCCAGCAAGCGCTCCAGCGCCGCCTCGGCCGCGCCGGGCTCGCCGCTGGCGATCTCGATCAGCACATACCAGGGGTGCGACTCGGGCAGCGGATCGCGCAGGCCCGGCACGTTGCGGACGGTCAGTTCAAAGCCCAGCCGCCCCATCAGTTCGAAAGCCTCGACCGCGCCGCCGGTCTCGTCCTTGGCGCGCGCCAGAAGCTGGATGGCGTCACCCGGCGAGGCCAGGCCCACGATCGCCACGGCCCGCGAGGCCAGTAGCGCCTGCAGCTTCAGCGACGCGGCGGTGACGATCCCTAGCGTGCCCTCCGCGCCGATCAGCAGCTGCTTGAGGTCATAGCCGGTGTTGTCCTTGCGCAGGCGCTTGAGGCCGTTCCAGACCTCGCCGTTGGGTAGCACCGCCTCGATACCCAGCACCTGCTCGCGCATCATGCCATAGCGCAAAACCGCCGTGCCGCCGGCGTTGGTCGAGATCAGGCCGCCGATCGTGCACGAGCCTTCCGAGGCGACACCCACCGTGAAGCGCCGGCCGACCTTGGCGGCCTGCTGGTGCGCTTCGTAAAGCGTGACACCGGCCTCCAGCACCATGGCGTCGTCGATCGGGTCAACGTCGCGGATCGCCGTCAGCTTCTGGGTCGACAGCAGGATCTCGCCGCGCGGAATCTGACCGGCGACGAGGCCGGTATTGCCGCCCTGGGGGGTGATCGCCACGCCCTCGGCGGCGCAGATCCCGACCACGGCGGCCACTTCGGCCGTCGAGCGCGGCGTGACCAGCAGCGGCGTCTCGCCCTGCCAGCGACCGCGCCACTCGACCAGCTTGGGCGCGATCACGTCGCGATCCTGGCTCCATCCGCCTTCGCCGAGCACGGCTTTAAGACGGGACACGACATCGGCGGGAACGGGCTTGGTCATGCGGGCAGGATACGCTTTCGAGGGGGCGGCTGTCAGTATATACTGCGGTCTATACGGAGGCGCGCATGGGCATCCTGATCAAGAACCCCGAGGCTGAGCGCGCCGTGCGCGAACTGGCGGCGCTGACCGGCGAGAGCCTGACCACGGCCGTCGAGATCGCAGTCAAGGAACGGCTGGCGGCCAAGCGCGCCGAGACGCCGCCCCGTCGTCGTCGCAGCGTCGAAGAGATGAAGGCGATTACCCGCAAGTATCTCACGCCCGAGGCGCGCGCCGGCCTGCTCCCGCCCATCACTCAGGCGGACTACGACGAGATCAACTTCATACCCGGCCTGGACGATCACCCGTCGTGACGGTGGTCGTCGACACCTCGGCGCTTGTGGCGATCGCCCTCGACGAACCCGAAGCTGACGCGCTGATAGAAGCGCTTGAAGCGGCTGACGACGTCGTGATCTCGCCCATGACCTATGTCGAGCTGGGCATGGTGCTGCTTGGACGCAACCTGATGCCGTCTCGCGACGATCTGGACGACTGGCTGGCCCTGTATCGCGTCGAGATCGCAAAGGCTCCCGTCATCGACACCGCCGCGCTGGACGCCTACCTGCGCTACGGCAGGGGGCGAAACCCCGCGCGGCTGAACCTGTCAGACTGTTTCGCCTACGCCCTGGCCAAGGCGCTCGACGCACCCCTGCTCTACAAGGGCGACGACTTCAGCCAAACCGACGTCCGCTCGGCGCTTTAGCCGACATACCCCGCCGCGCGGCGCAGGCGGTCGTTGATCGCCTCGCCCAAGCCCTCTTCGGGGATCGGCGCGACCGCGATGGCGCTGGGCCGGATGCGATCGGCGGCGCGCAGGAACGCGAACAGGTTGGCGGCGGCCTCGGCGAGGTCTCCGGTGGGGCTGAGATTGAACACGCGTGGGCTTTCAGGGCAGGGACCAAAGGCGAGATAGGCCTCGCCCGCCTCCGGCGCCTTGGCGTTGATCCGCACCGGGGCGTCGGGCGCATAGTGCGTGGCCAGCCGGCCCGGCGAGCGCTTGGCGTCGTCCTGCGCCTCAGCCAGGCGACCGACGATCTGTTGCAGTTGGACCCGCGTGACCGCACCGGGTCGCAGTAGCCGCACCTCGCCCTCCAGCACCGAGACGACCGTCGATTCCAGGCCCACGGCGCAAGGACCGCCGTCGAGGCTGGCGGCGGCCTTGTCGCCGGTCTCGGCCATGGCGTCGTCATAGGTGGTGGGGCTGGGCCGTCCCGAGCGATTGGCCGACGGCGCGACGACCGCGCCACCGAAGGCGGCGAGCACGGCGCGCGAAAGGGGATGCCCCGGCACCCGGATCGCCACCGTGTCGAGGCCCGCCCGCGCCAGATCACAGACGGCCTCGGCGTCGCGGATCGGCGCCACGATGGTCAGGGGCCCCGGCCAGAATTCCCGCGCCAGAGCATAGGCGCGATCGTCGAACGCGGCGATCCGCGCGGCGGTCTCAAGGTCGGCGACGTGGGCGATCAGCGGGTTGAAGCGCGGCCGGCCCTTGGCCTCGAAGATCGCGGCCACGGCGGTCGGATCGGCGGCGTTGGCGCCCAGGCCATAGACGGTCTCGGTGGGCAGGATGACCAGCCCGCCGGCGCGCAGCGCCTCGGCGGCGGCGCCTACTTCCGCTTGGCGGTCAGCTTGAAGCTCACCTTCACCTGCGCCGCGATCTCGTCCGTCGAAGCCCATTCGCCCTGTCCCACGCCGAACGTCGTCCGGTCCAGGGTGGTTACACCGCTGGCGGTCGCCGTGTCGCCGTCGATCTTCAGCGAGAACGGCAGGCTGAGCGGCTTTTTCACGCCACGAAGGTCGAGACTGCCGTCGGCGACATAGCGGCCCTCGCCGGTCTTGCGGAACTTGGTCGCGGTGAAGACGGCCTTGGGGTGGTCGGCGCTGTCGAGGAAATCCTCACCCGTCAGGCTGGCGTCGCGCTGGGCGTCGCCGGTCTCGGCCGAGGCCAGGTCGACGCCGACCGTGACCTTGGAGCGGTCCAGCGCCTCGGGCGAAAACTGGATGTCGGCGGTCCAGCGCTGGAAGCGGCCCTCGATGGACGCGCCCGACCAGGTGGCGGTGAAGCCGAGCGTGGCGCCCTTCTGAACGGTCCAGGCGACCGGGTCCTTGAGGTCGCTGACCGGCGGCGCGGCGGTCGCCTCCGGCGCGGCGGCCGGACCGGTCGTCGCGGTCGGCGCGGCGACAGGCTCGGCGGCCGGCGTGGATTCGACCGGCGCGGGTGGCGGCGCGCTCGGCGCGGTCTTGGGGGTGTAGAGGTAGCCGGCGGCGACGATCGCGGCGAAACCGGCGGCGGCCAGCCACAGGCGGGGCTCCTTCCAGCCTGGCTTGGCGCCCGGGGCCATGTTCTGGAACACCGCGTCCTTGTCGAGGATCTGGTGCTTGGCCACCGCGCCCAGGTGCAACAGCAGCAGCAGATAGGTGGTCTTGACCAGCACCTCGTGGCCGATCTCGCCGATCTCGTGCCATAGGTGCTTGGGGCCAGCGGCCAGGTCCGGCAGCAGCGGCAGGTGCGGCCAGGGGATCGCGCCGAACAGGATCGTCGGCAGGTTCGTCCGGCTGGTCGAGACCAGGATCCAGCCCGTCAGCGGCAGACCGATCATGATCACATAGAAGCCGACATGCACCACCTTGGAGGCGATCTGCTCCCAGCGGGGCTGACCGGCCGGCCCCGGCGGGGCGGGATTGACCCACCGCCAGCCCAGACGCGCCAGGCTGAGCAGCAGGATCGTGATCCCGATCGACTTGTGCAGTTGCATCATGGCGAAGGTCGCGGGCCCCTTGGGCCCGTCCCCCGCTCGCCAGCCAAGGATGATCTGGAAGATGATGGCCGCAGCGATCAGCCAGTGCAGCGCGATCGCCACCGTCGTGTAGCGCGTCCGGTTCTCGGCCATGCGACTCTCCCAGATCCCTTGGTGAGCTAGAGCCTTATCCGTTCGAATGGAATCATTCGAACGGAAAAATAAGGCTCTAATTCAAACATTTAGAGCGTGATAGCCGCCGAAACCGCTCACACTTTCGGCTATCACGCTCTAGAGCTTACTTCTTGTCGAACTCGACTTCGATGCTCAGCGCGACCTCATCGCCGACCATCGGGATGTACTTGCTGACGCCGAAGTCCGAACGCTTGATCGTGGTCGAGGCCGAGAAGCCGGTCTTGACGCTACCCGGCGCGAAGCCCGAGCCGACGCCGTTGAAGGTCACGTCCAGCACGATCGGCTTGGTCACGCCATGCAGGGTGAAGTCGCCATAGACCTTGCCGGCCTGGCCCGCGCCCGGCTCGACCTTGGTCGAGACGAAGGTCGCGGTCGGGAACTTGTTAGCCTCCAGCCAGCCGTCGCCGGCCAGTTCCTTGTTGAACTTCAGGCCGAATTCGTCAGCGCCCGTCGAGGTGTCGATCGAGGCCGGATCGATGGTCACCTTGATCTTGGAGTCTTGCGGCGCCTTGGGGTCGTAGGTGAACTCAGCGTCCACCTTGGTGAAGCGGAACTGGTAGTTCGAGAAGCCCATGTGCTTGATCTTGCCCACCACCGAAGCGTGGGTCTTGTCGAGCACATAGCGGCCGGCCGGCACGTCGGCGGGCTTGGTCGAGCTGACGCCCGGCGCGGCCAGGGCGGCGGGAGCCGTCAACAAGGCGACGGCGACGGCGCCAAAGGCGACCTTGGACAGGGAGAAAGGACGGGACATCGGGGAGGCGCTCCAGGTTGAATTAAAACAGCGCTAGTTGCAGTTCCCCGATCTAGGTACTCCAGCACGGCTTTGAAGGGCGTCATGTTCACGAGCGCGTGATAACGGCTCAACACATTGTCCGCCGTGAGGCGCCGAACGCTTGGCGACCCCGGGCGCCGGGCTTTAAGACGGAGGACGATCTGGAGTTTCTCCCATGACTTTCCGTGCGCCCGTCCGCGACCTTGCCTTCTCTTTGCGCCACGTGGCGGGCTTCGAGCGTCTCGCCGACGCCTTTCCTGAGGCCGACGCCGATACGGTCGCGGCCGTGCTGGAGGCGGCGGGCGCCTTCGCCAGCGACATCCTGGCCCCGCTGAACCGACAAGGCGACCTTGTCGGCGCCAAGCTTGAGAACGGCGTGGTCCGCACCGCCCCCGGCTTCGCCGACGCCTACCAGCAGTTCGCGCGAGGCGGCTGGACCAGCCTCGCCGCACCGGCCGCCCACGGCGGACAAGGCCTGCCCAAGACCCTCGAAGTGGCCGTCCTCGAAATGGTCCAGGCCGCCAACATGGCCTTCGGCCTGTGCCCGATGCTGAGCCTGGGCGCGATTGAGGCGCTGGAGCTGTGCGGCTCGCCTGAGCAGAAGGCCAAGTATCTCCCCAAGCTGGTGTCCGGCGAATGGACGGGCACCATGAACCTGACCGAGCCCCAGGCCGGCTCGGACCTGGCGGCCCTGACCACGATGGCAACGCCTGATGGCGATGGCGGTTGGCGGATCACCGGCCAGAAGATCTACATCACCTGGGGCGATCACGACGCCGCCGACAACATCGTCCACCTCGTTCTGGCCCGCACCCCCGACGCACCGCCCGGGGTGAAGGGCATCTCGCTGTTCCTGGCGCCCAAGGTGCTGGTCGGCGACGACGGCAAGCTGGGCCAAGCCAACGCCCTGCGAGCGGGGGGCCTTGAGCACAAGCTGGGGATCCATGGCTCACCCACCTGCGTGATGCTGTTCGAGGGCGCCAAGGCCGAACTGGTCGGCGGTCTCGGGCAGGGCTTGCCCAACATGTTCGTGATGATGAACGCCGCCCGCCTGCAGGTCGGGACGCAAGGCACGGCCATCGCCGAGCGCGCCTATCAGCAGGCCCTCTCTTTCAGCCAGGATCGCGCCCAGGGTCGTTCGGTCTGGACCGGCGCCTATCCTTCCCGGCTGTTCGACCACCCGGACGTGCGCCGCACGCTGGTCTTGATGAAGGCGCATATCGAGGCCGCCCGCGGGATCTGTCTATCGACCGCCGTCGCCGCCGACCTGGCTCGCGCCGCGCCGGACGAGGCGACGCGCACCGCCGCCAAGCTGCGCGAGGAGCTCCTGACCCCGATCGCCAAGGCCTGGTCGACCGATGTCGGCGTATGGGTCGCCTCGCAAGGCGTGCAGATCCACGGCGGCATGGGCTTTATCGAGGAAACCGGCGCGGCCCAGCACTATCGCGACGCCCGCATCGCCCCGATCTATGGGGGCACCAACGGCATCCAGGCCATCGATCTGGTTGGTCGCAAGCTGATGTTGGGCGAAGGCCAGGCCGTCGGCGACCTGATGGACGACATCCGCGACACGATCGATCTGTTGAAGGCCTCAGAGCTGAAGGGCGTGGGCCTGCGTCTGGAGGCCGCGCTCGATGCGGCCGCCTCGGCGACGGCTTGGCTGATCGAACGCCGCGCCAAGGCCATGCCCGACGCGCTGGCGGGGGCCACGGCCTATCAGAAGCTGCTCGGCGACACGGTGGGCGGCTGGATGCTCGCCAAGGGCGCCCTGGCGGCGGCCGGTGAGGCCGATGCGGCGTGGGCCGAAAGCAAGCGCGCCCTGGCGCGCGTGTTCGCGGAAAGCGTCCTAGCCCAGATCCCCGGCGCGGCGGCGGGGGTGATGCTGGGGGCCGAGGACTTCGCGGCGATGACGCCGGAAGTGCTGGGGGCGTAAAGCCTCTCAACAAATGTCATCCCGGAAGCCTCGCAGAGGCTATCCGGGACCGCAGGGAGCGCCGAGCTTTCTGCGGTCCCGGCTCTCCGCTGCGCTGCGGCCGGGATGACAACTTTAGCCCCCCCTTAGGCCTTGAAGAACGCCAGGAGGTCCTTGTTGATGATCTCCGGGTGGGTGGTGGCCATCCCGTGGGGCAGACCCGGATAGGTCTTGAGCGTCCCCTTCTTGACCAGCTTGATGGCCAGGTGAGCGCTGTCGGCGATCGGGACGATCTGGTCGTCTTCGCCGTGCATGATCAGGACCGGGATATCGACCGCCTTGAGATCGTCGGTGAAGTCGGTTTCCGAGAAGGCCTTGATGCAGTCGTAGTGGGCCTTGGCGCCGCCCATCATGCCCTGACGCCACCAGTTATCGATCTGGCCCTGGCTGACCTTGGCGCCTGGACGGTTGAAGCCGAAGAACGGACCTTCGGGAATGTCGCGGAAGAACTGGGCGCGGTTGGCCAGCAGGGCGGCGCGGAAGCCGTCGAATACTTCCATCGGCAAGCCGCCGGGATTGGCGGGCGTCTTCAGCATGATCGGCGGCACCGCGCCGACCAGCACGACCTTGGCGACGCGGCCCGGCTTGGCGCGGGCGGCGTAGTGGATCGCCTCGCCGCCGCCGGTCGAGTGGCCGACGTGGAAGGCGTTCTTCAGGTCCAGGTGGTCGGTCAGGGCGATGACGTCGGCGGCGTAGGTGTCCATCTCGTTGCCGCTGTCGGTCTGGGTCGAGCGGCCGTGGCCCCGGCGGTCATGGGCGATGACGCGATAGCCCTTGAGCAGGAAGAACATCATCTGGGCGTCCCAGTCGTCTGACGACAGCGGCCAGCCGTGGTGGAAGACGATCGGCTGGCCGCTCTTGGGGCCCCAGTCCTTGTAGAAGATCTGGACGCCGTCCTTGGTGGTGACGAAACCGCTTTCGGCGCGGTTCGCCGCGTGGGGCGAGGCGGCGGGCTTTTTCGCGGGGGTCGCAGCTTGGGCGGAAGCGCCCAGCGAGGCGGCGGCGGCGGCGAGACCGAAGCCGGCGGTCATCACACCCCGGCGGGAAGCTTGGTTCGACTGGCTCATGATCATCCCTCATTTCTTGCTTGCGATAACGTTTATCGCGAGAACGATTGAGGCTTACGCTGGCGCCGAGCGCCTGTCCAGCATTTTCTTTGTTGCGATATCCTTTTTTGTGATAAGAAAGATTCATGACGACGAAGACGCCGCCCCCGCATCCCCTGGATCAACAGATCTGTTTCACCCTTTACGCCACCAGCATGGCGATCACGCGGGCCTACAAGCCCCTGCTGGACGCGATGGGCCTGACCTATCCGCAGTATCTTGTGCTGAATGCGCTGGGCGAGAGCGACGGGGCGACCATCGGCGCGATCGCGGCGCGGCTGGATCTTGAGTCCAGCACCGTGACGCCGCTGGTCAAGCGCCTGGAAGCCGCCGGCCTGGTCATGCGGCGGCGCGGGCTCGAGGACGAGCGCAAGGTCGAGGTGACGATGACCGAAGCGGGCCGAGCCCTGCTGGGCCAGTCGGGGTGCCTGAACAAGGCCCTGCTGGAGCGGTCCGGCATGGCTGGCGAGGACCTGGGCGCTTTGAACCAGCGGATCCAGGCGCTGCACGAGGCGATCGTGCGAGAGTAAGGGGCGCGGCGGAGGCCGCCGCGCCCGTAACGCTTAGAGTTGTTCCAGCAGGTACTCGGCCGACGAGACCTTGAACTGGCCGGCGTCCTCGACGTGCAGCTGGGTGACGACGCCGTCCTTGGCGACCAGCGAATAGCGCTGCGAGCGGGCGCCCATGCCGAACTTGCTGCCGTCGAAATCCAGGCCGATGGCCTTGGTGAAGTCACCGTTGCCGTCGGCGATCAGCAGGACTTCGCCGTCGATGCCCTGGTCCTTGCCCCAGGCCTTCATCACGAACACGTCGTTGACCGACACGCAGACGATCGAGTCGACGCCCTTGGCCTTCAGCTCGTCGGCCTTCTCCTTGAAGCCCGGCAGGTGCTTGGCCGAGCAGGTCGGGGTGAAGGCGCCGGGCACTGCGAACAGGGCGACGGTCTTGCCCTTGAAGATGTCGTCGGTGCTGATCGGCGCGGGTCCTTCAGCCGTGCTGGTCATGAAAGTCGCCGCCGGGAGCGTGTCGCCAACCTTGATCGCCATGGGCCTCTGTTCCTCGTGTGTGGGATGAATTGAGGCGACTCGAATAGACCCCCGCGCGGCGGTCGCCAAGCACGCTTTCATGGCGCATCCGACTTGAAACCGTCACCTCGAAGCCCAATGGTTCAGACATGGCTAGCTTGATCGAAGACGGCGACGGCGAGTTCCTGATCGGCAGGATGCTTGTCGCCATGCCCGGCATCGACGACCCCCGCTTCGAGCGGACGGTGCTGTATCTGTGCGCCCACGACGAGGACGCCGCGATGGGCGTAGCGGTCAATCGCCCGGTCGAGGGGCTGACGGTGTTCGAACTGCTGAACCGCCTGGGCGTGAGGTCCGAGATCCAGGCGCCAAGCGACCTCGTCCTGCTGGGCGGTCCGCTGGAACGCGAGCGCGGCTTCGTGCTGCACACCGACGACTTCAACTCGCCGGACTCGACCCTGGCCGTCGCCGACGGCGTGGCCCTGACCGCCACCCGCGACGCGCTGGACGCCATGGCCAGCGCCTACAAGCGTCCGCGCAAGTCGCTGCTGGCCCTCGGCTACGCTGGCTGGGGTCCTGGGCAACTGGAGCAGGAGCTGCGCGACAATGTCTGGCTGATCTGCGACGCCGACGAGGGCCTGCTGTTCGACGAGGACCACGAGCACAAGTGGACGCGAGCGCTGGCGAAGCTCGGGATCACGGCCGATCACCTGTCGGCGACGGCCGGGCGGGCCTAGGAAAATCCTCGCCCTGTGGGAGAGGTGTCGCCGAAGGGTGACGGAGAGGGGAAAGTCGGGGTCGGCAGCACTTCCCCCACCGGCGCTTCGCGCCACCTCCCCCGCGAGGGGGAGGATTTCAGCCCCGCGCCTTCACCGGCGCGGCGCCGTCGACATAGGCCTCGTTCAGATAGACCTCGGCCTCTTGCGGCGACAGGGCCGGCGCATAGCCGAAGCCCTGGCCGTAGTCGCAGCCGAGCGCCTGAAGGGCGCGCGCCATCTCGGCGTTCTCGACGCCTTCGGCGACCACCTCGAGGTCAAGATCCTGGCCCAGCTTGACGACCGAGCGGACGATCTTGGCCGAACCGGCGTTGGTGCCCATGGTGCGGACGAAATAGCGGTCGACCTTCAGCGTGTCGAACGGCAGACGCGTCAGGTACGACAGCGACGAGAAGCCGGTGCCGAAATCGTCAAGCGCCAGGCCCGCGCCGGCGTCGCGCAGCGTCTTCAGGATCACGGCGGCCCGCTCGGGGTCGCGCATGATGTCGCTTTCGGTGACTTCCAGTTTCAGGGCGCCACGCGGCAGGCTGTTGACCCTCAGGGTCTCGGCCACATCGGCCACAAGGCCCGGACGATCGATCTCGCCGGTCGACAGGTTGACGCTCACGGTCAGGTTTCCCATCGCCGGGTGCGCCGCCCGCCAGGTCGACAGTTGCTGAGCCGCAGCGTGCATCATGTGCGCGCCAAGCTCGCTCATCAGCCCCATCTCTTCGATCAGCGGCAGGAATTCGTCGGGCGGCAGCATGCCCCGGCGCGGATGGATCCAGCGCGCCAAGGCCTCGAAACCTGAAAGCGCGCCGGTCGACAGGCGCACGATCGGTTGGAAGTACGGCATGATCTCGCCGCGGCCGATGGCGCCGCGCAGGTCGGCTTCCAACGCCAGGCGCGACAGCCCGTCGGTTTCCATCGCGCGGCCGTAGGCGGCCGCGCCGCCCCGGCCGGCGGCGGCGGCGGCCTCGACGGCGAGTTCGGCGCGACGCAGCAGCTCGGCCGCGTCCGGCGCGTCCAGTCCGCCCTCGGCCGAGACCGCGCCGATCGAGAGCGTCGGGTGAATGTCGAAGCCGGCCACACGCAGCGGCTGCTCCAGCGCGCCGCGCAGCACGTCCGCCGGCTCATAGCCGCGCGGTTCGCAGAGCACCGCGAACTCGTCCTCGCCGATACGGCCCAGGATCGCCTGGGCCGGGAAGGCCGCAGCCAGGCGCGAGCCCAGGGCGGCCAAGACCAGGTCCGCGCGCTCGTGACCCAGCGCCTCGTTCAGACGGCGCAGACGGTCGAGGTCGGCGACGACCAGTTGGTGCACACCCTCCTGAGACAGGCGCTCGCGCGCGCGGGCGATGAAGCTGCGACGGTCCAGAAGACCCGTCAGATCGCAACATTCAGACGCGGAGAATTTCGTTTCGGGCGCGACGACGCCGGCGGCGCGGACGCCCTCCTCCAGCCAGACGCCACGCCAGAGGCAGGTCTCGCCGCCCCGGACGCGAAAGCGCGCGACGACCTCGCTGCCTGGCTCGCGGGGTTTCAGAACTTCCTCGGCCTGAGCGCGGTCCTGCGGCAGGGCCAAGGCGCGGAAGGCGGCCGACGAGCATTCGGGCGCCAAGGGGCCCAGGCCCAAGGCGCGCGCCGCGCCGTTCAGACGCAGCCGGTCAGTCTCGGGCTCCCAGATCCAAAGGGCGACGTCCGCCGCGCCCAACGCCTCAAGCGTGGCCGTCGCGTCCCAGATCCGTCGTTCGCCTGTCCGAAAAGACATACCCGTCCTAACCGTTTCGGCCAAAGCCGCAGCGCTACTCGGGCGCCACCAAGCCGAACAGACGATGATCTCGCCAAGCGCCGTTAATTTTCAAATAAGCTGACGCATATCCCTCCTCGGAAAACCCGCATTTCGCGAGTAAGGCGGCCGAGGCGTGGTTTTCCGGCATGCAAGCGGCCTCCAGGCGGTGGAGGCCCAGGCCGTGAAAAGCAAAACGGATCAAGGTTTCGACGGCGTCCGCCATATAGCCCTGGCGTGCGAACGGCTCGCCCAGCCAGTAGCCGATGGTTCCCGTCAGGGCCACGCCGCGCCGAACGTGGAAAAGACGGACGGCGCCCAGCAGCGCGTCGTCCTCGCGGCGGAAGATGAAGAAGGGATAGGCCTCGCCAAGCTCCAGATCCCGCGCATAGGCGCCCAGCCGGCCCCGAAAGGCGGCGCGGCTGAGATCGTTCTCTGGCCAGGTCGGCTCCCAAGGCTCCAGAAAGGCGCGCGACCCAGCGCGCAGCGCAGCCCAAGGCTCGTAGTCTCGCGGCGTCGGCGGCCGAAGATAGACCGCGCGGCCCTGAAGCTGGAGGCGCTGGCGGGGCCTTAGAAACGGCAGGAGCGCGGACACGGACGGAACTCTGACGGGATCACGGACGCACCTTCGGCCGTCAGGCCGCCGAGAACAATGCCTTGTCGAACGCTTCTCCGGCCTTCAGCGCCGATTTAGCCCCAAGGATCGCCGTCGCGGCGCGGCCCGCCGACAACAGCCGCCGCCCCAGCCGCGCCACATCGGCCGACGTCACGGCGTCGACCTCCCGCGCCAGCTCGGCGGGCGGATAGAGGCGACCAAACAGCAGGACCTGGCCCGCCCCCTGCTCCGCGCGCGACAGCGGCTGCTCGCGCGCCATGAACATGTGCGCCTTCAGTTGGGCCTTGGCCCGCGCCAGTTCAGCGTCCTCAATCCGATCGGCCAGTTTGAGCAGTTCGTCGGCGCAGACCTTGGCGGTCTCGACCGCGTCACTGGCCGCGCAGCCGGCATAGATGCCCAGCGCGCCATGGTCGGCGTAGGTGTCGGCGTAGGCGTCGATATTGTAGGCCAGACCGCGTTTCTCGCGGGCCTCCTGGAACAGCCGCGACGACATCCCGCCGCCCAGGCACTCAGCGAAGATCCGCAAGGCGAAATAGTCGTCCTCGCGCGCGCCGCAGGCGGGCAGCATGAACACCAGATGCGCCTGCTCGAGCTTGCGGGCCTCGGCCTGCGGACCGCCGACGAAGGCCGCAGACTGCGGAACCTCAGCGCCGGGCGTCGCCGGCAGATCGCCGAACGCCCGCTCGGCGGCGGCCATCAGCTCGGCCTCCTCGACCGCGCCCGTCGCGGCGATCACCAGGCGGTCGGCGGCGTAGAGATCGGCGCGCCAGTCCGACAGCGCTTCGACGCTGGCGGCGTTGACGGTCTCGTCGGATCCGAGGATCGGACGGCCGACCGGATGATCGCCCCAACTGGCGCGCTGGATCAGGTCGAAGACATAGTCGTCAGGCGCGTCGGCGGCCTCGGCGATCTCCTGGGCGACGACCTGCTTCTCGCGGGTCAGGTCAGCGGGATCCAGCGTCGGACGGCGCACTAGGTCGGCGATCACGTCCATGCCCAGATCTAGGCCGCCCTTCAGCGCCCGGACCTGGAAGCTGGTGCGCTCATAGCCGGTAGCGGCGTTGATCGAGCCGCCCTGGTTCTCGATGACCTCGACGATGTCGCGGGCCGAGCGCGACCCCGCCCCCTTGAAGACCATGTGCTCCAAGAGGTGCGACCAGCCCGACCGGGCCAGGTCCTCATAGGCCGCGCCGCGCCCGGCCACCACGGACAGGGCCAGGGTTTCAAGGCCCGGCATCGGGTCACAGACGACGCGGACGCCGTTCTTCAGGGTGCGCAAGGAAGCAGTCATTGAGCTCTAATCTCCTCACCCGCGAAGCGGGGGAGGTGGATCGCTGCGAATACGCAGCGAGACGGAGGGGGCGCTCATATAGGTCGAAAACGCCCCCTCCACCAGCGGAGCCCGTCCTCGGGCGCGCTCCGCGCGACCCGGGGGCTGGTCCCCCTCCCCCGCTTCGCGAGCGAGGAGAAACACTCAACTATTCGCCGCGAAGGTCCGGACGAAGGCCTTCACCGACGATCCGTCGGCGGGCAGGCGCTCGAACTTTTCCGGCTTCTTGGAGAGATCGGGCGTGGCGCGCGGCGTCGAGGGCAGCAGGCCCGTGGCGGCCTGGACCGCCTCGGGGAACTTGGCCGGATGGGCGGTCGACAGCACCACGACAGGGATCGACGGGTCAACCCGGACGCTCTGGGCGGCGGCCAGGCCTACGGCGGTGTGTGGATCGACGACCTCGCCGGTCTCGTTCAGCGTCGAGAGCATGGTCTTGGCGGTGTCGGCCTCGCTGACTGACGCGCCGCGGAACAGCTCGCGCATCCAGGCATGGGCGGCGGGCGGGATGTCGAGCAGGCCGGTGTCGGCGAAGGCGCGGAAGGCGCGGCCGGTTTCGACCCCGTCGCGACGCACGGCCTCGAAATAGAGACGCTCGAAGTTCGACGCGACCTGGATGTCCATGGCTGGGCTCTGGGTCGCGGCCACCGCGCCGCGCGAATAGCGGCCGTCCTCGAAGGCGCGCGCCAGGATGTCGTTGGAATTGGTGGCGGCGGTCACCGAATGGATCGGCAGGCCCAGCGTCTTGGCCACGAAGGCGGCGTAGGCGTCACCGAAATTGCCGGTCGGCACCACGAACGCCACCTGCCGCGCCGGCGCGCCCAGCGCCACGGCGGCGGTGAAGTAGTAGACGCTCTGGGCCGCGATCCGGGCCCAGTTGATCGAGTTGACGCCCGACAGGTCCACCGCATGGCGGAACTGGTCGTCCTGGAAGGCCTGCTTGACGATCGCTTGGCAGTCGTCGAACGAGCCCAGCACCGAGACGCAGGCGACATTGGCGTCGGTGGCCGTGGTCATGAAGCGGCGCTGCACCTCGCTGATGCGGCCCTCGGGGAAGAGCGCGACGATGCGGGCGTTCTTGCGGCCCCGGAACGCCTCGACGGCCGCGCCGCCGGTGTCGCCCGAGGTGGCGCAGATGATGGTCATCTTCCGCGACTGCCGCTCCAGAACGTAGTCATAGAGGCGGCCCAAAAGCTGCATCGCAACATCTTTGAACGCCAGGGTCGGCCCGTGGAACAGTTCCAGCAGATAGCGGTTGGACGTCAGTTGCTTGACCGGCGTCACGGCGGTGTGGGCGAAGGTGGCGTAGGCCTCCTCACACATCTGGGCCAGGTCTTCCCTGGGGATGTCGTCGCCCACGAACTTGCCGACCACGGCGGCGGCGACCTCGGCGTAGGGCTTGCCGGCGAACGCAGCGATCTCCTTGGCCGTAAAGCTGGGCCATTCGGCCGGCACATACAGCCCGCCGTCGGGGGCCAGGCCCGCCAGGACCGCGTCGAGGAAGCCGATGGGCGCGGACTGGCCGCGGGTCGAAACGTAACGCATCAGGGTCTCAGTCTCCGCCAGAGCATGGCGGCATAGATAAACAGCAGGGTTACGGCAAGACCGAACCACGTAAGCGCGCATTCGAGGTGGCGATTGGAAATTTCTGCCGGCAGCGGCGCAGGGGTGATTCCGGCCGGAGCCGGGGTTTCCTGCTCGGCCATCAGCACCAGCGGCGCTGGCTTACGATCAGCGAAGCGCTCCAGAACCTTGGCGCGGTCGCCGCCAAGCTGCTGAATCGGGCTGAGGACGCCCACGACGCGGCGCGGAGCGTCGAAAGCGCGGGGCGATGGGGCGACCTGGCCCGTCAGGCTGGGGACGACGCCGCGATCGACCAGGATCATGTTGTACGGGCCAGCCAGCACCGCGCAGGGCGATTGGGCGCGCCAGACGACATCACCGTCACGGACCCCGTAGACCAGCGGCAGGGGCTGGCCGCCGACATCGCCGCAATCGACGCTGACGCGCGTCCAGGCCAGGGACTCAGGCTTGGTGTCAGCCGTCAGCACTTGCACCAGCGGCTGGGCGGGCGCGGTCTTCAGCGCCTCGAGCCGGGCCAGGACGTCCTCTTTCCAGTGGCGACGCTGGAGCTGCCAGCTCCCAAGACCGCAGAGGATCGAAAACGCGATCAGGGTGGCGATCGTCAGGCCGATCGGAAAGCGGCGCGGCGCAGCGGATGTCTCAGACATGGTCACGCCCCGCTTCCGAAGCCTTCTGAGCGATCTGGGCGGCGACCATCAGCCCCTTGGCCGGGCGCATCAGGAGAAGGCTGATGATCACGACGGCCGGCAGCCAGACGACCAGCGACACCCAGACCGGCCAATACCAGGCGAACATCGAGAACAGCGCGCCGAAGGCGCAGATGGCGCCGGCGATCAGGATCACGAAGGTCGCCGCGCCGTCGCCGGTCTCGTACTTGCCAAGATCGAAACCGCAGGCCTCGCAGCGCGGCGCGACCTTGAGGAAGCCCTCGAACAGATAGCCCTCGCCGCACTCAGGGCAAAGGCCGCGCGCGCCGGCGGCGTAGGGGTTGGTCTTGGTCACGCGGACCTCCCGAAACGAAAAAGGCCCGGAACGCTGTCTGGCGTTCCGGGCCCCCGAGGATCTTTCGATCTAGTGAGCCGAGGCCCCGAAGATCACGTAGATGAACGCGAACAGGAACAGCCAGACCACGTCGACGAAGTGCCAGTACCAGGCGGCCGCTTCGAAGCCGAAGTGCTTCTGCGGCGTAAAGGCGCCGGTCATCAGGCGGATCAGGCAGACGATCAGGAACAGCGTGCCCACGAAGACGTGGAAGCCGTGGAAGCCCGTGGCCAGGAAGAAGGTCGAGCCGTAGAGGCCCGAATTAACGGCCGCTTCCGAGTAGAACAGCTGCTCGTGGTTGATGTGGGCGTACTCATAGATCTGGATGGCCGTGAACAGGCAGCCCAGAACGATGGTCAGGATCAGGCCCCACTTAGCGCCCTTGCGGTCGCCGACCTGCAGCGCGTGGTGCGCCCAGGTGACCGTGGTGCCCGAGAGCAGCAGGGTCAGGGTGTTAATCAGCGGCAGGTGCCAGGCCGAGACCGTCTCGACGCCGGCCGGCGGCCAGGCGGCCCAGGCGGTGCGGACTTCCTCGATCGTCGAGACCGTGCGCGCCTCATGGAACAGCGCCATCTCGAAGAACATCCAGAACCACGCCACGAAGAACATCACTTCCGAAGCGATGAACAGGATCATGCCGTAGCGCAGGCCGATCGACACAACCGGGGTGTGATCGCCAGCCTTGGATTCCTTGGCGATGTCGGCCCACCAGCCGAACATCGTGTAGAGCACGCCCGCGAAGCCTGCGGCGAAGATCGCCCAGTTGCCCTTTTCGATGCCGAGCACGCCGCCCTTGAGCCAACCGATCAGGCCGATGGCCATGACGGTGGCGGCGGCCGAGCCCACGAAGGGCCACGGGCTGGGCGGAAGGATGTGGTAGTCGTGTTTGACGGCGCCGGCCATGTTGCTGCTAACCCTTATATCCCTCTAGACGCACGGCCGGTCCCCCCGCCTATGCGTGTATGCCGAATGCTATAGACCTCTCGACGGTGCGCCGCCAAGGGGGTCCACGATGCGAGGCGTTGTCGCGGCCGCGACTTGCCCCGGCTTGTCGTCGTCGACCGCCGGGAAGAAGGTGTAGCTGAGGGTGATCTCAGGCTTTCCCTTCGTTTCAGGGTCGTCCGCATATTGGGGATCCACGAAGTAGACCACCGGGAACTCTACGGTTTGGCCAGGCTGGATCGTCTGGCTGGTGAAACAGAAGCATTCCAGCTTCTGGAAGTACGGCCCCGCCTGCTCCGGCACGACGTTATAGAGCGCGCGTCCCGTGATCGGCTTGTCCGTAGGGTTGGTGACCTTGAAGAAGGTCAGACCCGTGTCGCCGATACGGATATCCTGCTTGGGCTGCAGCGCCTGGAAGCGCCAGGGGAGCTCGCGGATATTGGCGTCGAATCGCACGGTGATCTTGCGATCCAGCACACGGGTCGGGGCCGCCTCGGCCTTGCGGACCGTGCCGTCGAAGCCGGTCACCTGGCAGAACAGCTTGTAGAGCGGCACCGACGCATAGGCCGCGCCGATCATGCCGCAGAAGGTCGCGACACAGATGACGGCAACCTTCTTGTTGCGGCGCGCCATCTGCTGCTGCGGGGTGAGATCGTCCTTAGATGTGGGGGTTTGCGACATTTCCGCCGAGCCTCACGAGGGTGACCACGAACACGAGAACGACGAAGGCGACCAGGCCCAAGGCGAGGGCCAGGTTGCGTCCGTCACGGGCTTTCTTGGCGGCCTGTTGCGCCGCGTCGGTTTCGACCGGTTGATTCACTTCAGGAGCTCCAGGGGGCTAACGCCGGTGACCGCCTCGCCCAGAAGGGCCGCGAACAAGGCGAACAGGTAGAGAATCGAGAAGGCGAACAGGTTGCGCGCGGCCTTGGCGCCCGCGGCCTTTTCGTCCTCGGTCACGTCATAGAGGGCGCGGTCGGCCACGCGGGGATCGGCGGCGTCGCCGGCCTTGCTGGCGAACACGCGCCAGGCCAGCAGCAGGAACACCAGGCCGCCGAGGCCGGACACCGCCAGATAGATCGGCCCGCCCAGGCCCGTCAGCACCGGCGAGAGACAGATCGGGAACAGGATCAGGCTGTAGAGCAGGATCTGCTTGCGGGTTTCCCGCGCGCCCTTGACCACCGGCAGCATCGGCACGCCGGCCTTGGCGTAGTCGGTGGTGACGTACAGCGACAGCGCCCAGAAGTGCGGCGGGGTCCAGAAGAAGATGATCGCCACCATCAGCCAGGCGTTCAGCGGCGCCGAACCGGTGGCCGCGGCCCAGCCGATGGCGGGCGGCAGCGCGCCGGCGAGACCGCCGATGACGATGTTCTGCGCCGTCCAGCGCTTGAGCCACATCGTATAGACGACCGCATAGAAGACGATAGTGAAGGCCAGGAGGCCCGCGGCCAGCCAGTTGACCGCAAAGCCCAGGAACATCACCGACAGCAGGGACAGAACCACGCCCAGCGAAGCCGCTTCCTCGCCCTTGATCTTGCCGGCGGGCACCGGACGGCCGCGCGTGCGGCGCATCTGGCGATCGATGTCGGCGTCGTACCACATGTTCAGCGCGCCCGAGGCGCCGGCGCCGATGGCGATGCACAGCACGGCGATGGCGGCCAGGACCGGGTGGATCGGCGCGCGCGCGGCCAGAAGCCCCGTCAGCCCGGTGAACACCACCAGCGACATGACGCGCGGCTTCATCAGCTGGAAGTAGTCCTGCCAGCGGGCGGTTTCCGACGAATCCCGCAGCGGGGTCGTCTCGGCGCTGTCAGACGTCATGGCGGCTGTCTTTGACATCGATCCAAAACATACAGGTCTTGAACAGGCGAGGGGCGCGGCCCGGACCCTTAAGGATCCCGCCCGCGCCCCCATTTTAGGTCCGGTTACGGACGACGGCTCACCTTAGTGGTGGTCGTCGGCCTTGATCACCGGCGGCTCGCTGAACTGGTGGAACGGCGGCGGCGAGGACAGGGTCCATTCCAGCGTGGTGGCGCCTTCGCCCCACGGGTTGGCCTCGGCCTTGCGGCGACGGATCGCCGCTTCGATCAGCACCAGCATGAACACGCCGACACCAACGACGGTGATCATGTAGCCGACCGACGACACGTAGTTCCACAGCGTGAAGGCGTCCGGATAGTCGACATAGCGACGCGGCATGCCTTGCAGGCCCAGGAAGTGCTGCGGGAAGAAGATCAGGTTCACACCGACGAACATGGTCCAGAAGTGCAGCGCGCCCAGGAACTCGTTGTACTTCACGCCCCACATCTTCTCGAACCAGTAGTAGAAGCCCGCGAAGATGGCGAACACAGCGCCCAGCGACAGCACGTAGTGGAAGTGCGCCACCACGTAGTAGGTGTCGTGCAGGCTGTAGTCGATGCCGGCGTTCGACAGGACGACGCCGGTGACGCCGCCAACCGTGAACAGGAAGATGAAGCCGATCGCCCACAGCATGGGCGTCTTGAAGCTGATCGAACCGCCCCACATCGTGGCGATCCAGCTGAAGATCTTCACGCCCGTCGGGACGGCGATGATCATCGTGGCGGCCACGAAGTAGGCGCGCAGGTTGATGCTCATGCCGACGGTGTACATGTGGTGCGCCCACACGACGAAGCCGACGAAGCCGATGGCGACCATCGCGTAGGCCATCGCCAGGTAGCCGAAGACCGGCTTCTTGGAGAAGGTCGAGACGATGTGGCTGATGATGCCGAAGCCCGGCAGGATCAGGATGTACACTTCCGGGTGACCGAAGAACCAGAACAGGTGCTGGAACATGACGGGGTCGCCGCCGGCGGCCGGGTCGAAGAAGTGCGTGCCGAAGTTACGGTCGGTCAGCAGCATGGTGATGGCGCCGGCCAGGACGGGCAGCGACAGCAGCAGCAGGAAGGCGGTGATCAGCACCGACCAGGCGAACAGCGGCATGCGGTGCAGGGTCATGCCCGGCGCGCGCATGTTGAAGATCGTGGTGATGAAGTTGATCGCACCCAGGATCGACGAGGCGCCGGCCAGGTGGAGCGACAGGATCGCCAGGTCCATGGCCGGACCTTTGTGACCGATCGTCGAGAGCGGCGGATAGATCGTCCAGCCGCCGCCGAAGCCTTGGCCAGGGCCGCCGTCGACGAACATCGACAGGACCAGCAGGATCCAGGCGGCCATCAGCAGCCAGAACGAGATGTTGTTCATCCGCGGGAAGGCCATGTCCGGCGCGCCGATCATGATCGGGACGAACCAGTTGCCGAAGCCGCCGATCATGGCGGGCATGACCATGAAGAAGATCATGATCAGGGCGTGGGCGGTGACCACGGCGTTATAGCCGTGCTTGCCCTTGAAGATACCCATCTGGGCCAGCATGCCGGTGTCCGAGAACACCTGAATGCCCGGCTCCATCAGCTCCCAGCGGATCAGGCCCGAGAGAGCGCCGCCGACGATGCCCGCCATGATGGCGAACAGGATGTACAGCGTGCCGATGTCCTTGTGGTTCGTCGAAAAGAACCAGCGGGCGAAAAACGGCGGCTTGTGGTCGTCGTCGTGGGCGTGGTCGTGAGTGTCTGCGGCGTGAGCCATCTGACGTCTATCCTACGATCGTATTCTTAGGCCGCCGGCGCGGCGGGAGCCGCGGCCGGAGCGGAAGCGGGGGCGGCCGGAGCCGAGGCGGGGGTCGCGCCTGAAGCCACGGGGGCTTCAGCCGGAGCGGCCACGGGGGCGGGCGGAGCGGTCTTGGCCTGAACCCAGGCGTCGAACTCGGCTTGGGTCACGACCTTGATCTCGATCGGCATGTTGGCGTGGTCGACGCCGCACAGCTCCGAGCACTGGCCGTAGAACACGCCGGTGCGCTCGGCCTTGAACCAGGTTTCGTTCAGGCGGCCGGGGATGGCGTCAGTCTTCAGACCGAAGGCCGGCAGGGCGAAGGCGTGGATCACATCGGCGGCGGTGACCTGAACGCGGACAACCTTGCCCACGGGCACGACCATCGCGTTGTCGGCGGCCAGCAGGTACGGGACCTTCTTGGCGTCGGCCTGTTCCTTGGTCAGCGGCAGCGAGATGATTTCGCTGACCTTCTGGTCCGGATACTCGTAGCCCCAGTACCACTGGTAGCCCGTGGCCTTCACGGTCAGGTCCGGCTTGGGCATGTCGTTGTAGTGGAACAGCAGGCGGAACGAGAAGATGGCGATGACCATCAGGATCATGACGGGAACGACCGTCCAGATCACCTCGATCGTAGTGTTGTGGCTGAACTTGGCGGGGACCGGGTTCGCTTTCTTGTTGTAGCGAACAACGATCCAGATCAGCAGGCCCAGCACCAGCAGGGTGATGGCCGTGATGATCGGCATCAGGATCACATTGTGGAACTGGATCGCGTGGTGCTTCAGCTCCGATGCGGCCGGCTGGAGGTCAATGGCCCCCGGCGTCGGCTGACCCATCAGATCTTCAGCGAGCGCGTGACCCGCGAACATCATCGTAGCGGCGAGGGCGGACGCGCCCGTCATGATCCGCCGAATCCCCGAAAATTGCGCCTTCATATCCCTCACGGCCCGTTTCGGCGGCGATTTGAGCCCGATCAAGGCCCGCGCCGCGCCGACATGCACATTACGACTGTCGATAAGGTCCTGCGCAATCGACTTCACTCAAAATGAGTCGCGCGTCGACGCCCAGCCCTCCCGATTGTCGGTCCGGAGGCTGCATACGCGCATCGCCAGCCCTTGCCAAGCGCCAGAGCCCACGCGCTGAGCATGGCGATAGCCGGTTACCCCCGCCGCGAGGGGGTCCAGTCGCGAATCCCTCTCAGAAACCCCCGAATCCGGCGTCCGGATCATTACGTATCATTCATGAGTAGGTACCTTGCACCACTCAGTACCTGGCGGTAGAAGATAGCATCAACGGAGGCAAGGACGCCGTGCCGGAAGCAATTGAAATCCAACTGAAGAAGGGCGTGCTGGCGCTCTGTGTGCTGGCCCTGCTCTCGCACGCCGACAGCTACGCCTACGAGATCGCCAGTAGGCTCACGAGGGACATCGATATGGGGGAAGGGACAATCTATCCGCTGATGCGCCGCATGCAGTCGGATGGCCTGGTCGAAACCTATCTGGTGGAAAGCCAGAGCGGTCCGCCGCGCAAGTATTACCGCCTCACCGCCGCCGGGCGCCAAAGCCTGGAGCAACAGAAGGCCGAATGGGCCGCGTTCGCCACTGCGGTGAACGATATCGTGGGAGCCGCCGCATGACCCGCGCCGAGTTCATCACCCGCCTGCGCCGGGGCCTGTCGGGCCTGCCGGCCACCACGATCGCCGACATCGTCGCCGATCACGAGGCTCACTTCGCCGACGCCCAGGCTGCGGGCCGTCCCGAGGCCGAGGTCGCCGCCGCCCTGGGCGATCCCGATCGCCTGGCCCGCGAACTGCGCGCCGAGGCCGGTCTCAAGCAATGGGAGGAGAAAAAGACTCCGTCCAACGCCATGGCCGCGATCATCGCCCTGATCGGCCTGGGGGCCATCGACGTGATGTTCCTGCTGCCCTTGCTGCTGGGCGTGCTGGGCACGCTGTTCGGCTTCCTGGTGGCGGTCGTGACGATCTTCTTCGTCGGCGGCTTCATCTTCGCCGCCGGCCCGCTGACCGCGCCGCCAGGGGGACCGATCACCGCCTTCCTGACGGGCATCGGCCTGATGGCTTCGGCCACCTTCGTCGGCTCGCTGCTGACGCTGGTGACGGTCGGGGTCTTCAACGCGGTCGTCTGGTACGCCCGCCTGCACTTCCGGCTTCTGAAGCCGGCCATGGAACAAGCTTGAGCGGAGAGGAGGGGACCATGATGATCCGCAATACGCTCATCGTCGCCGGGGCGAGCTTCGCCCTCGCGGTCGGTTGCTTCGCCGGGGTGGCGGCTATCGCCGGCCCTGAACTGATGACCAACGGCTGGACGATCCCATTCGGGAATGAGGCCAATGTCACCATCACCGACGACAACGGCAAGGTGGTCCGCACCGTCCGCCATGTCGGGGCCGGCGGCGCTCCGTCGCCGATGGTCGACCGCACCCTGCCCTGGGCGGGCAAGGACACGCTGACCATCGACCTGCCGGTCGACGTGGTGTTCGTCCAGGGCGCCGAGGCCAAGATCGTCGTCTCAGGACCCAAGTCCTATGTCGATCGCCTGAAGATCGCCGGTGGCCGCATCAGCCTGGATGACATCAACCTCGCCGAGCGCGCCGTGGTGACGCTTGGCCCCGACGGGCTGCAGGTGCGCCACGACCGCGATCGGATGAAGATCACGGTCGTGGCGCCCGACGTCACCCGCTTCGAGGTGCGCGGCTCCGGCGATCTCGATATCCGACGCTACGAGCACCCGGCCCTGGGGCTGGACATCTCGGGCAGCGGCGACGTCGAGGCCGAGGGCAAGGTCGAGACGATCACGCTCGACAACTCCGGCTCGGGCTATGCCGACCTGGCCGCCCTCAAGGCCAAGGACGCCACCATCGACGTCTCGGGCAGCGGCGGCGGCGCGGTCTTCGCCACGGACAAGGCCAAGATCGACATCTCCGGCAGCGGCGACGTCGAGCTGCGCACCGAGCCCAAGCTGGTGACCAGCGAGATCACCGGCTCCGGCGATATCCGCCGCGAGTACTGACCCGCGACAAAAGGGGCGGGGTGACGAGCGCGTTCGGAAGTCCTACCTGTAGGCTATGAACGCTCCGATCCCCGCCTCTTCCCTTTCGATCCTGGACGCCGCCGGCGTCGATCCCGACCGCGCCCGCACGATCCTGGGCGAGGCCCTAACCGGCGCCGATGACGGCGAGCTTTTCCTCGAGCGCTCCGAGAGCGAGGCCTTCGTCTTCGACGACGGACGCCTCAAGAGCGCCTCCTATGATTCGGGCGAGGGCTTTGGCCTGCGTGTGGTGGCCGGCGAGACGGCCGGCTACGCCCACGCCGCCGAGATTTCCGAGGCGGCAATTCGCCGCGCGGCCGACAGCGCCAGCCTCGCCAAGCGCGGCCACGCCGGCGTCACGGCCGAAGGCCCCCGCGCCACCAACGAGAAGCTTTATGGCGAGGACAATCCGGTCAGCGCGCCGGACTTCTCCGACAAGGTCGCCCTGCTGCAGGAGATCGACGCCTTCGCCCGCGCCCGCGACCCGCGCGTCGTGCAGGTGATGGCCTCGATGGCCGGCGAGCGCCGGGTCGTCGAGATCCTGCGCGCCGACGGCAGGCTGATCCGCGATGTCCGCCCGCTGGTGCGCGTCAACGTCCAGGTCACCGTCGAAAAGGACGGCCGCCGCGAGAGCGGCTCGTCGGGCGCCGGCGGCCGCGCCGGCTTCGCCGCCTGGATCAGCCCCGACAAGTGGCAGGATCAGGTCGACGAGGCCCTGCGCATGGCGCTGGTGAACCTGGACGCCGTCGCCTGCCCCGCCGGCGAGATGGACGTGGTGCTCGGCCCCGGCTGGAACGGCGTGCTGCTGCACGAAGCCGTCGGCCACGGCCTGGAAGGCGACTTCAACCGCAAGGGCATCAGCGCCTTCT
Organism: Caulobacter vibrioides; assembly: GCF_002310375.3. GTDB lineage: Bacteria > Pseudomonadota > Alphaproteobacteria > Caulobacterales > Caulobacteraceae > Caulobacter > Caulobacter vibrioides_D. Next base: position 3,775,911 of record NZ_CP023315.3, read on the forward strand.
CGGGCCGCCTCGGCGAGCGCGTGGCCGCGCCGGGCGTCACCGTGTTCGACGACGGCTCGCTCGCAGGCCGCCGGGGCTCGCTGACCGTCGACGACGAGGGCACGCCGACCGAGCGCACGATCCTGATCGAGGACGGCATTCTTGTCGGCTACATGCACGATCGGATGAGCGCGCGCCTGATGGGCATGAAGGCCACCGGCAACGGCCGTCGCCAGTCCTACGCCCACATGCCCATGCCGCGCATGACCAACACCGGCATGCTGGCCGGCGAACACGATCCCCAGGAGATGATCGCCTCGCTGAAGCGCGGCCTCTATTGCGCCAATTTCGGCGGCGGACAGGTCGACATCACCAACGGCAAGTTCGTCTTCCAGTGCACCGAGGCCTATCTGGTCGAGGACGGCAAGATCACCGCCCCGGTCAAGGGCGCCACCCTGATCGGCGATGGCCCATCGGCGCTGACCCGCGTGACGATGATCGGCAACGACTTCGACTTCGACCCGGGCATCGGCGTCTGCGGCAAGTCGGGCCAAGGCGTGCCCGTCAGCGTGGGTCAGCCGTCGCTGAAGATCACCGGCCTGACCGTGGGCGGCACGGCGGTTTAGGGGCGCCGAAAGCGCCCCCTCCGTCACGATGCTTCGCATCGCGCCACCTCCCCCGTTTCACGGGTGAGGAGAAGACGTCACCGCAGCCCTCCTGCCCCGCCTGCGGGGGAGGTGGCGCAGCGCCGGTAGGCGATGCGACGGAGGGGGCGCTTCTCAGCGCTAAAGCCGCCGCTCCAGATACGTCACCGTCTTCTTCCCGCCATGGATCTCCGCCGTCCCGACCGGGACAAAGCCGAGCGCCGCGTGGAAGGCGTCCGAGGCGGGATTGGGCGGGTCAGAATTGACCTCGCAGACGATGCGGTCGTGCCCCGCCGCCTTGGCTGCGGCGAAGAGATCGTCATACAGCGCCCGCGCCAGGCCCCTGCCCCGCGCGCTGTCGGCAACCACGACGCGGTCGACATAGACGAACGCCGGGTAGCGCTCGCGAAACCACAGGAAGTTGGGGCTGTCGTAGTCGGCGTCCTGATCGAAGGTCAGCAGCAAAGCGTCGGCCACGCCGACACGGCGCGCCAGGAAGGCCTGCGCGACCAGGTGCGCCAGCCGCTCGGGCTCCAGCCAGGACAGTTCCACGGCGTGGGCGTTGTTCAGCGCCAGCAGCGCCGCGCCCTCAGGCGCGTCGAGATCGGCGAGGGCGAGGGGGGTCGAAAGTCGGCTCATAACCTTACCTGCGCCTGGGCCCCACGACGGACGGGTCGCGGCCCGGCGCCACCTTGCAAAGGTTTAATCCACCTGTCCGGCTTGTAACTACCCTCAAGGGGAGCCGAGAGGCACCGTCGAACCCAGGACGCCATTGTCCTGACCGTTCGGGTTGGGAGCGGAAGCGGTCCCCGCGGTTTCAGCCACCGCGAGGACCGTCTCACCCGAAGGTGAGACGTGGTCCCCTCCACGTCTCCGCGAGGGGCCCCGGATCGTCGCCGGGGCCCCTCTTTGGCTTAGGACGCCCCGCTTTAGGCCTTCTTGGGCGCGCCGACGTCGTCGGCGCCGTGCGACCACTTCTTGAGGACCGGCGACAGCAGCAGGAAGCCGATCCCGATCACCACCGACACCAGGCCGATGATGTTGAAGATCTTCAGCGACGCAGCCAGCGCCGCGCCGGGGTCCAGCACCTGACCACCCACCGTCTCGGTCGCCGCCAGGCCGGCGATCTTGCCGCCGACCCACTGAGCGATGGCCACGGCCATGAACCAGACGGCCATCATGAACGACACCACCGAGGCGGGCGACAGCTTGGTCATCTGAGACAGGCCGACCGGCGACATGCACAGCTCACCGGTGGTGTGCAGCATGTACATCAGCACCAGGAAGATCAGCGGCAGCTTGAAGGCGCCGTCCGCGAAGGTGGAGCCCCACTGCAGCAGCAGGAAGCCGGCGCCGACCTGGATCAGGGCCAGACCGAACTTGATCACCGGATTCGGGTCCTTGCCGCGGGCGCCCAAGAACGTCCAGACCGCCGCGAACACGGGCGCGAAGATCAGGATCCAGCCCGCGTTCAGCGCCTGGGTCTGCGGGGCGTTGAAGCTGGTGTCGACCCAGAAGGTCGAGGCCGCGTCGATGCCGGCCTTGGCCAGCTGATCGGGCGTGGCCAGGGTCACCGCACCGCTGAACAGCCGGACCGGCTCGCGGACCAGATCCAGCTGGACATTGGTGGCGGCGAACAGGCTGAGCGACGAGCCGGCCTGTTCGAACAGGGTCCAGAACACCACCGCGCCGAAGATCAGGAACACGGCCAGCGCCAAGCGCTCACGCTCTTCCTTGGCGCACTTGGTGAACATGAACCAGCCGATGTAGCCCAGCGAGGCCAGGATGCCGATGTTGAGCGCGACGCCGACGATGGCGTTGAACTGGACGAGGTAGAAGATGCCGATCAGGCCCAGCAGCGACAGGCCGTAGATGGCCAACTCGCGATTGATCGGGCCGGCGACCTTTTCCTTGAGCACCTTGGGCTCCGGCGGTTCGGCCTTGCCGTCCAGCCAGGGCTTGCCGATAACGAAGACGATGAAGCCGGCCAGCATGCCGATGCCGGCCAGGCCAAAGCCCGCCCACCAGCCGACATTGACGCCCAGCAGACCGCAGAGGATCGAGGCCCAGAACGAGCCGAGGTTGATGCCGTAGTAGTAGAGGGTGAAGCCCGGATCCCGGCGCGGGTCGCCCTGCGGATAGAGCTGGCCGACGATGGTCGAGATATTGGGCTTCAGGAAGCCGACGCCCAGGATGATCAGCGACAGCGAGAACCAGAAGATGTTCAGGTACAGCGGGTCGCGGCCCGCGACGTCCAGCTTGTAGTCCGCCTTCGACAGCACCGCGGGCAGCGGCGCGTCGGCGGGCAGGCCCTTGATCTCGAAATCGCCGACCTTGGTGGCGGCGACCTCATAGGGCTTGCCGTCGACCACCAGCTTGGCCTCGCGGTTCTGCCCCCGGCCCTCGGCCTGGAACTCGTAGGTGGCGCCCTGATAGGTCAGGGTCTGGACGGCGGGCTTGCCCTCGATCGCCATGGCCAGGTGACCCGCGACCAGCAGGACGGCGCCGAACGCCACGGCCTTGCGCGTGCCCAGCCACTTATCGGCCAGGAACCCGCCGAGCAACGGCACGAGGTAGACCAGCGCGGTGTACGAGCCGTAGTGGCCGGACGCCACCTTGGGGTCGAACAGGAAATGCTGGGTCAGGTAGAAGATCAGGATGGCGCGCATGCCATAGTAGGAGAAGCGCTCCCACATCTCGGCCAAGAAACAGATGATCAGGCCGCGCGGATGGCCCTTCAGCAATTGGACAAGGACCGGGATGCCGGTCACGAGCGTGACCAGAATACCCACGGCGATAACGATATTCATACGCTAGCCTTGAAACGTGACGAGAGGCGGAAACAGACCCCCCATATGGTCAAATCGTCCCCGCCGGCCCCAATTTGGCGGCGAGAAGACCACGCGAGAGACGGTTTCACAAGCAACGGCTTGCGCCGGGCGCTCCAGAGCCGTGACGATGGCTGAAGCTTGGCTGGCGCCTCGCGCGTTTAGAGGCTTGGTCCGAACGCGGACGGGAGCCCAAGATCATGCAGACCCCCGACGAAACCCACCCCATCAGCCTGACGCCCGCGCCCGGCGTTGTCCGTGTCCTTTTCGAGGGCCATGAGATCGCCGACAGCGACGACGTCCTGGTCCTGCGGGAAGCCAACTACCCGCCGGTCTACTATTTCCCGCGCGCCCATGTCTGGACGGCTTTCCTGCGCAAGACCGACAAGACCACCCATTGCCCCTACAAGGGCCAAGCCTCGTACTTCACGATCTATCGGGACCGGCAGGTGATCGAGGACGCGGCCTGGTCCTACGCTGCGCCCTATCCCGCCCTGAGCCCGATCGCCGGGCGTCTGGCCTTCTATCCCGAGCATGTAGAGTTCCAGCTCGGCGCTCCGACGCCCGCCCAGACCGAGGCCCTCGATGTCGGGGAAGTGATCCGCCACACCGACAGCGGCTCGGGGACCAGCCAGGCCGACCACTGGCCGCCGAACGTGACGACGCCGGATCCTGACCGGATCGAGCGCGATATCGACACGCCCTATCGCGGCGTTTCGTCGCCCTGATGGGCGGCCATCTTAACTCGCTTTTAAGCTTAGAAAGCGCGACCATGCCCCTAGCGCCCGATAGAGGCGCCCGGAGGAAACCATGGCCTATATCTCCTACGATCAGGCTGTCCGCGCGACGACGCGTCGCCCGCTGCGCCGGCTCGCCTGGGGCAGGTTGCTGGCCCTGGCGGCGACGGTGGGGCTTTGGGTTGGTCTGATCGCGGTGATTCGCGCGATTCTCTGAGCCGCCCTTGGCGGGGCCTCAGTAGGCGCAGTCGGTGAAGACGCGCTCGATGTCGCCGCCCCAGGCGCCGTGGTACAGCGACAACAGCTTCTCGGCAGGCGTGATCCCACTGTCGGCGATCTGCTCCAGTTCGCCCATATAGATGGTCTCGTCCAGGAAGCCGCCGTTCAGCAGGGCGCGATTCTTCAGGCCTGATTTGGCGATGGCCACGAAGTCCTTGGCCACGTCCTGAGCGGTGCGACCGGCGACCTTGGCCTTGAGGCCAAGCTTCGGCACGTCGCGACGCAGGCCCTCGCGGTCCTCCAACGTCCAGTCCTTGCAGAGGTCCCAGGCGGCGGCGAGCGCGGCGTCATCGTAGAAGACGCCCGTCCACAGCGCCGGCAGAGCGCAAAGACGGCTCCAGGGGCCGGCGTCGGCGCCACGCATCTCGAGATAGGTCTTCAGGCGCACTTCGGGGAAGGCCGTAGTCGTGTGGTCGGCGAAGTCCTTCATCGTGGCGATCTCGCCCGGCAGCTCGGGCAGCTTGCCCTCGATGAAGTCGCGGAACGACCGGCCGGCGACGTCGATGTACTTGTCGCCGCGCTTGACGAAATACATCGGCACATCCAGCGCGTAGCGGGCGTAGCGCTCGAAATCGAAGCCGTCCTCGAACACGAAATCCAGAAGGCCCGTACGGTTGGGATCGGTGTCGGTCCAGACATTGGCCCGAGCCGACAGGAAGCCGTTGGGCTTGCCTTCCGTGAACGGAGAATTGGCGAACAGCGCCGTCGCGATCGGCTGCAGAGCCAGGCTCATGCGGAACTTGGCGACCATGTCGGCTTCGCTGGAGAAGTCGAGATTGGCCTGCACCGTGCAGGTGCGCAGCATCATGTCGAGGCCGAGATTGCCGACCTTGGGCATGTAGTTGCGCATGATCACGTAACGCCCCTTGGGCATCACCGGCACCTGCGCGCGCGTCCACTTGGGCGAGAAGCCCAGACCCGTAAAGCCCAGGCCCAGTTCGTCGGCGACGGTCTTGACCTCGTCCAGGTGCTGGCCGGTCTCCTCGCAGATCTCGTGCATGGTCGACAGCGGCGCGCCCGAAAGCTCGAACTGTCCGCCGGGCTCGAGGCTGACATTGGCCCCGTTGCGCTCGAGGCCGATGATGACCTCACCCTCCATGACCGGCGTCCAGCCAAAGCGCTGCAGGCCGGTCAGCAGGGCGTGGACCCCCTTGTCGCCCTCGTAGGGCACGGGCTCATGCGAGCCGAGATAGAAGCCAAACTTCTCGTGCTCGGCCCCTACGCGGAAGGCCTCCTTGGGCTTGGAGCCCTTGGCGAAATAGGCGGTGAGGTCGTCGAGCGTCAGCTGACGCTCCTGAACGCTGCTAGCGATATCGGCCATGCGAGCCGTCCCTCCCCAGGGTTTGCGGTGCTGCGGGAGGAGAAGGCCCATGCTCTCCGCCGACGGCGATACTACTCGGTCACGCCCAGTTGGGCGTTTTCTTTGCGAACCTCAAGGGGCGCCCTCGAGGTTATCTGCGTCCTACCGCCAGTCCCCGGCGGCGGCCTGCCACAGGGTCATGGCCGAAATGGCCGCCGTGTCGGCGCGCAGGATGCGCGGGCCCAGCGACACCGGCGTGACGAAGGGCAGTCCGCGCAAGCGCTCGCGCTCTTCAGGCGCGAAGCCGCCCTCGGGACCGATCAGGATGGCGGCCGGATCACCGGTTCCCGCCAGGGCCTCGATGGCCGGTCTGGCGTCGCCGCCCTCGTCGCAGAAGACAAGGCGCCGCGCCGGGTCCCAGCCGTCGAGGATCTTGTCCAGCTTTTCCGGGTCGGCGACCTCGGGCACATCCAGGCGGCCGGTCTGCTCGGCGGCCTCCATGGCGATGGCGTCCAGGCGCCCCAGCTTGACGAAATCGACATTCGTCCGTCGCGTGATGGTCAGGCGCACCCGGCGCGCGCCCAGCTCTGCGGCCTTCTCGACGATGGTCTCGACCCGGCCGCGCTTGACCATGGCGACGATCAAATCAAGGTCCGGGCCGAGCGTCATCGGCCGCGTCTGTTCCTCGGCCTTCAGCAGACAGCCGCGCTTGGTGGCCTCCACGAGGGTGGCGCGCCACTCGCCGTCGCGGCCGTTGAACAGCAGAAGCTCGGCGCCGACGGCCAGGCGCATCACCGAGGTCAGGTAGCGCGACTGGTCGACGGTCGGAACGACGCCGGCCCCGGCGGACAGATCATTGGGAACGAAAAGGCGGATCATTTCGTCCTTCTAGCCTAACCAACACGCTCGGGGGTAGGCTCGGCAGATGAGCAAGCCACACGACTACGACGTCGAACTGGTCCACCTGCAGCTGGCGCTGATCACCCTGCAGAAAAAGGCCATCAAGGACGGCGACAAAATCCTCGTGGTGTTCGAGGGCCGCGACGCCGCCGGCAAGGACGGCGTGATCGCACGGATCACCGAGCACCTGTCCCGGCGCGCCACCACGGTCGTGGCCCTGCCCAAGCCCACCGACCGCGAGCGCAGCGAGTGGTACCTCCAGCGCTATGTCGACTGGCTACCGGCCTGCGGCGAGGCGGTGCTGTTCAACCGCTCCTGGTACAATCGCGCCGGCGTCGAGCGGGTGATGGATTTTTCGACGCCGCAGCAGCAGGAGCAGTTCCTGCGCGACGTCCCGGCCTTCGAGCGCATGCTGGTCGAGAACGGCCTGCGCTACGTGAAGTTCTGGCTCGACATCAGCCGCGACGAGCAGGCCAAGCGCCTGAAGGCCCGTCGCGAAGACCCGTTGAAGGCCTTCAAGACCAGCGATCTCGACAAGGTCGCCGAGGAGAAGTGGGACGACTACACCGCCGCCCGCGACGACATGCTGCTGCGCACCCACAGCGACATCGCGCCCTGGATCTGCGTCCGCGCCGACCACAAGAAGGCCGCGCGGCTCAATGTCATCCGCTGGCTGCTGCACGCCGCCGGCGACAAGAAGACCCTCAAGGGCGTGGAGAGGCCCGATCCTGCGGTGATCTTCCCGTTCGAGCCGTCAGCGCTGGAGGACGGAAGGCTGGCGCGGTAGCTGCGCCCCCTCCGTCACGTCGCCTATCGGCGCCGCGCCACCTCCCCCGCGATGCGGGTGAGGAGTAGAGGGCCACCCTCCTGCCCCGCTTGCGGGGGAGGTGGCGCGCGGCGCAGCCGCGCGACGGAGGGGGCGCTTCTAGCCCCTCTTCCGCGCCTTTCGCTCCGCCGCGATCTCCGCGTTCCGGGCCACGCGATGGCGGACGATGTCCTCGACCAGCCCCGGCGGCAGTGGCTTCTCCGGCTGGAACCGGATCGTGCCCTTGGCGGTCTCAAAGCCCGTCAGCCGGTCGGCGAAGACCTCCACCACCGCGCCCGGATAGAAGGCGCAGTGCTTCGCCGCCGCGCCGAAGTGGACGAGATTGCCGTTCAGCTTGAAGGTCGGCAGGCCATAGCTGATCGCCTCAACCGCCTCCGGGGCGGCTGCGCGGATCTGACCGCGAAGAACCTCCAGCGCCGCACGCTGATCGGCGGGCAGCCTGGCGAGGTAGTCGTCCACGGACGCGGCGGGGGGCTTCATCATCGGATGGTCCTCGATCGATCATGCCAAGGACGTTGCACGAGCGCCCCCGCCGACACCGCCTCGACTATTTCGCCCCATACAGCGCCATGACGTCCTTGCGGAACGCAGCCCCGCTGTCGGGGCGGCTGTAGAACATGTGGCCACCCGCATAGTTGGACAGGGTCACGCGGCCTTGGGCCGTGGCCGGCATCGCATCGACGATCAGGCGCGAGGCGAAGAACGGGCACGACAGGTCGTTGTAGCCGTGGACGATCAGCACCTTCAGCTTGGGATCGACCGAGACGATCTTGCGCAGGTCGGTGACCGACTCGGTGTCTGCGCCGCGACCGCGATCCCACAGGCCGTTGACCTTGTAAGACAGCGCCTCATAGCGGGCCTCGGGCTTCCAGCCGACAACGCGGGTCGTGAAGTCCACGATCGCGCTGGTGGTCGGGGCGATGATCGCGTCCAGGATCGGGTCATTGACCTCCTGCTCCGGCGCGAACGGGAAGGGGTCCAGCGAGGTGACGTTGCTGTCGTAGCGGCTGCCCAGGCGCCCCTTGTCGCGGAACGCCTCGCGCAGGAACGACTGGGTTTCCAGGCGACCACCGGCGCGGCGGACATAGGTCGGATCAAGCCCCGTCATGGCCGAGACCTTGGCCGTCAGGCGGTCCAGGGCGGCGGGGTCCGCGCCCTTCATCAGGTCGACCATGTATTCGCCGCGCGTATAATCCTCGACCGCCTTGATGCTCTCAGGCGTCAGCTTGCCGTCGCGCTCCAGCTTGGCGGCCGTGATCGACGGAAGGGTCCACATGGCCGGCAGCGGCGAGATTTCCTGCGAGACGCGGCCGGCGCTGGTCAGCAGCGGCGAGACCAGCACCACGCCTTTGACGGCCACGCCCAGGTCGGTCTGCAGGGTGTAGGCCAGGCGCGGCCCGCGGAAGCCGCCGTAGCTCTCGCCCACCAGGTATTTCGGCGCGGCCAGTCGATCGGTCTTGACCAGATAGTCGAAGACGATCCGCGACAGGTAATCGATGTCCTGCTTGACGCCGAAGAAGCGCTTCTTGGCCTCGTCCTCAGGGATCAGCGAACGCGAGAAGCCGGTGCCGACCGGGTCGATGAACACCAGATCGGTGAAGTCCAGCCACGAGGCGGGATTGTCGTCCAGCTTGCTGAAGTCCGACGGGCTGTCGCCCTCGGCGCCGAACTGCACGCGCTTAGGGCCCAGGGCGAAGTTCAGATAGACGCTGGCCGCGCCCGGACCGCCGTTGAAGGCGAAGGTGATCGGACGCTTGGGATCGCGCGGTCCGTCCAGGGTGTAGGCGGTATAGACCACCTCGGCGATCTTCTTGCCCTTCTCGTCGCGCACCGGCATGGCGCCGACGGTGGCGGTGTAGGCCAGGGTCTTGCCGGCCAGGACAGTCGACTGCTTGACCGACTTCTCACCGGGGAACGCCGGCAGGTCCAGGCCCGACTTTTCGGCGGCGGGCTTGTCGCCGCCCTTGTCCTGGGCGAACGCCGACGGAGCGAACACGCCCGGACCCGACAGGGCCGCCACGGCGACCAGGGCCAGCAGGCCCGCTCGGAAAGACTGTTTCATCGATACCCCTCCACTGACGGCGAAATTGCTAGGCCAAGGCGCGTGGCTTCACAACCTTGAGCCAACGTGATGGTGTGGCCGCGAACGGGAGGACTTCGCCATGGACGCCACGCGGTCGCGCGACGCCGCCATTCTTCGCCTGGCCATCGGCCTGGCTCAGGGAATTGCGCTGTTCCTGCTGCAGAAGGCCGACGAGTCGAAGGCCTGGCCCGCGGCACAGCCGATGCTGTACGCGCCGCTGCTGGTCTGCGTGCTGATGATCCCGCTGCTGCCCTTGGCGGCGCTGTCGGCGATGCGTCGACGGAGCCTGCTGGCCTGGTGCGCGGTCGCCACCGCCGTCACGGCGATCCTGGCCGTCCACGCCGCCTGGGTCGGGGCCGCCCCTGACCGGATCGGGGCCGGGCCGCTGTCGCCACCGTTGTTCCTGGCGACCGCGGTGATGCTGTTCATCGCCCACCATCTCGTCCAGCCCGCCGACGCGGCCGGCAAGCCCGTCGCGCCCTATACGGACTATTTCGACCTGACCTGGACCAACGGCGTGCGGCTGGCGCTGTCGCTGGCCTTCACCGGCGCCTTCTGGCTGCTGCTGTTCCTGGCCGCCGCCCTGTTCAAGCTGATCGGGATCGAGGCCATCGGCAAGCTGATCGGCGAGACCGCCTTCGCCTTCCCGGCCACCGGCCTGATGTTCGCCGCCGCCGTCCACATGGCCGTGCAACTGACCGAGGCGCGCGCGGGCCTGGTGCGCGGCGCCCTGACCGTGGGCCTGACCCTTCTGACCTGGCTGCTGCCGCTGATGGTGCTGATCGGCGGCGGCTTCCTGGCCACCCTGCCCTTCACGGGCCTGGCGCCGCTGTGGGGCACCAAGGCCGCCACGGCCCTGCTTCTAGCCGCCGCCGCCGCGCTGATCCTGCTGATCAACGCCGCCTACCAGGACGGCGAAGAGCCGCCGCACCTGATCCCCCGGCTCGCGGCGCGGATCGCGGGCCTCTTGCTGATCCCGATCGTGATCCTGGCCGGCTACGCCCTGTGGCTGCGGATCGACCAATACGGCCTGACGCCCGAGCGCGTGTTCGCCGGCGTCTTCCTGCTGGTCGCCATCGGCTTCACGATCGGCTACGCGCTCGCCGCCGTGAAGCCTGGTCCCTGGATGAAGCCCCTGGAGCGGACCAATCCGCTGATGGCCGCCGTGTGCGTGCTGCTGCTGATCGCCCTGTTCACCCCGATCGCCGATCCGGCGCGGCTATCGGTGGCGAGCCAGGTGAAGCGGCTGGAGAGCGGCAAGGTGGCGCCAGACAAGTTCGACTACGCCTTCCTGCGCTTCGACGCCGGGCGCTATGGCCGTGACGCGCTGGACCGCCTCAAGACGCATCCTGACGCGAAGGTCGCCAAGCTCGCCCGCGAAGCCGCCGCCAGCACCGAGAAGCGCTCTCCGGCCGGCGAAGCGCGGCCGAACTTCAAGGCCATGGCCGTCTATCCGGCGGGCAAGGCGCTACCCCAGAGCTTCATCGAGCAGGATTGGTCCACGCCCTCGGGCTCCAACTGCACCTTCACGGCCATGCAGTGCCCGGCGCTGGTCACCGATGTGGACGCCGACGGCAAGGACGAGGTTCTGCTGGCCGAAGGCGACCGGCTGAAGGTCTTCTCCGAAGGCGCGGACCGCGTCTGGGCCCTGACCGCGATCGCTGCGGCGGGCTGCGAGAGCTACGACCTGGAGGCCTGGATGAAAGCCGGCGCGCCCAGCCTGAGCGAACCGGTCGCCCGCCGCGATCTCATCCTGGGCGGCCGGCGCCTGGCGCTGCAGCCGGCAAGCAAGGACTGCCAGGTCAGCGTTACGCCACCCCCGCGCTGATCGCGTTCAGGCGGGCGTAGACCCCGCCCTTGGCGGTCAGCTCGGCGTGACGGCCTTCCTCGACGACGCGGCCGCCCTGGAACACCAGGATCCGGTCGGCGCCACGCACGGTCGACAGGCGGTGGGCGATGACGATCGTCGTGCGCCCCTCCATCAGCGCCTCGGCGGCCTCTTGGACGTGGCCTTCGGTCTCGACGTCCAGCGACGAGGTCGCCTCGTCCAGAACGAGGATCGGCGCGTCGGCCAGGAAGGCGCGGGCGATGGCCACCCGCTGGCGCTCGCCGCCCGACAGCTTGATGCCCCGCTCGCCGACCAGGGTGTCGTAGCCCTTGGGTAGGCGCAGTATGAACTCGTGGGCGCGAGCCTTGATGGCGGCGTCCTCGACCTCTTCGCGGGTGGCGTCCGGCTTGCCGTAGGCGATGTTCTCAAACAGCGTGCGGTGGAACAGGGCCGGGTCCTGCGGCACCACCGCGATGGCGCGGCGCAAGCTGGCCTGCTTCACCGTCGAGACGTCCTGGCCGTCGATGACCACCGCCCCGTCCTGCAGGTCGTGCAGGCGCTGGATCAGCTTGACGAAGGTCGACTTGCCCGAGCCCGTCGGCCCGACCAGGGCCACCCGCTCGCCGGGGGCGATCTTCAGGCTGAACCGATCGTACAGCGGCGCGCCGGCGGCCTTGTAGCGGAAGGTGACGTCCTGGAATTCGATCGCGCCAGGGCCCGGCTGGAAGTCCGGCGCATGGGGGTCGTCGGCGATCTGCGGCGCCAGGCGGGTCCAGGCGGCGACGTCCTCGGTGTCATCCAGACCCTTCTGCAGCATTCGGATGTTTTCGCCGAGGTTCCGCAAATATCCGCTCATCAGCATGAAGGCGGTGATCGCGAAGGCCACATCGCCGGGCGTGGCCGTGCCCTGCGCCCAGCCCCAGACCATGGCCCCGGTCAGGCCGGCCTGCAGGACGACCAGCAGCAGGTTCTGGCCCAGCCACACGTCGGTGAAGCGGCTCCAGGTGACCATCACCGCGTCGCGCCACTGCGCCGTGACCTTGGCCAGCCGCTCAGCCTCGCGCGTCTCGGCGCCGAAGCTCTTCACGGTCGGGTTAGAGGTCACCGCGTCGGCCAGGGCCCCGCCGATCTTGGAGTCCAGCGCGTTGGACTTGAGGTTCGACGGCCGCACATAGCGCTCGGTGATGACGAGGTTCACCGTCAGATAGGCCGCCACCACGACCAGCGAGATGATGCCCGCCAGCGGCTGGCGCACCAGCATGGCGATGGAGAGACCGATCAGCACGATCACGCCCGGCCCCAGCCAGATGGTCACCGCGTCGGTGACGCTGTCATAGCCCCACATGGCGCGGGTCAGCTTGCGCACGGTCGCGCCGGCGAAGCTGTCGGCGTGCCAGTCCGACGAGAAGGCCTGCACCTTGGCGAAGCTCTCGTTGGTCATCTCCTCCATGTTCCGGGCCGCCAGGGGGATCCAGAACCGGTGGGCGATGTTGCGCACCACCGCGAAGGCGAAATAGACGCCGACAAAGATCGCCAGCGCCGACCAGGCCTGCGCATCGCCGCGCGGCTTGGTGGCCACGGTGTCGACGAGGTAGCCCGAGGCGTAGGGCAGCGCCAGATCGAAGGCGACGGCGACCAGGGTCAGGCCCACGCCCAGGCCGAACAGCACCGGCCGCCGCTTCCAGAACCGGGCCACAAAGCCCAGCACCTGGCGGTTCGACAGCGCGCGCTTACGGGCGCCGGTTTCGTCTTCGTCCTCGAGCATGTCGGTCATGGCGCGGGAGATAGGGCTTTCCCGCCCGCGCGTCAGCCCCGCCCGCGCTTACGCCCGCCGCCAAACGGCCGCCAGCGCAGGAACCAGCGGATGGCCGGCCCCACCACGGGCACGCGCAGCATCGGGCGCACGGCGTGGGGACGGGTCTTCAGGAAGCACAGCACCGCGCCGATCCAGAACACGGTGGTCGGCATGCCCGGCACCACCGCCCCGACCGCGCCGGTGGCCAGCAGCACCCCGCCCATCCCGTCCAGCACCCAGCGCTCGACGCGGGTGAGGCGGCGGCGGCGCGAACGGCGGTCCTGAACGGCGAAAGCCATGCGCCGATCCTCGCGCCGCGCGACCCCGCTGTCGAGCAAATTGAGAGCGGCTCGCAAGACCTGGCCCCCTTAAGCGAGGCTAAGGCGCGTCGGCATGGGGCCTGGGTCGCGGGTCAGACCGCGCCGGATACGCGGCCCGAACTTGGTGGCCGTGCTGAGGCGGGCGACCATCCCCACGTCTCCGGCCTTCGCAAACAGCTTGGTCGCGGCCGTCCACAGGGCCGTGGTCACCGGATGCGGCAGAACGATCCCGGCCACGCCGCCGGCCATCAGCAGGCTCCAGGCCAGGATGCGGAGCACGGCGCCGGAAAGGGGTGACAGGGTCATGGCGAGAACTCCTCGGGGCTACACCAAGACCTTCGCGCCGAGGGGCGAATAAATCCAATTGATCGTTTTTCGCGGAGACATCGATCTTCCCTATGCGACGAGCGCGCCGTTCGCAGGTTAAGCCTCGCCGCATGACCGCCGCCCAAAGCCCTTCTGGCGTCCTGCCCGACGCCGCCGCCACCAACTGGGTCGACCGCCATGCGCCGCAGCGCCTGCGGCCCTGGCTGAAGCTGGGCCGGTTCGACCGGCCGGTGGGGATCTGGCTTTTGATGCTGCCCGGCTGGCAGGGCATCGCCCTGGCCGCCGCCGAACAGGGCCGCTGGCCCAATCCGTTGCTGCTGCTGGCCGTGTTCGTCGGCGCGGCCCTGATGCGGGCGGCCGGCTGCGCCTTCAACGACATCGTCGACCGCGACTTCGACGCCCAGGTGGCCCGCACGGCGATGCGGCCGATCCCGGCAGGGCTGATCAGCGTCAAACAGGCCTGGCTGTTCGTGGTCGGCTGCTGCTTGGTCAGTTTCCTGATCCTGATCTGCCTCGGCTGGATGGCGATCCTGCTGGGCGTGCTGTCGCTCGGCCTGGTGGCCGCCTATCCTTTCATGAAGCGGATCACCTGGTGGCCGCAGGCGTGGCTGGGCCTGACCTTCAACTGGGGCGCTCTTTTGGGCTACGCCGCCGCGACGGGGCATCTGTCGTGGTCGGCCGCCCTGCTCTACGCCTCGGGGATTTTCTGGACCCTGGGCTACGACACGATCTACGCGATCCAGGACATCGAGGACGACGCCCTGGCGGGGATCAAGTCCTCGACCCGGCGCTTGGGCCAGCACGTGCAGATCGGCGTCGCCGGCTTCTATCTGGTGAGCTTCATCCTGCTGGTGATCGCCGGCTGGATCGGGAACATCGGCCCGCTGTTCCTGCCCCTGGCGGGCCTGTTCGCCCTGCACCTGTCGCGTCAGGCCGCCGCGGTGCGGGTCGAAGACGGCCAGGGCGCGCTGAAGCTCTTCAAGTCGAACGCGCTGGCGGGCCTTCTGGTGTTCCTTGGCCTGGTGGCGGGCCTCTGGAAGCCGGGCGTCAGCTTCTAGCCTCAAACCCCTTGTCATCCCGGCCAAGCGCGAAGCGCGCAGAGCCGTGACCCAGAGGCCGCCGCACCGCCGCTCGCCCCTGGGTCCCGGATAGCCTCTGCGAGGCTTCCGGGATAACACACCAAATGGCGTCTGAGGCGGCTCCATTTGGTGACGTAGGGTCACGCTGTCGAGCACAGGCGGACTGTGCGATGCTGCGCGCATGGCCGTCGCTCCACGCGTCAAACCGCTGGACCTGTTCACGCCCGAGGAATGGACGCGGATTTCCGCGCGCTCGTCCTGGCGCGGCGTCTGGATGGTGGCCCACGCCTGGGGCGTGATCCTCGCCGCCGGCGCGCTGTTCGTCGCCTTTCCCAATCCGCTGACCTATGTGGTCGCCGTCATGCTGATCGGCGCCCGGCAGCTGGGTCTGGCGATCCTGATGCACGAGGCCGCGCATGGCGGGCTGCATCCAAAGCTCAAGGTCAATGACTGGCTGGGCGAGTGGCTGTGCGCCGCGCCGGTGGGCGCCTCGCTGGCCAGCTATCGCCCCTATCATCTCAGCCATCACAAATACGCTCAGCAGGCCGAGGATCCTGACCTCGTCCTGTCAGCGCCCTTCCCGACCACGCGGCGCTCGCTGCGCCGCAAGATGATCCGCGACCTGACCGGCCAGACCTTCTTCAAGCAGCGCTTCGGGCCGCTACTGGGCAAGATGAAGGGCGCAAAGACCACGGGGCAGCCCAAGGGCGCGATCTTCGCCGGCGAGATCGCGCGGCAAAGGCCGTTCCTGCTGTGGAACCTCGGCATCCTGGTCGTGCTGTCGGCCCTGGGCCTCTGGTGGGCGTGGCTGGCGCTGTGGGTCGTGCCGATGGCCACCTGGTTTCCGCTGGTCACGCGCCTGCGCAACATCGCCGAGCACGCCCTGGTGGCCAAGGACGAGCCCGACCCGTTCCGCCACGCCCGCACCACGAACGCCAACTGGCTCGAGCGCGCCCTGATCGCGCCCTACTATGTGTACTTCCACTCAGAACATCACATGTTCATGCACACCCCGTGCTGGAACCTGCCGCTGGCCCACCGGGTGCTGGAGCAGAAGGGCCTGGCCCAGGGCATGCTGACCGCGCCGGGCTATTTGAGCGTGCTGCGGGCCGCGTCGAGCAAACCGGTCGCCGCCTAAGGCGCCGCGTGCTTTAAGCGCGGCATGATCGTCCAGACCCTGGAAGGCCGGCGGGCTTTCATCCGCGACAACACCCAGCTGCTGCCGCCGCCGCATGCGCCCGAACTGGCGCTGCATCTGGCCGACGAGGTCACGCCGCTGTGGAAGCTGACCGAGGAGGCGCTGGAGGAGATCGGCCTGCCGCCGCCCTTCTGGGCCTTCGCCTGGGCCGGCGGTCAGGCCCTGGCGCGCTATATTCTCGACCATCCCGAGACGGTGGCCGGCAAGACCGTCTTCGACTTCGCCACGGGCTCGGGCCTGGTGGCCATCGCGGCGATGAAGGCGGGCGCCAAGAGCGTGCTGGCCAATGACATCGACGTCTTTTGCGAGGCGGCTGTCACCCTGAACGCCGAAGCCAATGGCGTCTTAGTCGCCTTCACCGATGCCAATCTGCTGGGTGGGCCTCCGCCGGAGGCGCAGGTCCTGCTGGCCGGCGACATCTGCTACGAAAAGCCCATGGCCGAGGCGGTGATGGACTGGCTGCGGCGCGGCCGCGCACAGGGTTCGACGGTGCTGATCGGCGATCCCGGCCGCACCTACTTCCGCAAGGACGACCTGGTGAAGCTGGCCGAGTACCAGGTCGAGACCACCCGCGAGCTGGAGGACATGGCCGTCAAGCGCACCAGCGTCTGGACTCTGCCCTGAGCGGACGATAGGAACATTTAAAGAACATCGACATTGGAGAGCGCCATGCGCGAAGACGGCAAGATCGACTACATCGAATGGCCCGGCGGCGACCTGCCGGCCACCAAGGCCTTCTATTCCGCCGCGTTTGGCTGGACCTTCGCCGACTATGGCCCCGACTATGTGGCCTTCGAGGGCCAGGGCGCGGACGGCGGCTTCGCCAAGCCGCAGGAGGAGTCCAGCGACAAGCCGCTGGTCATCCTCTACGCCCATGACCTGGAGGCCATGCTCGACAAGGTGACCAAGGCTGGCGGCGTGATCACCGCGCCGATCTTCAGCTTCCCGGGCGGGCGTCGCTTTCACTTCACCGACCCGTCGGGTAACCAGCTGGGCGTTTGGAGCGCGACAGGGGTCGAGTAGATCCGGCCGCGCCGGACCTTGGGGGAATTGCGTATGATGGCCTTGAGCCTGCTGTTGCTGTCGATCGTGGGCGCCGCCCAGGCGGAGGATCCTCCGCCGGCGCCCGTTCCCGCCGAGGTCCGAGCGCTGGAAGGCTGCTGGCGCGGCGAGGGCGAGGTGATGGGCAAGCCGGTCGAGATCACGCTCGCTGCGCGTCCCGCCGCGCTCGGAACCCTGATGACCGTCGACGCCGACAGCCACGCCAAGGCCGATCCCAAGGACCGGTATGTGGCCCATCTGATCCTGGCCGGTCGCGGCGCGCCGCCGAAGGGGGGGCCGGCGACCGGCGTCTCAGGCTTCTGGGCCGACAGCTTTGGCGGCGACGCCACGGCGGTGGGCAAGGGCGAGGTCCAGCCTGGCGGCTTCGACATCGCCTACCCCTATCCCGACGCCAGCTTCCTGAATCGCTGGCGGCGCGACGGGGACCGCATGACCTGGACGATCGTGCTCCAGGGGAACGGCAAGGAGACGCCCTTCGCCGCCTATGGCTTGATGCGCGCAGCCTGCCCACCGAAAGGCTAGCGGCTCACCGCCTCAACGGGTCACGCGGCCCGGCGACGGGTCCGATAGGGTCGGCGTCATGGCGCCGGCCGGCCTCGGCTAGAAGCGGGGGTGAAAGTCTCGCGGAGCCCACCCAAAGTCTCGCGCCGCGTCCGACGAGTCGAAGGTCAGGTCCTGGCCCATCCGGGTCCCCATGGCCGTCGTCGCGCCGGGATAGAACGGCTTGGCCAGGCGCATGATCAGGCTAAACAGCCAGGTCGGCATCGGCAGGCTGCGGGGCGTCTTGCCCAGCCCCTCGAACACGCGGTCGACCATGACGCGATAGGTGACCGTCTCCCCCCCGACGAGGTTATAGGCCTTGTCGGCGGTCGCAGGCGCATGGGCGGCGGCGAGGGCCCCGGTGGCCAGGTCTTCGGCATGGACCGGCTGGCGCAGCCCCTCCCCCGCGCCCGACAACGGCATGACGTGGAACCGGCGCACCAGCCGCGCGATGCGGCTCACGTTCGCATCGTGGCCTTCATCATAGATCAGGGTGGGTCGCAGGATCGTCCAGGCCACGCCATGAGCGGCGCACCAAGCCTCGACCGCCTGTTCGGCGTCTGTCAGCGCCGCCGCCACCGCGCGTTCCGCCGCGTCCGGCGAGTCGGTCTTGGTGAACCGGCTGGTCGAGGAGAAGGCGATCAGACGCGCCATGCCGCGCGCCTTCAGCGCCGGCAGGGCGGGCGGCAGGAGCCAGATCGGCGACAGCGAAAACACCGTGGCGGCCACCGGCAGGCGCTCGGCAAGGTCAGGGTCCTTGAGGTCGCCGCCGATCCAGCAGGCGTCGCCCGGCGGCGGGCGGCGGCTGAAGGCGACCGGGTCCAAGCCTTCGACCTTGAGGCGCTCCATTAGGTGGCGGCCGATCAGGCTGGTCGCGCCCAGCACCAGCACCGGCGTCTTCAGGGTGTTCTCAGCGTCCATTCGCCTCCTATAGTCCCGCACGGGAGGGGTTGCCCATGACCTATGACGAGGTTCGCGCCTTTGCGCTTGGCCTGCCCGGTGTCGAAGACGGCACGGCCTATGGCCGGCCGTGCCTGAAGGCGCATGGCAAGTTCCTGACCCGCCTGTTCGAGGACGGCGAGAGCCTGGTCTGTCCGGCCGTGCCCTTCGACGAACGCGACATGCTGGTGGAGGCCGAGCCCGACGTCTTCCACTTCACTGACCACTTCCGGAACTATCCTTATGTCCTGGTCCGCCTGGCGGGCGCCCACCCCGGCACGGTCGAGCGGCTGGTGATGCGCCAATGGCGCGCCACCGCGCCGAAGAGGGTGTTAAAGGCCTGGGACGAAGCCCACCCGACGGAGACTCCATGAAAGGCTCACTCGCCCTTTGGCGCATCCTGATCGCGCTAATCGCTTGCCTTGGCCCTGCGCTGCAGTACGGCCTGATGGTCTATGACGAGACCCTGGTGTCGGCGGCGGTGAAGTCGGTCGAGTTCTTCAGCTATTTCACGATCCTGACGAACCTGCTGGCGGCGACCGCGCTGACAGCGCCGCTGATCGCGCCCCAAAGCCGCTTCGCCGCCTGGGCCGAGCAAAGCGGTCCGCGCGCGGCGATCGCGACCTATTTGGCGATCACGGCGGTCGTCTACCACACCATGCTGGCCTGGCAGTGGGACCCGCAAGGACTGCGGAAGGTCTCCGACACCATCCTGCACACCATCACCCCCATCGCCTTCCTGCTGGACGTCGCCCTGCGCGGCGGACAGGGTCCCGCGCGCTGGATCGTCGCCGCAAAGGCCATGGCCTTCCCGGCCCTGTTCGGGGTCTGGACGCTGCTCCACGGCGCGCTGACGAGCTGGTATCCGTATCCGTTCATGAACGTCGCCAAGCGTGGCTATCCCAAGGTGCTGCTGACCATGGTGGAGATGAGCGTGGCCTTCGCGCTGGTCGCGCTGGTCTTCATCGCCCTCTCGCGCGTTCGAGCCAGGGTGGCGCCCGGCCAGGGCGAACCCATATCGGCCTGACGCTTCTTCTGGAGTTATCGATGTCCAAGCTCGTTCCCGCCGTCCGCTCGGGCGATGTCCTGATGCCCGCCCTGGGCTTTGGCACCTGGCAGCTGGAGAACGGGACCGCCGCCCCCCTGGTCGAAAAGGCGCTCGAGGTCGGCTACCGCCATATCGACACCGCCCAGATCTACGGCAACGAGCGCGACGTCGGCGCCGCGATCAAGACCAGCGCCGTCAAGCGCGACGAGATCTTTCTGACCACCAAGGTCTGGATCGACAAGTTCGCGGACGGCGCCTTGCAGCTCTCGGCCGAAAAGAGCCTGGAGAGGCTGGGGGTCGATCACGTCGACCTGCTGCTGCTGCACTGGCCCAAGCCCGACGTGCCGCTGGCCGAGACCCTGAAGGCGCTGAACGAGGCCCGCGCCAAGGGCTGGACCCGCGCCATTGGCCTGTCGAACTTCCCCTCGGCCCTGATGCGAGAGGCCGCCGCCCTGTCGGAAGCCCCGATCGCCACCAACCAGGTCGAGTATCACCCCTATCTGTCGCAAAAGACCCTGATCGCCACGGCCCACGAGCTGAGCGCCTCGATCACCGCCTGGTCGCCGCTGGCGCAAGGCAAGGTCGCCCAGGACCCGGTGCTGATCGAGATCGGCCGCGCCCACGGCAAGACGCCTGGCCAGGTCACCCTGCGCTGGATCATCCAGCAGGGCGTCATCGCCATCCCGCGCACGAGCAACCCGGCCCGGATCGTCGAGAACTTCGATGTGCTCGATTTCGAGCTGTCCGACGCAGAGATGACCCGCATCCACGCCCTGGCCCGCCCGGATGGTCGCCTCGGCGACTGGCTGGACAAGGCGTATCAGTGGGACGCGGCTTAGAGCCCGGCTCAACTTGACGCGACGCTCGCCCCGAGAACAATCTAGAATTGAGCGACCTTGGGGCGGAGTTGGTGATGGCGTTTGGAGCAGGACCTTTGGTGATCGCCTTGACGCTGGCGAGCGCCCTCCAGACGCCTTTGCCGCTCGCGACGCTGCGCGCCGATCCCTCGGCCGCCCGCGATTTCGACTACTGGA
Source organism: Caulobacter vibrioides (assembly GCF_002310375.3). GTDB lineage: Bacteria > Pseudomonadota > Alphaproteobacteria > Caulobacterales > Caulobacteraceae > Caulobacter > Caulobacter vibrioides_D. The sequence goes on from NZ_CP023315.3 coordinate 3,796,657, forward strand.
GCCTGCGGGCGGGCCGAACCCCGGCCGAGGTCCAGGCTTTGGCGGGTTCGATCACCGCCGATGACGCGGCCAAGGGTTGTCGCACCGAGGCTGAGCTCGAGATCGTTCTGGGTCTTGAGAGCGCAGCGGAGGCCAACTCCGCCGCCGCTTGGCGCGCCGATCATGAGGCCGCCGCCAAGTTCGAACGCGAGAGCAAAGCCCTGCGCGCCAAGGCCCTGGCCGGCGAGAAGGTCGGCGATCAGTACATCAGCCGGAACGTCCAGACCTTTGTGGAGCAGGCTCAAGCCGCGCGGACACAACGCGCCCGCGCAGTGATCGAGCGCGTCGCGATCGATCAGGCCGGCCTGAGCGTCTCCGCGCCTCAGTCTCCAGTGCCCGGGGTGGAGCGACGGATCGCCCTCCGCTCGAAGCATCGCTACTGCGTTGTGTCGCGCGATAACGCCGAATGGCTGAAGACCGAGATCAGGTCGCGCGGCTGGTTCACCCTGTCCGCCGACGGCCCCGACGCTGACAGGGCCGCGTGGCTGATGGTGCAGCACAGCGACCACGATCCCGCCTTCCAGCGCGAGGCCCTGGCCCTCTTGACCCGCCTGAAGGACCAGAACGAGACCAGCAAGCGCAACTACGCCTATCTGTACGACCGCCTCGCCGCCAATGAGGGCCGCAACCAGCTCTACGCGACCCAGGCGCGCTGTCGGGCCGGCCAGCGCGAACCCCATCCCGCTGTGGATCAGCCTGAAGGCCTGGAGGCGCGCCGCGCAGCCATGGGCCTGGAGACGCTGGAAGCCTACTACGCCCGGTGGGGCGCTTGCCCGAAGGCCTAGGCGAGGATCGGCGCGCCGCTGTTTCTCGCGCGCGCCGGTGCTAAGCTCTCAGGACTCGCGACCGGGAGACCCTCGCGCTATCGCCGACCAAGCCACCACCAAGGAATCCCATGCGCCTCGCCATCGTCGCCCTCGCCCTGCTGACCATCCCCGCCCTGTCGGCCTGCACCGAGAGCAAGCAGGCCCGGCGCGCCGCCACCTGGAACGACAAGCCGGCCGACATCGTCTGCTGGTCGTATGGAACCCAGACCTTCGCCGGCCGGTCGACCGGCAAGGTCGAGTATGACGAAGGCGGCCGCATCTCGTTCGTCGACGCCGCCAACGGCCGCTACACCACGGTCGAGGGCGAGTGCCGGATCGTCTACGCGAAATAGGCGGCTATTTCAGGCCGTCCTCGGCCAGGGTGTAGGCCACGATCGCGTTGGCGTGACCGTGGCCGAACCCATGCGCGCTCTTCAGTACGGCGACGAGATCCATGTGCTTGGCCGGATAGGCGTCGCGCACGATCTTCTGCCAGTGGGCGACCGGCTGTCCGTAGGTCTTTTCGATCGACGGGAAGTAGGACACCGGGCCCTTCACCTTGTTGTCGGACATCAGAAGCGCCTCTCGGTTTTAGCCAACCCTTGATGCGTCGGGCGCTCGCCGCCGGCAATGGCCTGACCCCGGCCGCCACCAAAACTCCCTCCGTTTTCAGACGAACGCGGTTTCATCCGCCTCCGAAAGGGCCTAGGTAAGCCTCAACCTGAGCATAACCTTCAGGACGGGGACGAGATGGACGACGCGGGCGCCAGCTTGCAGGCGATCATGGCGGGGATGGGCCGGACGGCCCGCGAGGGCGCGCGCGCGCTTCGCCTCGCCACGCCAGAGCAGCGCACGGCCGCCATCCAGGCCATGGCCGTCGCCATCCGCGAAGACGCCGACGCCATCCTCCTGGCCAACGCCAAAGACCTCGCCCGCGCAGAGGCTAACGGCGTCTCGGGCCCGATGCTGGACCGGCTGGCTCTGGACGCCGCACGCCTGGAAGGCGTCGCCGCCGGCGTCGAGGCCGTGGCCGCCATCCCTGATCCCGTCGGCGTCGCCACCGCGCGCTGGACCCGGCCCAATGGCCTGGACATCGCCCGCGTCCGCACGCCGATCGGCGTGATCGCCATGATCTATGAGAGCCGCCCCAATGTGACCGCCGACGCTGCGGCGCTGTGCGTGCGCTCGGGCAATGCGGTGATCCTGCGCGGCGGGTCGGAGTGCATCCATTCCAACCTCGCCATTCACGCCGCCATCGCGCGCGGTCTCAAGGCCGCCGGCCTGCCCGCCGCCGCCGTCCAGGCGGTGAAGACGCCCGATCGCGCCGCCGTTGGCATGATCCTGGCCGGGCTGGACAAGACCATCGACCTGATCATTCCGCGCGGCGGCAAAAGCCTGGTGGCCCGCGTCCAGGCCGAGGCCCGCGCCCCGGTGCTGGGCCACCTGGAAGGCCTGAACCACGTCTTCGTCCACGCCGCCGCCGACCTGAAGAAGGCCGTCGAGGTGGTGGTGAACGCCAAGCTGCGCCGCGTCTCGGTCTGCGGCTCGGCCGAGACCCTGCTGATCGACAAGGCCGCCGCCGAGACGCTGCTGCCGCCGATCGCCGACGCCCTGATCAAGGCAGGCTGCGAACTGCGCGGCGACGCCGCCGCCCGCGCCATCGAACCGACGATGAAGAAGGCCACCGTCGAGGACTGGACCACCGAATACCTGGCCCCGATCCTGTCGGTGGCCGTGGTCGACGGCGTGGCCGGCGCGGCGCGGCATATCGCCTCGTACGGCTCGGGCCATACCGACGCGATCATCACCGAGGACGCCGCCGCCGCCGAGGCCTTCATCGCCGAGGTCGACAGCGCCATCGTGCTGGTCAACGCCTCGACCCAGTTCGCCGATGGCGGCGAGTTCGGCTTCGGGGCCGAAATCGGCATCGCCACCGACAAGCTTCATGCCCGCGGCCCGGTTGGGGCCGAGCAACTGACGACGTTCAAATATGTGGTTCGCGGGACCGGCCAGACTCGTCCCTGAGGCCGGCCGGCCCAACGCTCAGCGTCTGGGGTTCCACCTGGAACCCGGGATGCGCGTCGGGCTGTTCGGCGGCAGCTTCAACCCGGCGCACGAGGGCCACGCCCACGTGGCCGAAACGGCCATGCGCCGTCTGGAGCTGGACCGCGTGATATGGCTGGTCTCGCCGCAGAACCCGCTGAAGCCCGTCCACGAGACCCGCCCCCTAGCCGAGCGGATGGCCAACGCCCGCCGCTGGGCGCGCGGGTCGGGCATGATCGTCTCCGACGCCGAGACGCGGCTCGGCTCGCAATACACGATCGACACCCTGCGCGTGCTGCGAGCCCGCTATCCGGGCGTGAAGTTCGTCTGGGTCATGGGCGCCGACAGCCTGGCGACCTTCCACCGCTGGCGCGGCTGGACCCAGATCATGCGGGAAGTCCCGGTGGCGGTGATCTCGCGACCTTGGATCGCCTTGAAGGCCCGCACCTCGCCGGCCGCCCGCCGCTTCGCCTTCGCCCGCTGGCCCGCCAGCGCCGCGGCCAAGTTGCCGGACGCCAAATCGCCCGCCTGGGTCTATCTGACGGGACCGCTGAACTTCGCCTCCTCCACGGCGATGCGGGCGCGGCAGAAGGGCTGAGCGCCACCGTGCGAAGGCCCTGAACGGCTCGCAAATCGCCATTCGGCCATCACCCCCTCACGTTTCGCCCAATTCCGTGCTAAGAGAGCTATCCACAGCGACCCCATAAGGAGCAATCCGCTGCGTAGCGACCCCGCGCAAAGTGCGCACGAAGGCCCGGCCGGCGCCGAGTCCTCGACTGAATCCCCCGGCCTGAGTCCGGTTTTTGACGTGAAGGCGCTGGAGCGCCTGATCCTTGACCGCCTTGACGACGACAAGGCGCAGGACATCGTCCACATCGACCTGACGGACAAGAGCTCGGTCGCCGACAGCCTGATCGTGGCGTCGGGCCGTTCGCACCGTCACGTCGGCGCTCTGGCCGACCATATCCTGCGCGCCCTGAAGGAAAACGGCTTCGGCAAGGCGCGGGTCGAAGGCCTGCCGCACTGCGACTGGGTGCTGATCGACGCCGGTGACGTCGTCGTGCACCTGTTCCGTCCCGAAGTGCGCAGCTTCTACAACATCGAAAAGATCTGGGCGGTCGACGCCCCGCACCGCACCGCGGCGAACTGATCGTTCGAGACCGGCCTCGCCCGCTCACCAGACGGTGAGCGGCGGGCCGCGCTTTCTCCACATGACCAAAGCTTAAGCTGCGCCGACCGGCGCGGTGCCTCATCGTGCGCGCTCCCTTGGAGTGACGGATGAAATCCCTTGTTTTCGCGGCCGCCGCGTTATGGCTGACCGCAACCGCCGGCCCCGGCCTGGCCGCGCCCTTCGACTCCGCCTCCGACGCTTTCGCGCCCTGCGCCGACGCCGCCCGGGATCCGGCCCTGACCGGGTCGCTATGCGCGCGTCTCCAGGCGCCCCTTAGCCCAACGGCTCCGGACCTTGGCGACGCCCAGCTGTTCGTCCGCCAGTTCCCCGCCCAAGGCCCGTCGCGGGGCCAGGTCTGGTTGATCTCCGGCGGACCAGGCGAGTCCGGCGCCAGTTTCTATCCGCTGCTGACGCCTTTGCGAGCGGCGTTCCCCGGCTACGATCTGATGATCCCTGACCATCGCGGGACGGGCTTCTCCACGCGGCTGTGTCCGGCCGAGGAGGCGCCCAAAAGTCCAGGCGGCATGGCGTTGAGCGGCGCCGAGTGGAGCACCTGTTTTTCAGCCCTGACCGCGCCGCGCGCCAAGACCTTCAGCATCAGCAACGCCGCCGGCGACCTGCGCGCCCTGATGGATCGCTATGGCGGCGATAGGCCGACGATCCTTTACGGCGTCTCGTATGGCACGCAGTTGGTGCTGCGGACCCTGGCGGTCGCGCCGCCCAGGCGTGTGGACGGCGTCATCCTCGACTCTCTGGTTCCGCCCGACGACACGACGACGCTGGACCTCAGCCATCGCTCGGCCGTGGTCGATGCTGTCGGCCGCCAGGTGCTGGCGCGCTGCGACGCCGACAAGGCGTGCCGCGCCCAACTGGGCGGCTCGGCGGTGGCGGCGATGCAGGCCGTGGTCGACGACCCCAGGCTCGCGGCCCTGGCCCCGGGCGGCAAGCCCAAGCTGTTCTTCGGCGCCCTGCTCGACTATCCCGCCCAGCGCGCCCAGATTCCAGCCATCCTGGCCGCCTTGCGCGCCGGCGATCCCGCGCCGGCCCTCAAGGCGAAAGCCGAGCTCGAAGCCTTCGCGGGCGACTTCATGCGCTTTGAGCAGTCTTCGATGTCGATCCCGCTGGTCAGCCTGATCAGCGCCTCGGAGAACAACGCCCGGCCCAGCGTGACCAAGGCCCAGATCGACGCCGAGGCTGCGGACCTGCTGTTCACCAGCCCCCTGCCCGGACAGCTGATCGGCGGCGCGAGCAACGCCTATCCCCGCGACGCCGGGTTCGCCAAGGCGCCCGCCCAGCTGCCGCCCGTCCTGGTGCTGCAGGGCGATCTCGACCCCAAGACTCCCCTGGCCGGCGCCCAGGCCCAGATCGCGCGCCTCAAGCCGGCCGGCCGCGTGGGCCTGACGATCGTCAGGGGCGGCCCGCACTTCCTGCTGCTCACCGCGCCCGACTGCTTCGTCGCGTCCGCCAAGGCTTTCGTGGCGACGAAACGGCCCGGCCGTGGCACATGCTCGGTGAAATGAAGATCACCATCCTCACCGTCGGAAAGCTCGGTCGCATGGTCGAGGCGCAGTTGGCCGTGGACTATGCGTCCCGCGCCACCGCGTCAGGCCGCGCCCTGGCGCTGGGCCCGGTCGAGATCATCGAGGTCGAGGCTCGCAAGCCCGGCAAGGCGGCCGAAGCCGAGGTGCTGCGTCCGCATCTGGAGGGCGCCTATGTCGTGGCGTGCGATGAGCACGGCAAGGCATGGAAGAGCCGCGCCTTCGCCGATCATCTGGCCCAGCTGCGCGATGACGGGAACCGCCGCGTGGTGTTCCTGATCGGCGGGGCCGACGGTCTGGATCCCTCGATCCTGTCGGCCGCCAACGAGACCATGGCCTTCGGCGTCCAGACCTGGCCGCACGCCCTGGCCCGCGCCATGCTGGCCGAACAGATCTATCGCGCCGCCACCATCCTGTCGGGCTCGCCCTATCACCGCGATTGAGGCAAGAGTTGCGGCGATGTCCCGCTCGCGACTCGTCTTCGCCGTCTGCGCCTTGATCCTGACCGTTCCCACGGCCGTGGTCGGCTGGCAGCGCGCCGACGCCGCTTTCGAGGCGCAACGCGCCAAGGACCGCCAACTCGCCGCTGACACCCGTCGCGAGATCGAGGATTTGCGGGCCGAGCTCGACCGCCTGGATCACGCCCGTATCGCCGCCGGCGTCGACGTCGACGCCAAGCGCGCGCGGCTGGAGGCGCTGAACGCGCGCGAAAACAAGATCCTCAGCGACCTGGGGCAAAACCGGCAGCGCCTGTCGCGCCTGCTCTCAGCCCTACAGATGTTCCGCCGCGACCCGCCGCCGGCCCTGCTGGTCTCGCCCGGCGACGCGCGCGACGCGGTGCGGGCGGCCATCCTGATTCGGGCCATGACGCCTGAACTGAAGCAAAGAGCCGACGCCTATGGCCGTCAGGCCGTCGCGGTCGGGGCCCTACGCCGTGAGGCCGCGGCCGCGTCGGCCGAGCTGTTCACCGCCGAGAGCGTTGTCGCCGACCGCAAGGGCGAGATCGAGCGGCTGATCATCGAGAAGACCGAGCTGGAACGCGCCTACGCTCAAGAGACCCTGACCCAGGCCAACGAACTGAAGACCCTGGGCGCCCTGACCGATGGCCTCGGAAACGCCCAGCCCAGCGGTCCGCTCAGCCTGCGCCCCCCTGTGCAGGGCGCGATCGTCCGCCGGTTTGGCCAGGAAATGCCCGCTGGCGGCAAGTCGCCGGGCCTCACCCTTCGCCCCGAGAAGGGCGCGACCATCGCCGCGCCGGCGGGCGGCGTGGTCGAGTACGCCGGGGCGCTGAACGGCTGGGGCGCGGTGCTGATCCTGCGCGTGCAGGGGGCCTATCATGTCGTGCTGGCGGGCCTGGACCAGATCAACGTTTCGCCCGGACAATCTGTCGCGGCGGGCGCGCCGATCGGGAAGATGCCAGACCCTGTATCCTCCGAGCCGGAACTCTATATGGAGGTACGGGAGAACGGCGCGCCGGCCGATCCGGAGCGCTGGCTCAAACAGGAGTCGCGATAGTCGACTTTTTCAGTAATTGTGGCCGTAATTATACCTCCGGTCACGGACAGGGTTGGTCGGGGCTAAACACGGTTTGCGGCGCCGCGCGTCGCTAGGGAGCCTTCTGGGCCTTTATGCGCAAGTACCTGCTCATTGGCGTTTCTGCCTTCGTCCTCGGCGCGGGAACGATGGCCTATATCAGTCCCATCGCCCAGGCGAACAACGCCCCCAAGGCCCAGACCTACAAACTGCTGGAGCTGTTCGGCGACGTGCTGGGGACGGTCGAGGACCAGTACGTCACCGAGGTCGATGACAAGAAGCTGATCGAGGCGGCGCTGGACGGCATGCTGACCAGCCTGGACCCGCACTCGGGCTATCTGTCGCCCGACAGCTACGAAGACATGCAGGACACCACGCGCGGCGAGTACGGCGGGCTTGGCCTGGAAGTCACCAGCGAAGAGGGCGTGGTCAAGGTGATCTCGCCGATGGACGGCACCCCCGCCTCGCGCGCGGGCATCCAGGCGGGTGACTACATCACCGCCGTCAACGGTCAGAGCGTGCTGGGCCTGACGGTCAACGAAGCCGTCAAGCAGATGCGCGGCACGGCCGGCGAGGCCGTCACCCTGACCATCGCCCGCGAAAAGACCGATCCCTTCGACGTCAAGCTGGTGCGCGAGGTGATCAAGCCCAAGGCCGCCATCGCCCGCATGGAGGGCGACTACGGCTATGTCCGCCTGCCCGGCTTCAACGAAAAGGCTACCGACGCCCTGGCCAGCTCGGTCAACGAGCTGAAGTCCAAGAATCCGAAGATGAAGGGCCTGATCCTGGATCTGCGGAACAATCCGGGCGGCCTGCTGGATCAGGCGGTCGGCGTGGCCGACGTGTTCCTGGACGGCGGCGAGGTGGTCAGCCAGCGCGGTCGCGACCCGCGCAATATCCAGCGCTACAACGCCCGTGGCGGCGACATGCTGAACGGCCTGCCCATGGTGGTGCTGATCAACCAGGGCTCGGCCTCGGCGGCCGAAATCGTCGCCGGCGCCTTGCAGGACCGCAAGCGCGCCGAAGTGGTCGGCCTGACCAGCTTCGGCAAGGGTTCGGTGCAGACCGTCATTCCGCTGCGCGGCGGGGCCGACGGCGCCCTGAAGCTAACGACGGCCAAGTATTTCACCCCGTCGGGCCGCTCGATCCAGAAGACCGGCATCGCCCCGGATCTCGAGGTCGCCCAGACCCGTGACCAGGCCCAGGACATCGCCAACCGGGTCTGGTTCAGCGAAGCCAGCTTCAAGAACGCGCTGAACGCCGACGAGGGTAAGACCCGAGTGGCGCCGCACGCGCCCGCCGAGGCTCCGCCGACCGGCTTTGACGACAAGAAGGGCGACTTCCAACTGCAACGCGCGATCGCGGTGCTGCAGGCCGGCGGCGTCGCCAAGACGCCGAAGCTGCCCAAGCCTGCGGCCAAGGTCGCCGAGGTGACCGCCAAGGCCGCCGCGGCGGCGGGCGGCAAGGCGCCGGTCACCGAGGTCAAATAGCCGGCGACATCTCGCCCAAGGCCGAAAAACGTCAACGCCGCCCCAGGGCCCTGGGGCGGCGTTTTCATGGTCAGGACGGCTTGTTCTAGAAGTCGGCCGAGATCGTGAACTGCACCGTTCTCGGCGGCGCGGGACGGAAGCTGGCGGCGGTGTTCACCGTCGTATTGATGGTGCCCAGATAGTCCTTGTCGAACAGGTTATCGATATTGACCCGCGCCTTGATCTGGCTGAACGGCCCGGCCGAGAAGCCGTCGCCGATGTCGATATAGGCGTTGACGATCGTATAGCCGCCGACCTTTTCGCTGTTGATGAAGTTGGTGAAACGGCTCTCCAGGTGGCGCGCGGAGATGTTCATCAACAGGCCGTCGAACGGTTCGACCGTCAGGCCGCCCTGGACCACCCAGTCGGGGAAGTCCGGCACCTTCTTGCCGGCGATGCCCAGGGTCGTGGCCGCCGCCGTGGCGCTGGCGCGATAGTTCAAGACATCGTCCTGGAACTTGGCGCTGTTGTAGGAGAGGTTGGCGTTGAAATACGCCTTGCCCGCCAGGAACTCGGGCTTCCACTGGCCGCTGAATTCGACCCCCTTGGCCCGCACCGCCCCCACATTCTGGAAGAAGGTCTCGGTGATCCCACCGCCGCCGGGCACCGGGGCGGCGAACGACTGCAGACGATTCTTGAACTCGGTCTGGTAGGCCACGACCGAGGCGTTGAACGTCTTGTGGTTGGCGCGATAGCCAAGCTCCCAGTTCGTCGAGGTCTCAGGATCGGGGCCCGCGACCGTCGGGCTGGCGGCCGAGAAGATGTCGTCCGCGCCACGCGGCAGGGCCATGTTCTCCGAGTACGAGGCGAAAATCTGGTCGCGGCCGGTGACGCTATAGACCGCGCCGACCTGGGGCAGGAAGCTGTCCTTCCAATTGTCCTTCAGCAGCGGACGGCGGCTGAAGATGTAGTCGTTGGGATTGCGATAGCCGGCGATCTTGTAGTCGATGTCGGTGGCCTTGAAGCCAAGCTCCAGCTTCAGCTTGGAGTCCATCAGCGTCAGGGTGTCCTTCAGGAAGAACTGCTTGGTCTCCCGCAGGGACGTGTAGTCGCGCTGGGCGTGGACCCGCTCGTTGAACAGCGGCGCGCCGTCAGGATTTCCGCCCGCCACGTTGTAGCGGTTCTGGGTGCGGTGATAGTCGTCGTTCTCGAGCCAGAGGCCGGCTTCGATCTTGTTGAAGCCGACGTGCCAGGCCAGCTTGGCGGTGACGCCCTGGCGGATGCCGTCGACGCCCGACAGGCCGTACTGGATGCCCTTGGGCGCGAACAGGCCCGGCACGATCAGGCGCTGGGCGTTGTGGCTGGTCAGAGAGGTGGCATAGGCCTCGGGCGAAACCCCGTACCCGCCCTTGTCCTCGTAGTAGGCCGTGGCGGTCAGGTCGAGATCATCGCCCAGCGGCGTATTGAGCGTCAGGCCATAGAGGTGGTCCTGCCGCTTGTTGATCGCGAACTTGTAGTACTGCGCGTAGTTTGCGTTGGAGTATGGCACCCCCGCTACGGTTTCGGGGAGGCTGGCGGTCGGGATCGAGATCGCCGTGCCGAACGGTACAGAGGTCGGCGGAACGCCCAGATAGGCGAAATAGCGGCCCTTGCGTCCGAAGACATCGCCGGCGGTCCCGGCGTACTGCGCCTTGGTGATCGACGGGCTGTCATAGTCGAAATAGTCGTTGTGCACGGTCTGGAAGGTGATGTCGCCGCCGTTGGGCAGGTCGTACTTCAGCTTGCCCTCATAGTGCTTGCGATCGATCGTGCCCGGGCCGCGCCAAAGGTCGCCCTTGATCCACGAGCCGCTGACATAGCCTGACACCGGACCCAGCTTGCCCATCTCGAGCCGCAGGAAGGTGCGGCGCAGCGCGTCGCTGCCGAAGGTCTGGCTGATCGCACCACCGGCTTCCTGCGACGGCGCCTGGGTGAAGTAGTCGACGATCGGGCCCAGCGACGCGTAGCTGGGCAGGGCCACATCCCCGGCGCCGGCCGAGGCCGTCACCCGCAGCAGGTTCTCGTTGTCGACATAGCGATAGATCGGGCTGCCGCCGAACTGGTCACTGCGCCCCATCGGAATATTGTCCAGCAGGAAGCCGATCTGCTGGAAGTTGAAGGCCCGCACCGAGACCGAGTTGCCGAACTCGTACATGCCCAGCGCGTCATTGGCCTGGACGTTGAAGCCCGGCAGGCTCTCCAGCATCTTCAGGCCGGTGATGCCTGCGGGGGCCGACAGCAGGGCCTCACGCGTGATCGAGACGGTCGCGGTGGCGCGGTCGGTGCCGATTGCGACGCTGGCCTCCGACAGGCGCTTGCCGGTCACCACCACCGTTTCCAGTTCGGCGGCCTTCTCCGCGTCCTGGGCGTAGGCGGAGGTCGCGCCGCCCAGCAGCGAGGCGGCCAGTAACAGCGCTTTGAAGCGCGCGGTGTCGCGCGTGGGTTTGCGAGTGGTCATGACTATCCCCAATCATGTTGACCCGCTCAGCGTCACAAGGGGATAAATTCAGGTAAACCCGCAATAAGGAGAAACATGCAAACGAAAATTTATCGGTAAAAGCTTGTACAATATCTGTTTGATTTTCGATCATATGAGAATTGGTCATTTAGAACAGAACGACTTGTTCGCGAAAGCCTCAAAGGCGATCGCGCTACAAATGCTGCCTCGGCAAATTTTGTTGATCTATACGCTCGCTAACACACACAGGGGCCTGGACGGGTCGACGTGACCCGCCTTCTGCCCCCGCTGTCCTTGGCGCCTGAGAGATTCAGCGGCCGACCAGATGGACGGCGGGCCTTGCTCCTTCGGCGAGAGCGACCAGCGCCCTGCTTTCCAGCGTTCAACGTCTCGCGCGGTCCTTTTGCTTGAGCGTTTCCGGGGCGGTTTCGCCTTCAGCGCCGGGCGGGGCCCGATCTCTCCCGCGAGAGGTCTTTGAGGAAAGCGCATGGACGGTCATCGTCAATCCGCGTCCGGAAGACTTTTCGACCACTAGACGCCCACGCCCGCGTCCGTTGCAGAAAACGATGATTTCAGCGGCGCCCGCGTCGCCCGGTCGCGCCTCGGATCGCGCCTGGGATCGTGTCTGGCCATATCTCGTTAACCATATCTTCGAAGCTTGCCGCGTAGGGTGACGACGTCATGGCCGTCTCGTTTTCGCGCAAGCCCGCCTACGCCGCCGCCGCGCCCGCCTCGGGCGCGCCCGATGACCTGCGCGCCAAGCTCATGGCGGCGATCAGCAATCCCTATATCAGCGCCAGCGGCGCGGCCTGCCTGTTCCTGGCCTCGCTGGCGGCGCTGGTCCTGATCACCAGCGATCCAAAGGCCGGCGCGCCCTTGATTCGCCTTGAGCTGACCAAGATCGGCGCGACCAAGAACGCGCCGGAAGGCTGGCGCGAGGCGCTGAGCGGGGATCCGGCCCATGAAGCCAGCCTGGTTCCCGGCGAACTGGGTCTTTCAGCCAGTCCGTTCGGCCCCGTCATGGCCAAGACCCAAGACGAGGCGCCCATCGCCGAAGGCCTGGAGAACGCGCCGGCCATCCCGCAGGGACCGGGCCTGCCCCAGGCGCCGATGGCGGGCCTGAGCGCCCCTGGCCCTGGCGGCGGCCTGCTGCCGATCATCGCCGCCGACGGACGAACCGTCGCCGACGCCTATGCCCGCCCCTTCACGCCAGACGGCCGCCCCAAGGTCTCGGTCGTCATTGGCGGCCTTGGCCTGAACGCCCAGACCACCCGCGCCGCGATCGAGACACTGCCCGGCGAGATCACCCTGTCCTTCGCCCCCTACGCCGAGGGCTTGCAAGGCTGGATCGACCTGGCCCGCGCCCATGGCCACGAGGTGCTGCTGGAAACCCCGATGGAGCCGGCGGACTATCCGGCCAACGATCCTGGCCCCTACACCCTGATCGCGACCAACCGGCCCGACGACACGGTGCGCAAGCTGGAGTGGCTGATGTCGCGCGCGACGGGCTATTTTGGCCTGTCCAACTATCTGGGCGCCCGCTTCGTCGACAACGATCAGGCGATGAACACCTTCAACGCCGCCCTGAAGGCGCGGGGCCTGGCCTTCATCGACGATGGCTTGGCCGCCCGCCGCGCAGGCCCGATCCCCCGCGCTTCGGCCGACCGCGTGATCGACGACGAGCTGTCCGCCAGCGCCATCGACGCCCAACTTCGCGCGCTGGAAACGGGCGCGGCCAGCCGGGGCCAGTCGCTGGGCTCGGGCTTCGCCTATCCGGTGACGATCAACCAGGTCCGGACCTGGGCCGCCGGTCTGCAGGCCCGCGGGATCCAGTTGGCCCCGGCCTCGGCCCTGGCGCACCGCTGAGCGTCCTGAGATAAGCTCAGGCATGACTGAGCTGGACCATCCCCAACATCGCCCCAATGTCGGCGTCGTGCTGTTTCACCCGGACGGCCGCGTCTGGCTGGGCCGTCGCCATCGCCAGGCCCCGCCGTTCAACTGGCAGTTCCCGCAAGGCGGCGTCGATGAGGGCGAGGACCTCGAGGTCGCCGCCCGTCGCGAACTGGCCGAAGAGACCGGCGTCACGTCCGTGGAGCTTCTCGGGCGCACCGAAGGATGGATCACCTACGACTTCCCGCCCGAGGTTCTGGCCAATCCCAAGCACGCGCGCGGCTGGCGGGGCCAGAAGCAGGTCTGGTTCGCCTATCGTTTCGTCGGCGAGGAGTCCGAGATCGATCTGGAAGCGGACGAACACATCGAGTTCGACGCCTGGCGATGGGGCAGGCTCGACGAAACGCCCGAACTGATCGTACCCTTCAAGCGCGGGGTCTACGAAGCGGTGGTCGCCGCGTTCCAGGGGTTCGCGCGCGGAGGCTAGTCAGTCGTCCGCCGCGAAGGGGAGAGTTGAATGACGGACACGGTTCTGTTGATCCACGGCTATGGCTGCGCGGGTGACGTCTGGGGTCCGGTCGCCCAGCGGCTTAGGGCCGAGGGCTATCGCGTCGAGGCGCCGACGATCCGCGCAGCGGTGCGGACGGTCGACGGCCCAAGAGCGGGTCTGGTGGGCCTGACCCTGGCCGACTATGTCGCCGAGATGACCGCCCTGGCCCAGACCCTGACCAAGGAGACCGGCAAGAAGCCGCTGGTCTTTGGCCACTCCATGGGCGGGCTGATCGCCCAGAAGGTCGCCGAAGCGGGCCATGCCTCGGCCCTGGTGCTGTTCGCCCCCGCCTCGCCGGCGGACGCACGCGGCAAGCCCAAGCTCTCGCCGGTCTTCACCTTCCTCAACATGGCCATCCAGCCCAAGCCTGAGACCAAGGCGGGCAAGATGTGGAAGACCGGCTTCAAGTTCGGCGTGATGAACGCGGTGCCGGCCAGCCGTCACGACGCGCTCTACGCCACCATGGTGCATGACAGCGGGCAGGTGCTGGCTGACCTCGCCTGGCCGGACAAGGATCCAAACAAGGCCGCGTACGTTGACGCCGCCAAGGTGACGATCCCGATCCTGGTCATGGCCGGCGCGCTGGACCGGACCACGCCGCTGGATGACGTACAGCGGATCGGCCGCAAGTACACCAGCGCCGACATCAAGATCTATCCCAACAACGCCCATTATCTCATAGACGAGCCGAACACGATGAAGATCCTCGATGACGTGATCGCCTGGCTGCGGGGCAAGAACCAGACGCCCGCCGCCCAGGCCGCACCGGCTCCCAAGGCCGCACCGGCGCCTTCGCCCGAACCCGCCAAGCCGGCGGCGACCGCCCCGGTCGAGGCGCCCGCGCCCGCGCCGGAACCAGTGAAGGCCGCCGAACCGGCTCCCGCTCCCAAGAAGGCGGCGGCCAAGCCCAAGGCCGAGCCGAAGCCCAAGACCCCGGCTCCCGCCGCCAAGAAGGCTGCGCCGAAAGCCAAGGTGGCCCCGGCGGCCGCCGCCCCGGCCAAGGCGGCTCCCGCGCCGAAGGCCAAGGCCGCAGCCAAGCCGGCGGCTGAAAAGGCGCCAGCCGCCAAGAAGCCCGCTGCGCCCAAGGCTGCGGCCAAACCCGCCGCGAAGCCCGCAGCCAAGGCCGCGCCTGCCGCCAAGACGCCGGCCGCCCCAAAGGCCGCTCCAAAGGCCGCCCCAAAGCCCGCCAAGCCGCCTGCGACAAAGGCGCCGGCCAAATCCTCGCCCAAGGCCGAGAAGTAAGTGTAGGCTGACCCCGCCGGCTGCTTCGTCGGCGGGGTGTTAGGGGCGTTCATGCACGCACCGGTGATCATGGTCCACGGCGCTTTCTGCGGTGGATGGACCTTCGATGCGTTCCGCGCGCCGTTCGAGACGGCGGGCCACCGCGTGATGACGCCTGACCTCATCGGCCATGACGGCGCCAGCAGCGCGACCGGCGTCTCCATGTCGGACTATGCGCGGCAGATCAGTCGCCTGATCGAGGCCTGCGAGTCTCCTCCGATCCTGATCGGCCACTCCATGGGCGGCCTTGTCGCCCAGATGGCGGCGTCTCGCGCGCCCGTGTCCAAGCTGATCCTGTTGGCGCCGTCGCCCCCCTGGGGCGTCTCCGGCGCCAGCCTTGAGGAGGCCGTCTCGGCGGTCAGCCTCTACGCCCTGGGCCCCTATTGGATGCAGGCCATCGCACCGGACTATGGCGTCGTGCGTCGCTATAGCGTCGATCGCCTTGAGCGCGCCGAGCGCAAGGCGATCTTCGCCCGCATGACGCCCGAGAGCGGGCGCGCGCTATGGGAAACGCTGAACTGGTGGCTCGACCCGTTCATGACCACCAATGTGCGCGCGCCGACCTGTCCGGTCCTGGCGATCGCCGGGGGCAAGGACGTGATCCATCCGCCCGCCACCGTTCGCCAGACCGCCGCGCGCCTGGGCGGCCAGGCCGAGGTGTTTTCCGAGATGAGCCACTGGCTGCCCGGCGAGCCCGGTTGGGAAAGGGTCGCCGCACGCTGCCTCGACTTCATTGCAGCCGAAGGCCGCGCGGCGGCCTGAGCTCGCTGCCTATTGCGGGCTGAAGACCTTCAGCCCGAGGATGCCCGCAACAATGAGCCCGAAACAAACGAGCCGCGCGGCCGTGGCCGGCTCCTTGAACACGACAATGCCGACGATGGCCGTGCCGACCGCGCCGATGCCGGTCCAGACCGCATAGGCGGTGCCCAGGGGCAGGGTCTTCACAGCCCATCCCAAGAGCCCCATCGACAGGACGAGGCTGATGGCCGTGAGCACGGTGGGAATCGGCCGCGTGAAGCCTTCGGTGAACTTCAGGCCCACGGCCCAGCCGATCTCGAACAGGCCCGCGACGAAGAGAATGATCCAGGCCACGACGAGCCCCTTGTTTCAGAAGCGGGGTCGTCCCCAGGAAACGCAAAAGGCGCGGGGTCGTCCCCGCGCCTTCGCTAGATAAGTCCGCGCCCCGAGGGACGCAACGACCGCTTAGCGGCTGGTCGTGCTGTACAGGATCTGCGCGCGCTCGAAGTTCTTGCCGACCGAGGTCTCGTCCAGCTTCTTCAGACGCATATAGACCAGACCCGCGCGGCCGCCGGCCCAGGCGTCGTCCCACGAGACGGTGAAGCGACGGAAGTCGCTGCCGACCGTCTGGTCGTTGCGGATCAGGCGCAGCTGCGGGCTGTTTTCCCAGGTCGCCCAGTCATGCAGGCCGTTGGCCAGTTCCTGGGCCTGCTCCTGGGCCTGCGAGCAGTCGATCGTGACCGTGCAGACGTTGCGGTTCGAACCCGGGTTGTCCAGGGTGATGTTGAACGGCTTCTCCAGCGCGAAGATCCACTGCTCTTTCTTCTTCTTGAAGCCGTAGTCCTTGACCAGCTGGGCGAAGTCACCGCCGGCGACCTGCGGCTTGCAGACCTTGTCCAGCACGTCGAGCAGGCGGACGGTGAAGGGGTCGGTGGTGCGCGGACCGCGGACCGGCGCGACGTAGGAGTCAGCGGCCGGCGCAGCTTCGGCGGCGGGCGCGGCGACGGCGGGAGCGGCTTGGTCAGCCGGGGCGGCGGGGGCGGCTTGATCCGCCGGAGCCGGCGTCGCGGCCGGGGTGGACGCAGGAGCCGTGGTTTGCTCCTGAGCGAAGGCGGAGGTCGAGACCGCGCCGAGGGCGATCAGGCTGACGAGCGCAAGGCGCATAGGCAAGGTATCCCCAACAAGACGAGAGGTCGGCATTAAAACCGACAGACGGTCCCTCGCAACCCTTATGGGCGCCGATTAAGACCAAGATTGGGCCACAGGTGTAATTTTATCTCCAGCGGCGCGACAGCAGATCGCTTTGGGCGCGAAAACGCCCCCGATCCAGAGGACCGGGGGCGCTTCAAGATCAGCTCGACAAGGGGCCGAGTCGGATCAGGCCGCTTCGACGGCGTGCTCCGCCAGGATCGTCAGGCCCTCGGGACCAACGTCAGCAAAACCGCCCTGGATGTCGAACACCTTGGTGGTCGCGCCGTCCTTCACGGTCACCTTGCCTTCGCGCAGGGTGGTCATGAACGGGGCGTGGTTGGCCAGTACGCCGAAGTCGCCTTCAGCGCCCGGAGCCTGGACCATGTCCACCTCGCCCGAGAACAGTTCGCGCTCGGGAGCGACCAGAGAGAAGTGCAGCTTGGCCATCAGTTGAACGTCTCCTCGACGCCGCCCAGAGCGGCCTCGATGTCTTCATCGGTCTGGATCTCAGTTCCGCAGAACGGGCAGAAGCGGATCGTCGCCAGCACAACGCCGGTTTCGCCTTCTTCTTCCCGCTCGCCGAGATTCAGCAGGATCAGGCCGCTGTCATGCTCGATCAAGCCGGCGTTGGCGTCCGGAGACACCGCTTCGGCCAGCTCGTCACAGCAGAAATTGGCCAGGTCCGTCTCTTCGGTCATTAGGCTTCAGCCGCCATCTTTTCGGCCTTGGCCACGGCTTCTTCGATCGGGCCGACCATGTAGAAGGCGCCTTCCGGCAGGTGGTCGTACTCGCCGTCGACGATGCCCTTGAACGAGCGGATCGTGTCCTTCAGCTGGACGAAGGCGCCCGGCGTGTTGGTGAACTGCTCGGCGACGTGGAACGGCTGGCTCAGGAAGCGCGAGATCTTGCGAGCGCGCGACACGATCAGCTTGTCCTCTTCCGACAGCTCGTCCATGCCCAGGATGGCGATGATGTCCTTCAGGGCCTTGTACTGCTGCAGGACTTCCTGGACGCGACGGGCGACCGTGTAGTGCTCTTCGCCGATGACCAGCGGGTCCATGATCCGCGAGGTCGAGTCCAGCGGGTCCACGGCCGGGAAGATGGCCTGGGCCGCGATGTCACGCGACAGAACGGTGGTGGCGTCCAAGTGGGCGAACGAGGTGGCCGGAGCCGGGTCGGTCAAGTCGTCGGCGGGCACGTAGATGGCCTGGACCGAGGTGATCGAACCCTTGTTCGTCGAGGTGATGCGCTCCTGCAGGTTGCCCATCTCGGTGGCCAGGGTGGGCTGATAGCCCACGGCCGACGGGATACGGCCCAGCAGAGCCGACACTTCGGCGCCGGCTTGGGTGAAGCGGAAGATGTTGTCGACGAACAGCAGCACGTCCTTGCCTTCTTCGTCACGGAAGTACTCCGCGATCGACAGGCCGGTCAGGGCGACGCGGGCGCGGGCGCCCGGGGGTTCGTTCATCTGGCCGTAAACGAGGGCGCAGCGCGAGCCTTCGGTCGAGCCGTTGTTGGCCTTCGGGTCGACGTTCACGTTCGACTCGATCATCTCGTGGTACAGGTCGTTGCCTTCGCGGGTGCGTTCGCCCACGCCGGCCAGAACCGAATAACCGCCGTAAGCCTTGGCGATGTTGTTGATCAGTTCCTGCATCGTCACGGTCTTGCCGACGCCGGCGCCGCCGAACAGGCCGATCTTGCCGCCCTTGGTGTAGGGGCACATCAGGTCGATGACCTTGATGCCCGTGACCAGAACTTCGGCGGTGTTGGTTTGCTCGGCGAAGGACGGAGCGTCACGGTGGATCGTGCGGCTGATGTCCGAACGGATCGGGCCCTGCTCGTCGATCGGCTCGCCGATGACGTTCATGATGCGGCCCAGGGTGCCCGGACCGACCGGCACGCGGATCGGCTCGCCGGTGTCGCGCACGGGCTGGCCACGAACCAGGCCTTCGGTGGCGTCCATGGCGATCGCGCGGACGGTGCTCTGGCCCAGGTGCTGGGCGACTTCGAACACCAGGCGCTGGCCAGTGGCTTCGTTGACGGTCTCGACGGCGTTCAGGATCGCCGGCAGAGCGCCGTCGAACTCGATGTCGACGACGGCGCCGATGATCTGGACGAGGCGGCCGGTGGCGCCGTCCAGGGTCATGGTCGGAGCCTTCGGCGCGGCGGCCTTCGGGGCGGCCGGCTTCTTGGCGGCCGGAGCCTTGGCGGCGGCGGGGGCCTTGGCGACGGCGGCCTTCGGAGCAGCGGCGGCCTTGGGGGCTGCGGGCTTCTTGGCGGCGGTCGCCGGCTTTTCAGCGGGGGTCTTGGCCATGGCGTTGCGGTCTTTCGGTCTCTGCGTGCTTATGTCGTTAGGCTAGATCAGACGGCTTCGGCGCCGGAGATGATCTCGATCAGCTCCTTGGTGATCTGGGCCTGGCGGGAACGGTTGTACTCGAGGGTGTAGCGCTTGATCATATCGCCGGCGTTGCGCGTGGCGTTGTCCATGGCGGTCATCTGGCTGGCGTAGAAGCCGGCCATGTTGTCCAGCAGAGCCGAAAGGATCTGGACCGTCAGGTTGCGCGGCAGCAGGGTCTCGAGGATGGCCTCTTCCGAGGGTTCATACTCATAGACCGCCGTCGGCCCCGAGGCGGCTTCGACGCCCTCCACGGTGGCCGGGATCAGCTGCAGACCGGTCGGGATCTGCTGCACCACCGACTTGAAGCGGCTGTAGAACAGGGTGACCACGTCGGTCTCGCCTGCCTCGTACTCGCGCGTGATCACGTCGGCGATCGGCTGCGCCACGGCCAGCGTCAGCTGACGGTAGGACGACAGGTCGAAGCTCTCGACGATACGACCGGCATAGGGCTTGGCGAGCTGCGCCGTCACCTTCTTGCCGACGCAGATGATCTGCACGGACTTGCCCTGAGCGATCAGCCCATCGATGTGAGCCCGCGCGGCGCGGACGATCGACGAGGTGAAGCCGCCCGCCAGGCCGCGATCGGCCGCAGCGACGACCACCAGGTGGCGATCATCACGCCCCGTGCCCGCCAGGAGCTTCGGGGCCCCGTCGCCGGACACGCCGGTGGCGAGATTGGCGATGACGCTGGCCAGACGCCGGGCGTAAGGGCGGGCGGATTCCGCCGCGTCCTGGCTCCGGCGCAGCTTGGCGGCCGCCACCATCTGCATCGCTTTCGTGATCTTTTGCGTCGCTTTGACGCTCGAGATCCGATTGCGCATTTCCTTCAAGCTGGCCATTCGGCGCTACTCTCTCCGAGCGGTTCCGAGGGGCTTAGGCGAAGGTCGACGAGAAGCTGTCGAGCGCGCTCTTGAGCGTGTTCTCCAGATCCTTGTCGAGCGCCTTCTTGGTGCGGATGCCTTCCAGCAGGTCGGCATGCTGGCTGTGCAGACGGGCCAGGAACTCGGCTTCGAAGCGGCGAACCGACGAGGTCGGGATGCCGTCGAGATAGCCGCGGGTGCCGGCGTAGATCACGCAGACCTGCTCTTCGACCGATTGCGGCGCGTATTGCGGCTGCTTCAGCAGCTCGGTCAGGCGCTCGCCGCGGGCCAGCATCTTCTGGGTCGAGGCGTCCAGGTCCGAGCCGAACTTCGCGAAGGCGGCCATTTCACGATACTGGGCCAGCTCGCCCTTAATCGGGCCGGCGACTTGCTTCATCGCCTTGATCTGGGCCGACGAGCCGACGCGCGACACCGAGATGCCGACGTTCACGGCCGGACGGATGCCTTGGTAGAACAGGTCGGTTTCCAGGAAGATCTGGCCGTCGGTGATCGAGATCACGTTGGTCGGGATGTAGGCCGACACGTCGTTGGCCTGGGTTTCGATGATCGGCAGCGCCGTCAGCGAGCCCGAACCGTTGTCTTCGTTCAGCTTCGCGGCGCGTTCCAGCAGGCGCGAGTGCAGATAGAAGACGTCGCCCGGATAGGCTTCGCGGCCCGGCGGGCGGCGCAGCAGCAGCGACATCTGACGGTAGGCGACGGCCTGCTTGGACAGATCGTCATAGATGATCAGGCCGTGCAGGCCGTTGTCACGGAACCACTCGCCCATGGCGCAGCCGGCGAACGGGGCCAGGTACTGCAGCGGGGCCGGCTCCGAGGCCGAGGCCACGACGACCGTGGTGTACTCAAGCGCGCCGTGCTCTTCGAGCGTCTTCACGATCTGGGCGACGGTCGAGCGCTTCTGACCGATGGCGACATAGACGCAGTAGAGCTTGGCGCTCTCGTCCTTGCCGGCGTTGACGGCCTTCTGGTTCAGGATGGTGTCGATGGCGACGGCGGTCTTGCCGGTCTGACGGTCACCGATGATCAGCTCGCGCTGGCCACGGCCGACCGGGATCAGGGTGTCGATCGACTTCAGGCCGGTCTGCACGGGCTCGTGCACCGACTTGCGCGGGATGATGCCCGGGGCCTTGACGTCGACGCGGCGACGCTCGGTGTACTCGATCGGGCCCTTGCCGTCGATCGGCTCGCCCAGCGGGTTGACGACGCGGCCCAGCAGGCCACGGCCGACCGGCACGTCCACGATCTCGCCGAGGCGACGGACTTCGTCGCCTTCCTTGATTTCCTGGTCCTGGCCGAAGATCACGGCGCCGACATTGTCGCGCTCGAGGTTCAGGGCCATGCCCTTCACGCCGGCCTTCGGGAATTCCAGCATTTCACCGGCCTGGACGTTGTCCAGACCGTAGATGCGGGCGATGCCGTCACCGACGGACAGCACCTGGCCGACGTCCGAGACGGCGGCCTCTTCGCCGAAGTTGGCGATCTGCGACTTGAGGATGGCCGAAATCTCGGCGGCGCGGATGTCCATGGTCTTCTGGGCTCTCTGCGATCTAATTTTTTAAGGCGCGCTTATACGCTCAGGCGCGCTTCAGGGCGAATTTCAGGGAATCGAGCTTCGAACGGAGCGAAGCGTCGAAGAGACGCGAACCAACGCGCACCTTCAGACCGCCCAAGAGGGACGGATCGACGCGCGTGGAAACTTCGGGGGTCTTGCCGAGCGCCTCGGCGAGGGCGGCTTGCACGCCCTTCAGCTGGGCGGGCGACAGGGCGGCGGCCGAGACGACCTCGGCGGTGACGACACCGCGGTGCTTGGCCGACAGCTCGGCGAAGGCCGAGATCGCGCCCAGCAGGTCGCCGGTGCGACCGTTGGCCGCGACGAGGCCGAGAAACTTGGTGGTCAGCATGTCGAACTTGGCCTTCACGGCCACGGCGACAAGACCCTTGCCCTTGTCCTCAGCCGAGAAGGCCGGGCTTTCGATCAGGCGGCGCAGGTCGGCGCTGTCGGCGATCATCGCCTTCAGGCTCTTAAGGTCGGCCTCGACCTTAGCCAGATTGCCGTTCTCGATCGTCAGTTCGAAGAGGGACTGCGCATAGCGCTGACCCGCATCCGTCGCCTTGGTTTCGTCCGCCACTTGGTATCCGCCCGGTGCGTTGTAAATCGCCGCCGACAAGAAGTTTAACCCTCATCGCGACTTAAAGGCTTGAACGCGCTTGAAAAAAGCACATGGACGGTCGGCGCTGCCGCGCCGCCCCGTCCGAAGCCGCGCGCCTGATAACACGGGCCTTTCGCAGTCGCAACCAAAGGGGCGCAACCAACAGCCCTGTCAGTCTCCGGCGCGGCGGAATATGGCCGAGCCCGAAGCCGCCAGTCCGCCGTCGGCGCGCCGCAACTCGCCCTGGACGAAGACGAGGCTGCGCGTGGCGCGCTCGACCCAGGCCTTGGCCCCAAGATCGCCCGCCGGCTCGCCCGCGCCGTAGTCAACGGTCATCGAGGTCAGCGACGTTTCCTCGCCTGCGGCCTTGCGCAGAACGGATTCCAGTTGGGCGGCGAGGCTCATATCCATGGACTTCAACTAGTCCTGTCGCCGGAAAAGAAAAAGGGGCGGCGAGAAATCCCGCCGCCCCATTAAGGCGAATGCTCGAGGAAACA
Source organism: Caulobacter vibrioides (assembly GCF_002310375.3). Classification (GTDB taxonomy): domain Bacteria; phylum Pseudomonadota; class Alphaproteobacteria; order Caulobacterales; family Caulobacteraceae; genus Caulobacter; species Caulobacter vibrioides_D. The sequence goes on from NZ_CP023315.3 coordinate 3,819,329, forward strand.
GCCAGACTGGGCCGGAGAAACAGCGGCCCGCAACGCGCCTGGTACTAGAGGTAAAGCGATAGGTGTTCCTACTTAGCCGCGACCTTGGCCGAGGCGTTGCAGCGGGTCAGGTCGTCAGCGTCCAGCGACTTGGTTTCGCCGCCGAAGGCCGAGACGCGGCCCACTTCCTTGGCGAGCGCCTTGCAGGCGGCCGCAGTGAGGGCTCGCGAGGGGGCTTGAGCCGAGACGCACTCGGCGCCCTCGCAGACAAAGACAGCGCCGCCGGCGACGACCTTGGTCTTGGCCGCGACAGGCGCATCCAGCGCAGCGGCGATGCGACCGTCGGCGAAGGCCGAACCCGCGAACATGGAAACAGACAGGGCGGCGACAGCCGCCAGCGAACGGAGCTTCATGTGAGAGCCCTCCGGCTTTGGGGAAGTTGCGGTCAGATCGAGGATCGGTGAAACGCGTGTACTGGCCGCTCGACCCCGGGGATGGCAGCGCCGGTATCCCCACCGGTGCTTCGGGTCCGAACTAAGCATCGCTTAGATATCAGTGATAAGAAATTGCGCAAGCTCAATTTCGCTTGCGCGTCGCATTTTCGGAAAACGCAGGTTTCTAGCGAAACACGGCCCGACTCGCGCGGAAACGGCGAGCCGTTACAGGCCGAGGATGGAGTCGATGCGGCTTTCGGCCTTGGCGTGGATGGCGCGCTCTTCGACCATGCCCTTGGCGCGCGCGTAGCGGCCGTCCTTGCCGACGCGGCGCTGGATGCCCTCGGCGGTGAGAACCGGGCCCGGACCAGCGGGATCGGTAAAGGCGCTCATCACCGCGGCCATGGTCGCGCCGATGAACGCGGCGGCCACCGGCCCGATCGCGCCGACCCAGCCCTCGCCGAAGATGGTCTGCAGACGATCGATCAGCAGCTCGCGGTTCGGCTGCTTCTCCATCACCCCGATCATCCAGAGGACGGAGCCCTCGACGATGGCGGCCAGCAGCACCGGCAGGATCACGCCCAGAACCCGCGGCCGGACGAACAGTCCGAGCGCTGCGCCGATGATCGCGAAGGCGGCCATGGTGATCATGCGCCGAGGATAGACCCGTTCTGGTCAAGGACCGGTTAAGGCCCGTTCCGCAGGGGCACGATTGGCCGGGGCGGGCGGGCGCGCTTTAGTCGCCGCTATTAAAGAGAACAATGCGCGCAGGGAGGCTTGACCATGGACTTCCGACTGTCACCGGAACTTTCGGCCTATCTCGAAGAGCTCGACGCCTTCATCGAGAAGGCGATCGCGCCCCTCCAGGCGCGGGACGACAATCAGCGCTTCTTCGACCACCGCCGCGAATGGGCCCGCACCGACTGGGACGCCGGCGGCCTGCCGCGCCATGAATGGGAGGAACTGCTGGGCAAGGCCCGCAGGCTGGCCGACCAGGCGGGCCACTATCGCTATGCGCTCCCCAAGGCCTATGGTGGCCAGGACGGCACCAACCTTGGCATGGCGGTGATCCGCGAGCACCTGGCGTCCAAGGGCCTTGGCCTCTTCAACGACCTGCAGAACGAGCACTCCATCGTCGGCAACAATCCGTTCGTGCTGATGATCCGCGACTTTGGTCGGCCCGACCAGCAGCACCTGATCGAGGACATGCTGGATCGCGGCGCCTTCCGACCGACCTTTGGCCTGACCGAGCCCGACCACGGCTCGGACGCCACCCACATGGAGACCCAGGCGGTCCGCGAGGAGCGCCATGGCCAGGCGGGCTGGCGGATCGACGGCGAGAAGATGTGGACCACCGGCATGCACGTGGCCACGCATTGCTGTCTCTTCGCCCGCACCAGCGGCCAGGACGGCGACGCCCGGGGCATCACCGCCTTCCTCGTCCCGGCCCACGCGCCGGGGGTGAAGATCGAGGAGTATCTCTGGACCTTCAACATGCCGACCGACCACCCGCGCGTCAGCTTCACCGACGTCTGGGTTCCCGAGAGCGCCATGTTCGGTCCGGAAGGCGGGGGCCTGGCCCTGGCCCAGCACTTCGTGCACGAGAACCGCATCCGCCAGGCGGCCTCGAGCCTCGGCGCAGCCGTCTACTGCATCGAGGAGAGCATCAAGTACGCGCGCGCCCGCAAGCCGTTCGGCAAAGCGCTGTCGGAAAACCAGGCCATCCAGTTCCCAATCGTCGAGCTCTCGACCCAGGTCGAGATGCTGCGCCTTTTGATCCGCAAGACCGCCTGGGAAATGGACCAGATGTCCAAGCCCGAGGTCGAAAAGCGCCTCTCGGACAAGGTGTCGATGTGTAACTACTGGGCCAACCGCCTGTGCTGCGAGGCGGCTGACCGGGCCATGCAGATTCACGGCGGCATCGGCTATTCGCGCCACAAGCCGTTCGAGCACATCTACCGCCACCACCGCCGCTATCGGATCACCGAGGGCAGCGAGGAGATCCAGATGCGCAAGGTCGCCGCCTGGCTGTTCGGATACATGGGTCCGCGCAAGCAGGCCTTCGCGGAAGCCTAGGCCGAGCGCCCTTCGAGGCGCGCCTCGGGATAAGGAGCCTTGTGCGATCCGCGCCGTTATCCTCATCCTGCGGCGTCCGCTCGTAAGCGGGCCTCGAAAGACGCAGGGCGCTGGCCAACATGTCGAAGGTTTAATCCTGCGCGACCTGACGTAGTGTCACCGCCACGCTATCTAACAGCGATATGCGGATATACATGTTCGCATCTGGAGGGCTCTTGATGAACCGTCTCGCCATTTCTCGATTGGGCCGCAACGCCGCGCGCGTCGCCTTGGTCGTCGCCATCCCGGCGACCCTGGCCGGCTGCGGGATCAACACCATCCCCACCCAGGACGAGGCGACCAAGACCGCCTGGGCCGAGGTGCAGAACCAGTATCAACGCCGCGCCGACCTGATCCCGAACCTGGTCGCGACGGTGAAGGGCTATGCGGCGCAAGAAAAGGACGTGCTGACCGCCGTCACGCAGGCCCGCGCCAGCGCCACCCAGGTCAAGGTCGACGCCTCGACCATCACCGACCCTGCGCAGTTCCAGAAGTTCGCCGCGGCGCAGGATCAGCTGTCGGGCGTGCTGGGCCGCCTGATGGTGATCCAGGAGCAGTATCCGGACCTGAAGTCGAACCAGAACTTCCTGGCCCTGCAAAGCCAGCTGGAAGGCACCGAAAACCGGATCACCATCGCGCGGCGCGACTACAACGAGACCGCCCAGAAATACAACACAACCCTGCGCACCTTCCCCAGCCTGCTCTGGGCCAAGACCCTGTACAGCGACCAGAAGCCGGCCCAGCTGTTCCAGGCCACCGCCGCCGCCCAGAGCGCGCCGACCGTGGACTTCTCCAGCCCGCCGACGGCGACGCCGCCGAAGGTTCAGTAGATGCGCCTCCTCCCCCGAGAAACGGGGGAGGGGGACCGCGAAGCGGTGGAGGGGGCGCTCTCCACCGCACCGCGCCCCCTCCGTCACGGCGCGTATCCGCGCCGCGCCACCTCCCCCGTTGCACGGGTGAGGAGCTGGTTCCTAGCGGCGCTGGTCACGCTCACGACCTTCGCCCTGCCCGCGCTCGCAGAGCCGAAATTCCCGCCACTGTCCGGCCGCGTCGTCGACGAGGCGCAGGTGCTGTCGCCGGACGTCGAGCGCGACCTCTCCGACAAGCTCGCGGCGCTGGAGACCCGCACCGGCCACCAGTTAGTGGTGGCGACGGTCAGCAGCCTGCAGGGCTATCCGATCGAGGATTACGGCTACAGACTCGGCCGGACCTGGGGCGTGGGCGACAAGGATAAGGACGACGGCGCGATCCTGCTGGTCGCGCCCAATGATCGGCAGGTTCGGATCGAGGTCGGCTATGGCCTTGAACCCGTCCTGACCGACGCCCTGTCCAGCGTGATCATCCAGTCGGCGATCCTGCCCAAGTTCCGCGACGGCGATATCTCCGGCGGCGTTGTCGCCGGCGCCGACGCCATGATCGAGCAGTTGGGCCTGCCGCCTGAGGAAGCCAAGGCGCGCGTGGCGGACGCCGCGCGTCCCGAGCGTCAAGCAGCGCGCGGCTCGCCCATCGTCGGCTTCCTGATCCTCCTCTTCATCATCTTCGTATTCTCCAGCCTGTTCCGGGGCCGGCGCGGCGGCCTCGGCTCGGCCCTGCCCTGGATTATCCTCAGCGCGCTGAACAACAGCGGACGCGGCGGTGGAGGCTGGAGCGGCGGTGGCGGCGGCGGTTTCTCCGGCGGCGGCGGCTCGTTCGGCGGCGGCGGCAGTTCGGGACGGTGGTGAGATGGCCAAGCGCATGACCCCCAACGATCTCGACCGCATCGCCCAGGCGGTGGCGCAGGCCGAAAAGACCACCGCCGGTGAGATCTTCTGCGTCCTTTCGCCCGAAGTGTCGGACTACCGCGAGACGCCGCTGGTCTGGGCGGCGGCTTCAGCGCTGGTCCTGCCGGCCGGCGCGTTGCTGGCGGGCTTCCGTCCCGAGATGCTGACGCGTCTGTTCGGCGGCTGGAGCGTCGGCCACCAGGCCGCACACGACGGCGCGATCCTGTCGGCGCTGTCGACCTATATCGTGCTGCAGCTGGTCGTATTCGTCGTTGCGGCTCTGGTGGTGTCGATCCCGCCGGTCCGCCGCGCCCTGACGCCCGGCGCGCTGAAGACCGCCCGCGTCAAGCGCGCGGCGATGGAGCAGTTCCTCAGCCACGGCCTGCACGTCACCCGCGACCGCACCGGGGTGTTGATCTTCGCCGCCCTGGCCGAGCACCGCGTCGAGGTGATCGCCGACGAGGGCATCTACAAGGCCGCGCCCAATGCGGTCTGGGATGAGGTGGTCGCCGACCTGGTGGCCGGCCTCAAGCGCGGCAAGATCGCCGACGGCTTCGTCGCCGCCGTCGCCCGTACCGGCGGCATCTTGGCCGCCCACGTCCCCCCGCGCAGCGACGACCGCAACGAGCTCTTCGACGGCCTGACCATCCTGCCCAAACGGTGACGCTAAGGAAGGCTGGCGGAACGCCTCGCCTCGGCGTCATCATCGACGCCCAGGAAGAGGGGAAACGCCATGTCCAACATCGACCCGACCCGCGCGCAGTTCGACGCCTTCAAGGCCCTGCCGCGCGATACGCCGATCCACATGCTGAACCTGATCCGGCTAAAGCCCCTGGCCGAGTATCCGGCGGACCATCCCAATCACGGCAAGGGGATGAGCGGCCTCGACGCCTATCGCGAATATGGCCGCACCTCCGGCCCGATCTTCGAGGGACTGGGTGGGCGGCAGGTGTGGGCGGGCAGCCCCGAGGTGGTGCTGACCGGTCCCAGCGACGAGCGTTGGGACCTGGCCTTCATCGCCGAGTACCCCAACGCCGGCGCCTTCCTGGCGATGGTCACGAACCCGGCGTACCGCGAGCACGTCCAGCATCGCCAAGCGGCGGTGGAGGACTCGCGACTGATCCGCTTTTCGCCCTTCGCGCCCGGCAAGGGCTTCGGCGAGTAACCGCTACTCGGCCGCGAGGGCGAGGGGCGCAGCCTGGGCGCCGCGCACCAGTCGGCCGGGCAAGGCCCCGGTCGGCTCGCCGTCGCGCTGGGTGACGACGCCGGCGACGATCGTGGCGACATAGCCATGCGCGCGCTGGGTCAGGCGACGCCCGCCGGCGGGCAGGTCGTAGGCCACCTGCGGCGCCTCCAGCCTCAAGCCCTCGTAGTCAATGACATTGAGATCCGCGCGGTAGCCTGGCGCAATCAGGCCTCGGTCCAGCAGGCCCACAGCCTGGGCGGTGTCGCGGCTCTGTCGAGCGATCATCGTCTCCAGCGCAATCCTTGAGCCCCGCGTCCGATCGCGGGTCCAGTGGATCAGGTTGCTGGTCGGGAAGCTGCCGTCGCAGATCATGCCCACATGCGCGCCGCCGTCGGAGAGACCCGGCACGGTGTCGCGATGGGTCAGCATGGCGAAGCTGGGGTCCAGCGATCCGTCGGCGTAGTTCAGGAACGGATGGTACAGCATGCCCCGCCCGTCCTGGGCCAGCAGGGCGTCCAGCGCGACGGCGGCCGGGTCGCGACCCTCGCGCGCGGCGATCGCAGCCACCGTCTTGTCTGCCGTCGGCTCGTAGTCCGGATCGGCGCCGCCCATCGGATAGAGGTTGTCCCAGGCCCGCAGCGCGCTGCCGGCGAAGGGCCCCCTGGCGTCGCCGTCGTGGGCCAGCAGCCGCGCGCGGAACGCCGGATCCGACAGGGCCGCGACCTTGTCGGCCAGGGGTTGGTCCTTCAGCTCGGCGAAGACCGGGTTCTGGCTGAACGGATTGAGCGTCAGCTCCAGGCCAAACAGCACCCCGACCGGACGCCCGCAGACCTGCGCCTTCATCGGCAGGCCGGCGTCGACGGCGGCGGCGACCCCGGCGAGGAGGCCGCGCCAGCCTTCAGGGGCCTTGGGGCTCTGGACCAGGGAGAATGACAGCGGCCGTCCGGACCGCTCGACGATCCGCCGCAGCTCGGCCAGCTCGGCCGGCCCATCGATGAAGTCCGACACTACCTGCAGCACGCCCTTGCCGGCGGCCGCCAGGCCCAGCGCGACGCCGGTCAGCTCATCCTCGCCGGCCGTCAGGGTCGGGGTCGGCTGGCCGTCGCTGGTGCGGTGATTGAGGGTGCGCGAGGTTGAGAAGCCCAAGGCTCCGGCCTCGACCGCGCGCCGGGCGATCGCGGCCATGGCGGCGATGTCGGCGTCGGTCGCCGGTTCCCGGTTCGCGCCACGGTCGCCCATCACATAGACCCGCAAAGCCGCGTGCGGCAGCTGGGCGCCGACATCCACGTCGAAGGCGCGGCCGGCCAGGAAATCGAGATAGTCGGGAAAGCTCTCCCAGGCCCAGGGCAGCCCCTCGGTCAGCACGGGAAAGGGGATATCCTCGACGCCTTCCATCAGGCGGATCAGGCGGTCATGGTCATCCGGACGGCACGGCGCGAAGCCGACCCCGCAATTGCCCATCACCACCGTGGTCACGCCGTGGCCGGAGCTGGGGCCAAGCTGACCGCTCCAGGTCGCCTGGCCGTCATAGTGGGTGTGAATATCGACGAAGCCCGGGGTGACGATCCGCCCTCGGGCGTCGATCTCCTCGGCGCCGGCGGCGAGGCCCTTGCCGACCGCGACGATGACGCCGTCCCGCACGCCGACATCGGCCTGAAAGCCCGGCCCGCCCGCGCCGTCGAGCACCACGCCGCCCCGCAGGACCAGATCGTAGGCGCGATCGCCCATGGCCGCCCTCCCGTTATCTTATCGTTGTTCACCAAGGTGCGCCCGGCCGGATGCAGGCGTCAAGAAAAAGGGCGGCCGCCGAAGCGACCGCCCTCCCCCTCTGTTCCAGGCTGTCTACCCCTAGAACGACTTTCTGACCGTCACGCCCATGGTGCGCGGCTGGCCCACGGCGTAGCCCAGGCGGGCGCGACCACCGCGTTCGCGGTCGAACGACAACAGCGCGTTCTCGTCGAACAGGTTGTTGACGTAGAGCGTCAGGTCCACGCCGTCCTGCATCTCCAGACCCGCGCTGAGATTGACGATCTCGTAGCTGGGCAGCTTCAGATTGACGACCGTCGGGACCGTGCCCGTGGCGCCGCCGAAGGCCAGGCCCGAGACGAACGAGCGCGGGTTGTTTTCCTGGTCGCTGGCCTGGGTGAAGCGGCTGCCCACATGCTGCAGCGAGGCCTTCAGGTAGCCGTTGACCCCCTCGCGGACTTCCTTGCTGTAGGTGACGTCGAACGACACCTGGAACTTGGGCACCGACGGCAGGCGGTTGCCTTCACGAATGCCGCCGATCACCGCGCCCGTCCCGTCCTTCACGGTCGAGTCGAACTCGGCTTCCAGCAGGCTGCCCGACAGGCCGATGTCGAGACCCGAGGCCAGACGCGCGGTCAGTTCGGCCTCGACGCCCTTGGTGTGGGCCTTGGGCACATTGAACACCACGCGTGACGAGCACGAGCCGGCGTCCAGGGTGGTCTGCAGGTTGCTGATGTCGGTGTAGAAGGCCGCCGCGTTCAGGGTGACGCGCCCGAACCGCGACTTCACGCCGCCTTCGTAGTTCCACAGCGTCTCGTCGTCATAGTTCTGGTAGCCGCCGAAGATCGCCCGGTCCTGGGCCGAGCACAGCGGGATGTTCAGCGGGTCGTTGACGCCGCCCAGACGGAAGCCCTTCGAGGCCTGGGCGTTGAAGGTGACCGTGTCGCTGGCCTCATAGCTGAGCAGGAAGCGCGGCGTGAAACCGTCCGACGAGGTCTTGTCGGTGCGATTGTCGCCGTTGGCGAACAGGCCGCCCGACTTGAACTGGCGGGTTTCGCTGAAGTCGTAGTAGCGGCCGCCGGCCGTCGCGGTCAGCTTGCCGACCGTATAGTTCAGCTCGCCGAACAGAGCCTTCTGCTTGATGTCGTAGGGCAGGTAGGCGTTGTAGGGCGAGTCCTTGCCAAAGCCGTTGGCGACGGCGGCGGAGGTGCCCGCGCCCAGGACGGCGTCGGTGTAGCTGTCATAGCCGGCGGTCGGCAGGCGTTGGTTGTAGACGCGGTCGACCTTCGAATAGAAGCCGCCGACCACCCATTGCAGCGGGCCGTCGCTGGTCGAGGCCAGGCGCAGTTCCTGGGTGAATTGCTCAAGGTCGGTGGTGTCGCGCAGGTTCGACGGCAGCAGCACCGCCGCCGCTGGATAGCCCAGATCCACCGAGACGCTGCCGGTCAGGGCGCTGGCGTCGCGGCTGACGGTGATGTCGCGGCTGATGAAGCTGGTGACGCTGGTCAGGGTCGCGGCGTCGAACTTGAAGTTGGCGGTCATGTCCGCCAGCAGGGTGTTGTCGGCGAAGCTCTCATCCAGCAGCAGGTAGTGCTGACGTTCGCCCAGCTGGATCTTCGGCCGCGTGGTGGTGTTGGTATTGGCGAAGAGGTTGAAGGTTTCCTGGCGGTTGAAGCCGCCGGCGCGGATCTCCTGGTAGACGACGCGCGGGGTGAAGTTCACCCGCTCGTTCGGCTCGATGTAGAACGACAGACGGCCGCCGCGACGCGTGCCGCCATTGACGTTCTTGTCGACCTTGCCGCCTTCCTTGCGGGCGTCGATGAAGCCGCCGTACTGGGTCAGGTAACCGACGGCGCGCATGGCGACCTTGTCGGAGATCGGGATGTTGACCGCGCCCTTCACGTGACCGCCGAAGGCGTCGCCGTCCACCAGGTTGGCGTTGGCCTCGAACGTGCCCTCCGAGACGCCGAGCTTGGGCTGGTTGGTGATGTAGCGGATCGTGCCGCCCACCGAGCCCGAGCCGAACAGCGTGCCCTGCGGACCACGCAGGGTCTCGACACGGTTCAGGTCAAACAGATCGATGTCGGGCGTGAACAGCGACAGCGAGATCACCGACTCGTCGAGATAGACCCCGACCTGTTCCTTGACGCCGGGCTGGTCGCGGACCACCTGGCCAGCCGAGACGCCGCGCACCGACACCTGGCTCTGGCCGGGGCCGAGGTTCTGGATCGTCAGGCCCGCCACGTTGCGCGAGAGGTCTTCCAGGGTCACCGCGCCCGAGCGCTGGATGTCCTTTTCCGTCTGGGCGTTGATCGAGAAGGGAATGTCCTGGATCGTCGCGTCGCGCTTGGTCGCGGTGACGATGATCTCCTCGATGGCGTTCTGGTCATACTGCTGCGCGGCGGCCACTGACGGCAGCGCCACGAGGCCCGCCCCTAGAAGCGTAGAAAGCGCGCTGGCGCCCAGCAGCGCGCGCGCGCGACCGCGCGACGACACGATGGTCATGATTACCTCCCTGATGTTTTTGGCGTTCTTGGAGCGTGACTCCCGACGCAACGGCAGCGTTCATCCTGCCCCTGACGAAAGTCAACGCCAAACGAAGCGCATTAGAATCAGGGCGTTAGACACGCATAACACTGTGATCACAAAGCCACGCTACGGCCTGTGAAGGGGCGGTTTTCCTTTACGCACGCGTGATCTTTCGCACCGCAACGAGACGGTCTAGGGTGGCCGCAATTCAAACTAACGTTTAACGGGGAGTGCGCCTCTATGCGCGAAGCGGTCATCGTCTCTTACGCCCGCACCGGTCTGGCCAAGTCGGTCCGTGGCGGTTTCAACAACACCCATGGCGCGGCGATGGCCGGCCATGCGATCCAGCACGCGGTCGCCCGCGCCAAGCTGGAAGGCGCGGAAGTCGAGGACGTCGTCCTGGGCTGCGGCGGCCCCGAAGGCGCCACCGGCATGAACGTCGCCCGCAACGCGGCCATGTGGGCCGGCCTGCCGGTCACCACGTCTGGCCAGACGATCAACCGCTTCTGCTCGTCGGGCCTGCAAGCCATCGCCACGGCGGCCAACTATGTCCGCAACGACGGCGCGGAAGTCGCCATCGGCGGCGGCGTGGAATCGATCTCGCTGGTCAACGCCGGCGGCCACATGAACCGCTACCACATCACCGAGGAGAAGCTCCTCAAGACGCACCCGGCGCTGTGGATGGCGATGATCGACACCGCCGACATCGTCGCCAAGCGCTACAACATCGCCCGCGAGTACCAGGATGAGTATTCGCTGCGCAGCCAGCAGCGCATCGCCGCCGCCCAGGCCGCCGGCCTGTTCGACGACGAAATCGTGCCGATGGCCACCAAGATGAAGGTGATCAACAAGGAGACCAAGGAAGAGAGCCTGGTCGACTACGTGGTCAGCAAGGACGAGTGCAACCGCGCCGACACCACCCTGGAAGGTCTGGCCAAGCTGGAGCCGGTCAAGGGTCCGGGCAACTTCGTCACCGCCGGCAACGCCAGCCAGCTGTCGGACGGCGCCGCCGCCGTGGTGGTGATGGAAGCCAAGGAAGCCGCCCGTCGTGGCCTGGAGCCGCTGGGCGCGTTCCGCGGCTTCGCGGTCGCCGGTTGCGAGCCCGACGAAATGGGCATCGGCCCGGTCTTCGCCGTGCCGCGTCTGCTGGAGCGCCACGGCCTGAAGGTCGACGACATCGACCTGTGGGAGCTGAACGAAGCCTTCGCCAGCCAGTGCCTCTACAGCCGCGACCGCCTGGGCATCGACCCGGAGAAGTACAACGTCAACGGCGGCTCGATCGCCATTGGCCACCCCTTCGGCATGACCGGCGCCCGCTGCGCCGGCCACCTCTTGCTGGAAGGCAAGCGCCGCAAGGCCAAGCTGGGCGTGGTGACCATGTGCATCGGCGGTGGCATGGGCGCCGCCGGCCTGTTCGAAATCTTCTGATTTCGATCCGGCCGGATAACGGCGCCCATCCTCAAAGAGATCTGGATCGCTTTACGCGATCCAGAGCGGCGCCGCCGGCCTGTTCGAAATCTTCTGATTTCGATCCGGCCGGATAACGGCGCCCATCTACAAGAGAGGCTTGGATCGCCTAGCGCGATCCAAGGCGGCGCCGCCGGCCTGTTCGAAATCTTCTGATCGATAAATCCCTGTCATCCCGGAAAGCCCAAAGGGCTTTTCCGGGACCCAGGGGCCACAAGCTCAGAGCTCAAGCAAAAAGGGCTCCCGGCGAACCGGGAGCCCTCTGATGTTTTTCCTGCCCAGCAGGGATCAGAACTCTTCCCAGTCCTCGCGGACCGCCACGGCGGCGGAGCCGCGCCCAGGCCTCGCCGACACGGTGGGACGGGGCGCGGGAGCCTCGGCCGGCGGGCGGTAGTTGACGCGAGGCGCGCTTGGCGGCGCGATCGCCGCGCCTTCGGTCACGCGGAAGCGCGCGACCATCTCGGCCAGGGACTTGGCCTCGTTCTTCAGCGAGTGGGTCGCGGCCGTGGCTTCTTCCACCATGGCGGCGTTCTGCTGGACCACCTGGTCCATCTGGTTCACGGCGGTGTTGACCTCATTAAGGCCCGTCGCCTGCTCACTGGCCGAGGCCGAGATCTCCTTGACCAGGGCGTCGATCGACGCGACCTGCTCGACGATCCGGTTCAGGGCCTCGCCCGTCTGACCCACCAGATTGACCCCCGCCCCGACTTGCTGCGTCGAGGTCGAGATCAGGGTCTTGATCTCCTTGGCCGCATCGGCCGAACGCTGGGCCAGGGCCCGGACTTCCTGAGCGACGACGGCGAAGCCGCGGCCCGCCTCGCCGGCGCGGGCGGCCTCGACCCCGGCGTTCAGCGCCAGCAGGTTGGTCTGGAAGGCGATCTCGTCGATCACGCCAATGATCTGGCTGACCTGATTGGAGGACGTCTCGATTTCGGTCATCGCCGAGACCGCCTGGCTGACGATCTGGCCGGACTTCTCGGCGTCGGCGCGGGCGACGGCCACGACCTGCGAGGCCTCCTTGGCGCCGGTGGCGGTCTTGCGGACCGTCGCGGTGATTTGATCCAGAGCCGCAGCCGTCTGTTCCAGGCTAGCGGCCTGCTGCTCGGTGCGGCGCGACAGGTTGTCGGACGCTTGGGAGATCTCGTCCGAGCCGCTGTTCACCCCGCCCGTCGCCACGCCAATCGCCTGGATCGCCTCCTGCATCCGGTCGGCGGCGGCGTTAAAGTTGGTCTTCAAGCTCTCGGTCTTGGGGGCGAACGGCGTCGTGATGCGGTGGGTCAGGTCGCCTGAGGCCATCCGGTCCAGGCCCTCGTTCAACGCGGAGATCGCCACGGCGTCGTGACGCGCGACCTCGGCCTTCTCGGCCTCGCTGGCGGCGCGCTCCCGGTCGGCGGACAGACGCTCTTCGGCAGCGGCGGCCTCGATCCGGACCTTCTCGGCTTCGGAATCCTTGAAGTAGGCCACGGCGGCGGCCATCTGGCCGATCTCGTCCTTGCGGCCGCGCGCCGGCACGTCGACGCTGTGATCGCCGGACGCCAGGCGGCGCATGGCGCTGGTCATGGCGGTGACGGGCTTGGCGATGGCGCCGGTCAGCAGCAGCCCGCCGGCCACGGCGATGCAGGCGGTGATCAGGATGCCCACCGCGAGGGCGAGCGTCGCCTGCGCGTCGGCCCGGTGTTGAGCGGCCGCCTCGGTCGCCAACTCTTCCTCGGCGTTCTTGGTGATCGCCTCGATGGCGTTTTCGACCGGTTCCACGGCCTTGTCGGCGACACCGTCGTTACGGACCAGTTCGACCGCCTGGGGACGGGTGGCCGGATCGGCGCCAAGCGCGAAAGCCGGCTCGATGGCCATCTTGCGATAGTTGGCGTAGGCGGCGTCGACAGCGGCGATCCGCGCCAGATCCGCCTGATCGCCGTCGGCCAGGGCGCGCATGTCGTCCAGCGCCTTCATGAACTTGGGCTTGTGGGCCTCTTCCAGGCGCTTGACGTAGTATTGGTCGCCCGAGAGCAGGAAGCCGCGCAGCGAGTTTTCCTGACGGGTCAGGCGGAAGGCGGCCTGGTCCGCGGCGCGGACCATTTCGTAGGCGCGCTCGGTCCGATGCACCGACTTGGTGAAGCTCACATTATTGGCATAGAGCGCCACGCCCATGAGCATGATCGTCGTGAGCATGACGGCGAACACCGCCATCAGTTTTTGCGAGATCTTCAGGTCGCCAAAGGACACGGCTGGCTCCAAGACTGGTTCGTGGCCGCCAAACCTCGGAGAACAATGCTATTTCTAGCGCAGTCGGATCGGCGGAATTCGCCCTAGTAAATCCGCCCCAACCTCTTTCAGAGGCATTAACCCTGGCGCGGCGAGATGTCGCACACCCGACATTCTTGCCGCTTTTTTGATCAGTGCGCTTCATCCCAGTTGCCGGCGGCACGCGCGTCAACCGTGAGGGGAATCGACAAGGCCACGGCCGGCTCGGCCGCGTTCTCCATCACCGCCCGGATCACGTCGCAGGCGCGTTCGGCCTCGGCCTTGGGCGCCTCGAACACCAGTTCGTCGTGCACCTGCAGCAGCATTCGGGTCGACAGGCCGGCGGCGTCCAGCGCCGCAGGCATGCGGATCATCGCCCGCCGCATGACGTCGGCGGCCGCGCCCTGGATCGGCGCGTTGATCGCCGCGCGCTCGGCGAACTGGCGGTGCGCGGCCGACTTGGCCTCGATGTCGGGGATGTTGATCTTCCGGCCAAAGATCGTGCTGACATAGCCGTGCTCGCGCACGAAGGCCTTGGTCGCGTCCATATAGGTCTGGATGCCCGGGAAGCGCTCGAAATAGGTCTTGATATAGGCCCCGGCCTCGCCCTGGCTGATGCCCAGCTGGTTGGCCAAGCCAAAGGCGCTGATGCCGTAGACGATGCCGAAATTGATCGCCTTGGCGCGACGACGGATCATCGGGTCCATGCCCTCGATCGGCGTGTCGAACATCTCCGAGGCCGTCATGGCGTGGATGTCCAGGCCCTCTTGGAAGGCCTTCTTCAGCTGCGGGATGTCGCCGATATGGGCCAGCAGGCGCAGTTCGATCTGGCTGTAGTCGGCGCTGATCAGCACATGGCCCGGCGCGGCGACAAAGGCCTTGCGGATCTTGCGGCCTTCCTCGGTGCGCACTGGGATGTTCTGCAGGTTCGGGTCCGAGGACGACAGACGCCCCGTGGTCGTGGCCGCCAGGGCGTAGGAGGTGTGCACCCGCCCCGTCGACGGCGCGATCGCCGCGATCAGGTTCTCAGTATAGGTGCCCTTCAGCTTGGAGAGCTGGCGCCAGTCCAGCAGCACGCGCGGCAGCTCATGCTCCAGGGCCAGGCTCTCCAGCACGTCGCTGTCGGTCGACCACTGGCCGGTGGCGGTCTTCTTGCCGCCCTTCATCTGCATCTCGCCAAACAGAACATCGCCGATCTGCTTGGGACTGCCGAGGTTGAAGGGGCGTCCCACCAGTTCCTGGGCGCGCGCCTCGAACTGCGCCATGCGCAGCGAGAACTCGTTCGAGAGCAGGCGCAGGGCTTCGGGGTCCACGCGGACGCCGTTGTTCTCCATCATCGCCAGCACCGCCGGCATCGGACGCTCCAGCGTCTCATAGACGGTCGACAGGCTCGCCCGCGCCAGCTGCGGCTTCAGATGGTGGTAGAGCCGCAGGGTGACGTCGGCGTCCTCGGCGGCGTAAGCGGTCGCCTCGGGCAGGGCCACGTGCTTGAAGCTAATCTGGCCCTTGCCGCTGCCGGCCACCTGCTTGAACGGGATCGGCTTGTGGCCCAGATGCAGCTCGGACAGCTCGTCCATGCCGTGGCCGTGCAGACCCGCCTCCAGCACATAGCTGATCAGCATGGTGTCCTCGATCGGCGCGACCTGGATCCCGTGCCGGGCCAGCACGGCGATGTCGTACTTGGCGTTCTGCGCGACCTTCAGCACCGCCGGGTCTTCCAGCAGCGGCTTCAGGGTTGCGATGACGTCGGCCAGCGGGATCTGCTCGATGTCGGCCGGGGCCTCGAAGGCCAGGCCGTCGGCCTTTTCGCAGTGGCTGATCGGGATGTAGCAGGCCTCGCCCGGCGCGGTCGCCAGCGACACCCCGCACAGCCCCGCCGTCGCCGATGACAGCGCGTCGGTCTCGGTGTCGAAGGCGACCAGGCCCTTTTCCGTCGCCTTGGCGACCCAGGCCTTCAGGGTCTCCAGATCGCGGATGCAGACATAGGCCGCGTGGTCGATCTTCACCGGCTCGACTGGATGGGCGGCGGCGCGGGCGGCCGCGCCCATGTAAGAGACGCTGACCACTGGCGCCTTGGGCGGCGCGGCGGGGCGATCCAGCGTGCCGGGCGTCGCGGCGGCCGAGCCGTCGCCGACGCGGCGGGCCAGCGAGCGGAACTCCATCTGCTCCAGGAAGGCGGCCAGGGCCTCCTTGTCGGGCTCGCGTACCGTCAGCTCTTCCAGCGGCTGGGGCAGCGGGGTGTCGCAGTCCAGCTTCACCAGGGCCCGCGACAGGCGGATCTGGTCGGCGAAGTTGATCAGGGTCTCGCGGCGCTTGGGCTGCTTGATCTCTCCGGCGCGCGCCAGCAGCGTGTCGAGGTCGCCATACTCGGTGATCAGCTGGGCGGCGGTCTTGATGCCGATGCCCGGCGCGCCCGGCACGTTGTCGACGCTGTCGCCGCACAGGGCCTGAACGTCGACGACCTTCTCAGGGTACACGCCGAACTTCTCGAACACCTGCTCCCGATCGATGCGCACGCCCTTCATCGGGTCGTACATCGAGACGCCATCGCCGACGAGCTGCATCAGGTCCTTGTCGGACGAGACGATGATCGCCTCGCCGCCGATGTCGCGGGCCTTGCAGGCATAGGCGGCGATCAGGTCGTCGGCCTCATAGCCCGGCAGCTCGATGGCCGGGACGCCAAACGCCAGCGTGGCCTCGCGCACCAGCGGGAACTGCGGGATCAGGTCCTCGGGCGGCGGCGGACGGTGGGCCTTGTACTGGTCGTAGAGGGCGTTGCGGAACGTCTTTTCCGAATGGTCCCAGATCACCGCCAGGTGGGTGGGCGTGTCGCCCTGCATGTCGCGCAGCAGCTTCCACAGCATGTTGCAGAAGCCCTGCACCGCGCCCACGGGCAGGCCGTCGCTCTTACGCGTCAGCGGCGGCAGGGCGTGATAGGCGCGGAACAGATAGGCCGAGCCGTCCACGAGAAAGAGCCGGACGGCCGGGCCGTCCTGGGTCAGTTCGGAAGCGTTCGGAAGCGGGGGCGCGGCGGCGTCGGTCATGGCCGGCAACATAGGGGGCGCGGCGCGCGTCGGGAACCCTTCGGCGACCCCGCCCACAGAAACCGCCGTGCCTCAGTTCCTGGCTTGGCGGGGGGCGGAGCGGCGGCCATAAGAGCGCCCGTGTACGTCCCTCCCGAATCCCCAGAACTCGACCGCGCGCGCGACGTCCTGCGCCGCACGTTCGGCCATGCCGACTTCCGGGGCTTGCAGGCCGGCGTCATCCACGAGCTGCTGACCGGCCACAGCGCTATGGCGGTGCTACCCACCGGCGGCGGCAAGAGCCTGTGCTACCAGATCCCGTCGCTGATCCGGCCGGGCCTGGGCCTCGTCATCTCACCGCTGATCGCCCTGATGGCCGACCAGGTGCAGGGCCTGCGCCAGGCGGGCGTCGCGGCCGAGCGGCTGGACAGCAACATCTCGATGGACGAGCGCTCGGACATCTGGCGGCGCATCGACGCCGGCGAGGTGGATCTGCTGTATCTGTCGCCCGAGGGCCTGATGCAGCCCTGGATGCTGGATCGCCTCTCGCGCACGCCGCTGGCCCTGATCGCTGTCGACGAAGCCCACTGCGTCAGCCAGTGGGGCCATGATTTCAGGCCCGAGTATCGGATGCTGGGCCGGCTGGCCGAGCTGTTCCCCGACGTGCCGCGCCTGGCCGTCACCGCCACCGCCGACGCCCGCACCCGCGATGACATCCGCGCCGAACTGCGCCTGCAGGGGGCGGCCGAGTTCGTCGACAGCTTCGCCCGCCCGGAACTGGCGCTGAGCGCCGAGCGCAAGCGCGGTAAAGGTCATGACCGGGTGGTCGAGCTGGTTCTGGAGCGCCCTGGCCGTTCGGGCGTCATCTATGCCGGCTCGCGCGACGGCACCGAAAAGCTGGCCGAACGGCTCAACGCCGAGGGCGTGCCGGCGCTGGCCTATCACGCCGGCCTCGACAAGGCCGTCCGCGCCCGCCGGCTGGAAGACTTCCTCGAGGCCGATGCGGCGGTGATGGTCGCCACGATCGCGTTCGGCATGGGCGTCGACAAGCCCGACGTGCGTTATGTAATCCACGCCGATCCCCCGGCCGCCATCGAGGCCTACTGGCAGGAGGTCGGCCGCGCAGGGCGCGATGGTCAGCCCGCCGAGGGCATCACCCTGTATGGCTCGGCCGACATGGCCTGGGCCGGCCGCCGGATCGAGACCCGCGAGGCGCCCGACGAGGTCAAGCAGGTTCAGTCGCGCAAGCTGCGCCAGTTCTACGCCATGCTGGAGGGCGTCACCTGCCGCGCGGCCGCCGTGCGCCGCTATTTCGGCGAAGAGGGCGTCGGCCGCTGCGGGGTCTGCGACATCTGCGTCTCGCCGCCCACCGGGATCGACGCCACGCAGGCCGCCCAGAAGGCGCTGTCGGCCGTGCATCGTCTGGGCGGCCGGCTGGGACGCGGGCGGGTCATCGAGCACCTGATGGGCAAGACCAAGGACGTCACGCCCCAGGAGGCGCAGCTACCGACCTTCGGCATCGGCCGCGAGTTCAGCCAGCCGACCTGGCGCGATCTCTTCGACACCCTGATCTTCGAGGGCCTGCTGCGCGAGGACCCCAATGACGGGCGGCCGCTGGTCGGCTTGGGCGACGTCGAGGGTGTGCGGCAGGTCTATCGCAACGAGCGCAAGGTCGCGCTGCGCCAGACCACCGACGCGCCCGACAGCGGCGGCCGCGCGGGGGGCGGCATACGCAAGCGCCGCGAGGGCCGCGCCCTCACCATTCCTCCGGAAAACCAGCTCTTGTTCGAGGCGCTTCGGTCCTGGCGCAAGGAGCAGGCCCAGCTGCAGCATGTGCCGCCCTACGTGATCTTCCACGACGCCACCCTGGCCGAGATCGCCGCGGCGCGACCGACCAGCCTCGCGACGCTGGGCAAGGCCGGCGGCGTTGGTCAGGGCAAGCTCGATCGCTATGGCGAGGCGGTTTTGAAGGTGGTGCGCGAGAACTAATCGGCGCGCGGCGAGTTCTCCTTAGGATCAAGCCGAGGAGCCCCCATGACCGACATCGCCAGCTTCACCCCGTCAGACCTCAAGACCGCTATGGACGGCGTCGCCACCACCACCGCCGAGAAGACCCAGCACGCCAAGGACGCTGCGCTGAAGGCCGTTAAGGCCGCCCGCGAGACTGCGAGCGAGGTCGCTGAGCAAACCCGCACCTTCGCCGCCGAAAAGGCCCGCGTCGGCGCAGCCTGGACGACCGAGAAGGCCAAGGTCGCCCACCACGTCGCCGAAGAGCATCCGATGGGCGTGGCGCTCGGCGCCTTCGCCATCGGCCTGGGCCTTGGCTTCCTGATCTCGCGCAGCAGCCGCTAAAAGCACAACGCCGGGCGGGCCTGTCCGCCCGGCCCTAAAGGCTGAGACGCTCGGCGTTCACGCCCGCCGCCCGCCAGGCGGCGAGGCGGGCGAACGCCAGGGTCAGCGCCTTGCGCCGCGCAGGCGCCAGCGGCGTCAGCGGCGCCTCGCGGACCACCGCCCCGCCAAAGCCGTCGGCCACCAACAGGCCGGGCTCTTCCGGTAAAATCCCGTCGGGAAAGTGGGGCGCGACCGCGAAATAGAAGGCGTCGCAGAATGGCGCGTACTCGCCCCATTTTCGGTCGACCCGGAAATCCTCCAGTCCCGACTTCACCTCGACGATCAGCACGTCGCCCTTGGGCCCCAGGGCCATGAGGTCGGCGCGTCGGCCGTTCGGCAGCGTCACCTCCGCCAAGGGCGCATAGCCCAGGTCGACAAGCAGCCGCGCCGCGCCGCGCGTCACGGCCAGCGTGGTTTCGGGGCGGGAGAGCGCCAGCTCGATCATCACGTCCATCGCCGCGATCATGTTCCAGCTTTGTTCGCCGATCAAGTCACTCGGCCGATCGCGCCGAGTCTGGCCTTCATCGCCCCCTCCCCCTAAAGACGGCCCATGTCCGGCGCCCGCGCTCCCCTCCTGCCCTATGCGGCGCTCTTGGCCGCGATCGTCACGCTGTGCGTGGGGACCTCGTTCGCCAAGACCCTGTTCCCGCTGGTCGGCGCCCAGGGCGTCAGCGCCTATCGGGTGGGCTTCTCGGCCCTGATCCTGCTGGCGATCTGGCGCCCGTGGCGCCATCCGCTGTCCCGCGCCGACCTGCGCACCGTGGCCATGTACGGCGCGGTGATGGGGACGATGAACCTGTGCTTCTACATGTCGATCCGCACCATCCCGCTGGGCCTGGCCATCGCCATCGAGTTCATGGGTCCGCTCGTCTTGGCCGTGGCCCATTCGCGGCGCCTGATCCATTTCGTCTGGATCGCCCTGGCGGTCCTGGGCCTTGGCCTGTTGCTGCCGATCAATCCCGGCGCCGAGCCGCTCGATCCGGTCGGCGTCGGCTATGCCTGCGCGGCGGCGGTGATGTGGGCGCTCTACATCATCCTGGGCAAACGAACGGCCCATCTGCACGCGGGACGCTCGGTGGCGCTGGGCATGACCACCGCGGCGCTAATCGTCGCGCCGATCGGCGTCGTCTCGGCCGGCGCGACGCTGTTCGATCCAAAGATCGCCGCCCTGGGCCTGGTGGTGGCGGTGCTGTCCAGCGCCATCCCCTATTCGCTGGAGATGATCGCCCTGCGCGGCATCCCCAAGCGCAGCTTCGGCGTCCTGCTGAGCCTGGAGCCGGCGGTGGGGGCCCTGGCGGGGCTGGCGATCCTGCATGAGCGCCTGGCGCTGACCCAATGGCTGGCGATCGCCGCCATCGTCGCGGCCTCGGCCGGAACGATCCTCTCCACGCCCGCCGAGGCGGTCAGCGAGGACGCGCCTTAAGCTCTCGCGCCGCCCGCCGCGACGAACCACCCATTGCGGAAGCTCTGATCGGCCTTGCCATAGAGGAAGGGCGAGCCGTCCGGCTGCACGAAGGTTCCACCGGCGGCGACCAGCACCGCGTGGCCCGCGGCCGTATCCCACTCCGAGGTCGGACCGTGACGCGGATAGATATCGGCCGAGCCCTCGGCGATCCGGCACATCTTGATCGAGCTGTCCATCGGCGTGCGAAGGTCAAAGCCGTACTCGGCGGCCAGTTCGGTGGCCTTGTCCTCGCGCATCGTGTGGCTGATCAGACCCAGGGCCTGGCCGGTCGGCCAGGGCCGGACCCGGATCGGCGCTTCGGGCGCGTCCGGTCCCGCGCGCTTGGCCGCGCCGTCGGCCGTGGTGAACCACACCTCGCCCGTCGCCGGGGCGCAGACCGCGCCGGCGATCGGAACGCCGTGATCGATCAGACCGATGTTGACCGTAAAGTTCGGATCGCCGCGCACGAAGGCCTTGGTGCCGTCGACCGGATCAACCAGGAAGAAGCGCGGTCCGACGGCGTCGGGCGTGCCGAACTCGCTGGCGTCTTCCTCCGAGATCACGGGGATGTCGGGATAGAGCGCCGCCAAGCGTTCCAGGATCAGGCGCTCGCCGGCGCGATCGGCCTCGGTCACCGGGCTCTCGTCGGCCTTCTGGGCGACAGCCAGCTCAGTGCGCCAGAACGGCAGGATGACCAGGGCGGCTTCCTCGGTGATCTTGGCCAGGGCCCGACCCCATTCCGCCAGATTTTTATCGCTCATGCCTGTCCCCGGGGGTCGTCGCCGACGAAGACCAACCGCACCCGCGTGGCGTCGATGGTCTGCTTGCCGGCCTCTTCGAAATTCACCGTCACGCGGTGGCCGATCACGGACTGCACCTGACCCAGGCCCCAGTCGGGCTGGCCAGGATGGCGCACGAGCACGCCGGGCTCTAGGAACGGATCGATCACAGCCGCTTCCTTAGGGCCTGTCCGCGCGCGATGAAATCCGCGACGGGCCCAACCGGTGCGTTATTTTCTCCGAGCGGCGATCGCTGCGCGGCGCCGGGTCCAGTTTGCGAAAGACTCAAATCACGGCAGAGTTCGCCGCCATGACCGACACCGTCACCGAGACCGCCGCCCCCGTGTCCCCCGAGACCGACGTCCAGGGCCCCGACTTCGCCGCCATGCTGGCTGCGCGCCTGTGTCACGACTTCATCAGTCCGGCCAGCGCCATCGTGTCGGGCCTGGACCTTCTGGAAGACCCCTCGGCCCAGGACATGCGCGACGACGCCATGAACCTGATCGCCTCGTCGGCCCGCAAGCTGGCTGACCTACTGCAGTTCACCCGCGTCGCCTTCGGCGCGTCGGCCTCAGCCGAAAACTTCGACTCGCGCGAGCTGGAAAAGCTGGCGCAAGGCGTCTTTGCGCACGTCCGTCCGACCCTGGACTGGCAGATCGAGCCTCAGGCGATGAACAAACCCTCGTCGCGCGCGGTGCTCAACATCGCCCAGATCGCCGCCAGCGCCCTGCCGGCCGGCGGCGTCGCCATCGTCAAGGGCGTGGCCGCCGACGGTCGCTTCTCGATCATCGCCGACGCGGCGGGCCCGCGCGCGCGCCTGCGTCCCGAAGTCCTGGCGGGCCTAAAGGGCGAACCCCTGGCCGAGGGCCTGGGCGGCCCCTGGGTGCAGGCGGCCTATCTGAACGCCCTGGTGCGCGCGGCGGGCGGCCAGATCGCCGTCGAGATCGGCGAGGACCGCGCCTCGCTCGCCGCCTGGGTGCCCGCTTAAACTTTACACGCTCATCCGCCCCGATCCGGGTTTAGCAAACCGCTCCTTAACCAGCAGCCGCGCATGGTGGCCGCCTGGAGTGGAGCGCGCCGTGAAGACCTGTCTGGTGGTCGACGACAGCCGGGTGATCCGCAAGGTCGCCCGCCGAGTCCTCGAGGACATCGGCTTCGAGATCGCCGAGGCCGCCGATGGCATGGAGGCCCTCGCGTGGTGTCGCGCAGCCATGCCTGACGCCGTGCTGCTGGACTGGAACATGCCGGTGATGAACGGCATCGACTTCCTGCGCCAACTCCGCACAGAGCCCGGCGGCGCGACGCCCAAGGTCGTATTCTGCACGGTCGAGAACAATCCAGACCACATCCGCGCCGCGCTCGATGCGGGCGCGGACGAGTACATCATGAAGCCCTTCGACGGCGATATCATCGAGGCGAAGTTCGCCGAGGTTGGCCTGCTGTGACGCCCGAGGACATGGACCTGCTGGCGGCTCTGGGCCGCGCGCGCGCCGGCGTGCGGGTCGAGACCGAAAAGCCCTATCTGATCGAAAGCCGCCTGGCCCCATTGGCGCGCCGCGAAGGCTACGACTCGATTGACGCGCTGATCTCGGCGCTACGCACCAAGCGCGAGGATCGGCTGATCTGGGCCGTGGTCGAAGCGCTGTGTCGCAGCGAGACCACCTTCTTCCGCGACCGCGAAACCTTCGCCCAACTGCGGGACCAGATCCTGCCGGCCCTCTCGCATCGTCGGCGCGAAGCGCCGATCCGGATCTGGAGCGCCGCCTGCGCTACGGGTCAGGAGGTCTATTCGATGGCGATCGCCGCCGCCGAAGCGCCTAACCTGGCCAGCGGCACGCGCTTCGAGTTCTTCGGTTCGGACCTTTCCGAGCGCAGTCTGGAGAAGGCCCAGGCGGGCCTCTACACCCAGTTCGAGGTCCAGCGCGGCCTGCCCATCCGGATGCTGATCAAGTACTTCGAGAACCAGGACGACACCTGGGCGATCTCGCCTCGCATCCGCCAGACCGTGCGCTGGAAGCGGATCAACCTGCTCGCGGACCTTTCGGCGATGGGCCGGTTTGACGTGATCCTGCTGCGCAATGTGCTGGGGGGCATGGACGCCTCGCTGCGGGGCAAGGTGGCCCGCTCGCTGGCGGCGCTGCTGCCCGACGACGGCGTTCTGGTGCTGGACGCCGAGGACGACGCCTCGGAGATCGACGAACTGCTGACGCCCGCGCCGGGCGGCCGGGGCATCTATCTGCGCGATCCGTCCATCCGAGCAGTCGCCGCATAGGCCTTGCTTGGCGCGCGCGCCACCGACGCGCCGCCCACCAGCGCGCCCATGGCTTCTCGTAGTCGCGCCGCGCCCCCCACGGGCGCCGGCGTCAGCGCCGCGAACGCCGGCGCGAGCTTTCGGAAGAGAATCGGCGGCGCTTGCGGGCCGATGATCGCCTCGTGCAGATTCATGAGATCGACCACCGCGCGAGCGGCCTTGCGCCACGCCACGGGCGGACTGACGGGGTGCGGCGCCGGCGCGCGACAGTCCAAGAAGTCGGGCCGCAAGCCGCAGCCGTCCTCGATCGCGGTTTCAATCCGGCGCGCATAGGCCTGGTCGCGGGCCAGGCGATCGACATCCACCACCAGGTCGGCATGCGGCAACGCCTTGAGGTAGGACTGCAGCCATACCGCCAGGAAGGCCTGGAAGGACACGCTGGCGGGCGCGCGCTTGAGCCGGGCGCGGACCGCCGCGATCCGATCGGTCAACGGCCGCGCCCCCTCGAACCCCTCGCCAAGAAGCGCGACGGAGACGTCGCCACACCCCTCCATCTCCGAGAGCAACACGTAGTGGCAGAGTTCGAAATAGGTCGGACGCGGCCGACGGCGCAGCGAATAGAACGACAGCCATTGCTGGACCGGATCGCGGATCAGCACGATGTGGAAGCCGTCAAAGCGCCGCTTGAGCCAGCCGGCGCGGCCCAGGGTGCGACAACAGGCCAGCACCGGGACCTCGCCCCGCTCACGCGCGGCGGCGACCAGCCCCTCGACATAGACCTGCTGCTCCAGATCACTGGCCTCCGGCTCTATCCAGAAACGGTCCAGCGCAAAGCCTGGATCGAACCCCCGCACCCCGCCGGCCGGATCCAGCACGACGTCGAACTCGCGCAGATAGGGCGTCTCTCCGCCGGGGTGGCGCAAACCGCTGTTGTCCGGCGTCTGGGCGTTGATCGTCTCGGCGGTGACCCGGGCGAGCTGCTCATGGAACGGCTCGTAATAGGCCCGTACGCCGGGCGACGCGCGAAAGCGATGCCAGACATAGGTGCTGGAACAGCGCCAGCCGCTATGGATGAAGACGGTCGTCGGGTCGGATGGCGGCAAGCGGCTCTAATCCCCAATATGGGGAGAGCTTCGCGATGAAAGTTTTCAGTCCGATATCGCAAATACGGCCCAAGGTTGCGCCGGCGCAACACACGGACGAGCCCTGAAACGAAAAAGGCCCGTCGGCGGACCGGCGGGCCTTGTACGGACTTCAGAGGCTTAGTTGCTCTTCACGTCCCGGGCCGTGTCCGTGACGGCCTTGCCGGCCGAGGAGACATCCTTACCCGCGCCTTCGACCGTGTTGCAGGCCGCGACTGACAGGGACGCGGCGAGGACGGCGAGGATCACCAGTTTACGCATCATTTTCTCCGCTGTTCGCCTTGGGCCAGGGCGGCCGGGGCGTCTGAACCATTGCCCTTGCAGAACGCCAGCAGCGAAGCTGGGTTCCGGATCAGACGGCGACGGTCGGCGCCTGGGGCGTGGGGAAGGTCAGGCGCACCGTCAGGCCGTTCGGTTCGCGGGTTTCGAACGCGACCTTGCCCCGGAGCTGGCGGGCGAAGGCGGTCATCAGGGTGCGGCCGACACCGCCGCCAAGGCTGTCCGCCGCCCCCGGGCCATCGTCGCTGATCGACAGCTCAGCCTCCTCGCCCCGCACGTGGAAGCCGACGACCAGGGTCCCGCCGCCGGGTCCGAAGGCGTGCTTCTGCGCATTGGTGATGGCCTCGACCGCGAACAAGGCGATCGGCGCCAGGCGATCGGGATCGATGACCAGCGGATCGGCGTGGACCTCGGTCCGCACCAGCCCGCCCGAGCCGCCGAAACCGCCCATGTCATTGGCCAACAGCTGGGCGGTCAGCTCCTCAAGGAACGGCCGCAGATCCACTCGTTTCAGATCCGGCCCCTGGTAGAGCGCGCGGTAGATCTGGGCCAGGGCCGTGATCCGCTGACGCGTGTCGTTCATCGCCGCCTTGGCCGCCGGGTCGCCCAGGGCCCGCTGCTGCATGTTGAGCAACGAGGTGATGATCTGCAGATTGTTCTTCACCCGGTGATGGATCTCGCGCATCAGCGCGTCCTTCTCGGCCAGGCTGTCCCTCAGCGAGGCGTCGCGGGCGACGATCGCGCCGGCCATGGCGTCCAGCGTCGAGGCCAGTTCGCGGATTTCCGGCGGCGCGCGCTCGGCCTGCAGCGGGCGCACGGTGAAGCGTCCGCGCGCATAGATGGCCGCCACGCGCTGCAGGTAGACGATCCAGCGGATCACACCGCGCTCGGCCGCGTACAGCACCGCCGCCAGCGCCAGGAAGAACGCCAGCAGCGGCAGGAGCAGACGCGAGATCGGGTTGATCGACGCCCACGACAGCAGGCCCGGCGACGGCGCCGAGAGGATCACGAACACGTTGTCATCGACCAGCGGCGCGGCGGAATAGTTGCGATTGCGCCCCTCGAGGTCCTTGCCGCTCCACAGCACGGACTTTTCACGCGCCGCGATCTCTCGCCAGCCCGGGTGAGGCTCGCCGAACGCCTTTGGACTGGTGGCGGCGAACACGCGACCGTTAGAGTCAGCCAGGGCCACCTCCGCGCCGTCCGGCATGAAGCGATTGGTGGTTTGAAGCTTGAGCTCACGAAGGGTGAGTACGGCCGCCATCGCGCCGTCGAAGCGCTCGGGCGTTCCTGCGCGGACGGCGGCCAGCACCGCCGGTTCGTCGGCGTAGACCGCGCCCGGCGCGGAGGCGACGACCATGTCCTGACTGGCGCGCAAAGCCTGAAACCAGGCGCGCGCGCCGCGCTGGCTGTCCGAGGGCGTGGTCGCCGCGGCGCAGGCCACCCGGCCCCGCGCGTCAAACCGGATCAGGTTGGCGTAACCGGGCAGTCGGGCGCGGACATCGGCCAGGCGCTGGGCGCACTCTAGGCCCACTGAGCCCGGCCCCAGGGTTTGCAGGAGGACGCCCGCGGCCTCGATGCGGGCGCGGGCGATCGTCGCGCTGTGCCCGGCGGCCAGCTCCAGGCTCTGGCGACGCGCGTCGGCTTCGGCGCGGAAGGCGAAGATCGACTGCAGGCCGCCCAGCACGAGCACGGGCAGCAGCGCCACGCAGAGCGCAACGGCCAATCGGACACGAATGGAGGTGGCGGCCCGGGCGGCGCGACCGGTGAAGGCGTTCACCGCAGAGAGCTCAATCGCTCCGCGTCCGCCAGGATCGCCCTCATCGCATCCCCCGCCGCCGCCCCGTCGCGGTCATAGGCGCCGGTTTCGAGAATGGCCTGCAAGGCTCGGCGCGCGCGGCTGACCCGGCTCTTCACCGTGCCCACGGCGCAGTTACAGATCTCGGCCGCCTCCTCGTAGGCGAAGCCGCCGGCCCCGACCAGGATCAGCGCTTCGCGTTGTTCGGCGGGCAGCATCGACAGGCCCAGGCGCAACTCGTCCAGCGCCACGGGCGCTTCGGGGTCGTCGACCGCCACCAGGGTGCGTTCAGCCGCCTCCTGGTCGAGCTGGCTCTGACGCCAGCTGCGCCGCTTTTCCGAATAGAACTGGTTGCGCAGGATCATGAAGGTCCAGGCCTTCATGTTGGTGCCCAGCTGGAAACTGACGCGGGCGTCCCAGGCCTTCATCATGGCGTCCTGCGCCAGGTCATCGGCGGCGGTGGGATCCCCGCTCAGCGTGCGGGCGAAAGCGCGCAGATGCGGGATCAGCGTGACCAGTTCGCGTTTGAAGATACTGTCGCGGACAGGGTCCGGTGGCGAGCGCCCAGCCTGGTCCTCGGCCATGCTCACTCGCCCCCCGCCGGAGGCTCGGCCTTGCGGAGGATGGCGAGAAACTCGTCGGGAACCGGCTCGTTGACGACCTCGTCAAACATCTGCCGCAGCTTAACGCCGATCGCCTGCTGACGCAGGCGGGCCTCGTCCAGCGCCGCGGCGCTCTTGCGTTTGTCTTCCATGGGTACGTGTTCGATCATGTCCTCGACGCCGACGTTGATCGGCGCCCGCCCCCTTTGGCCGAATGTCTTTCCGCCAGACGACAACGTGGTTTTCCGTACCCGGTTCCATAAGCTTGGGCATAAGATGGCAAAATTCCGCTCCGGGCGGAACCGCCGAGTTGAGCGAGCGTTATCGACCTTCGACGGAACGGCGTAGCTTCGCCGTTCGTTAGTAGATTTTCGAAGACACCGAATCGGGAGGGGTCATGAGTCTTCTTGCTCGTCTGGCGCCGCATTTGCCTTATATCCGCCGCTACGCTCGCGCCCTGACCGGCGATCAGGCGACCGGCGACCACTATGTCCGTGTGGCGCTGGAGGCCCTGGCGGCGGGCGAGCTTGCGCTGGACGCGAACCTGTCGCCGCGCGTGGCGCTGTATCGGGTGTTCCACGCGATCTGGCTGAGCTCCGGCGCGCAGCTGGAGGCGCGTCGCGACGAGGCCTCGCACACCGGCGATGACGCCGCCCAGCGCCTGATGCGCATCGCGCCCCGCTCGCGCCAGGCGTTCCTGCTGACCGCCCTGGAAGGGTTCACGCCCACCGAAGCCGCCCAGATCCTGGACTGCGACTTCGGCGAGGTTGAGCGGCTGATCGGCGACGCCCAAGCCGAGATCGACGCCGAACTGGCGACCGAGGTCCTGATCATCGAGGACGAGCCCGTCATCGCCGCCGACATCGAGGCGCTGGTCCGCGAGCTTGGCCATGAAGTCACCGACATCGCCGCCACGCGCGGCGAGGCCGTCGAGGCCGTCGCCCGTCGCACGCCCGGCCTCGTCCTGGCCGACATCCAGCTGGCCGACGGCTCGTCGGGTATCGACGCGGTCAAGGACATCCTGGGCCGCATGGACGTGCCGGTGATCTTCATCACCGCCTTCCCCGAGCGCCTGCTGACCGGCGAGCGCCCGGAGCCGACCTTCCTGATCACCAAGCCGTTCCAGCCGGAGACGGTGAAGGCGGCCATCGGTCAGGCGCTGTTCTTCCACCCGCGCCGCACCGCCAAGGCGGCCTGAGCGGTTTAGACTGATCGTCGAATGGAAACGGCCTCCCTCTGGGGAGGCCGTTTTTCATTGGCGTTGCTGACGTCAGACGCCGAGTTTCGTGCTCGCCCTTCGACAAAGGACGACAGCCGACCTCCGCGACACGAAAGCCTCATCCTGAGCTTGTCGAAGGACGAGGACGACGCTCCGATCAGCGCGGCGGCTGCTTGGTCGGGCGCAGCATGCCGACATCGTAGCCCAGCGCCTTGGCGCGCGCCGTCAGCGCCGTGCGATCCGCTTCCGACGGCGGCTGGCGCGACAGCAGCCACAGATAGCGCCCCGAGCCTTCGCCGACGATCGCCCAGCTGTAGTCGTCGGCGCGATCCATGATCCAATAGTCGCCGAAGAACGGGCCGAAGAAGCTGACCTTCAGCTTGGCGTTGGTCGTGGTGTCGACGACCTTGGCCTTGCCTTCAGCGGTGCGGACGGTACCGTCGACCGCGCCGTCACGGCAGGTGTTGAGCACCCGGATCAGACCGTCAGGGCGCATGGAATACTCGGCGGTGACGCCCTCGCACCCCTTCTGGAAGCGCATGTCGTAGCGCGCCACCTCGTACCACTTGCCCAGATAGCGATCGAGCTCGACCGACTTGGCCGGCTGCGGCGGCTTGGCGTTGCCGACAGGTCCCGACGCGCAGGCGGCCAGGGTCGCCGTCAGCGTCAGCAACACAGGCAGGGCGAACAGCGACTTGCGCATGTTGTCTCCGGAAGGACGTTGCTCTGCGATACGCGCGGAGCGCTCCGGCGGATGTCGGCAGCTTATCAAAACGACGACCGCCCCGCCGGAGTTCCGGCGGGGCGGGGCGACGTCGCAGGAAGGTGGGATCCTACTCGGCCGCGATGCTGACCGCCGCCACCGGCCGGTCCTTGAAGTTGATGGCTTGGAGGTAGCGGATGCCTTCCTCGGCGATATCGTCGCCGACCATGCGCTCGCCTTCGTCCTTCAGCTCGGCCAGGTCCACGTACATGGCGTAGAAGGCCTTGGTGCGATCGGTGATGATGCCGGCGTTCAGCAGCGTCTTCACCAGCACCCGGAAGATGTTGGTCTGTTCCTTCATGTTCTCCCGACGCACGTCGTCGGTCATGATCTTCCCGTACTCCTCGACCACCTTGTCGGGATCCAGGCCAAACTCGCGATAGAGATCCAGCTGCTGGTGCGGCGAAACCAGGTTGAACAGCAGGGTCTGGAAGCAGTGCGCCGCCCAGTCCTCAATGATCGCATGCTCTTCGGGCGACAGCTTGGGCACGGTGCGGTCGGCCCAGATCTTCCCGAACTTGTGGTGGAAGGCCTCGTCGGTCATCACCAGCTGCAGCAGCTTCTTGCCGACCGGGTCATTGATGTTGTTGTAGAAGGTGGCGAAGGCGCCCATGGCCAGGCCTTCCACCAGCATCTGCATGCCGATGATCTTCTTGTAGACCTCGGGCGAGCCGATGATCTCGACCAGCAGGGTCTTCAGGGCCGGGCCGCACTCAACGGGCTTGCCCCAGCGGGCCTTGATGTACTTGGCGAAGCCGGTCACGTGGCGGGCCTCTTCGCGCGTCTGGTTGGCGGCGTATTCCTGGGCGCCCTGGTCCTTCAGGACGTGGCAGAGGCTGGCCGACAGGTTCAGCGCGCCTTGCTCGCCGTGCAGGATCGACGAGAAATTCCGCAACACCGACTGGTTGATGAACCGCGTGCGAACCTTCGGATCCGACAGGTGGTTCGACACGTAGTCGGTCGACAGGGCGATGACCATTTCCTCGGGAACCAGCGGCTGGTTCTCCATGTCGAACGGCTCGTCGAAATCGATATAGGCCTTGTCCAGCGGATCCCAGAAGTGGTCGTGGGTCGCGGAGATGATCTTGTCGAACGCGCTGGAGCGGTTGTTGTACCGGTCGAGTTCGAGCATCGACTCGAAATCGTCCGGCGCCACCGCGTCATACATGGCGTCCTTGGTGATGTTCTTGTCCGTCATGGCGGCGCTCCCTAATTCGGCCGATCGACTGGGATCTGGGGTCGCCGAGGCCCGTCTTGCGCGGATCTTCGGCTATCTAAACAGTGTCAACTCAAGACTTGATCGCGGTCAAATGAAAAATGACGCCGCCGTCAGGTTCGCCCAGTAGGGGTATTGCGAGGAATGATGAGAGTCTTCGTTCTGACGGGCGCCGGCGTCTCGGCCGAGAGCGGTCTGGGCACCTTCCGCGACAAGGATGGCGTCTGGACCAAGTACGACCTGAACGAGGTGGCGACGCCGCAGGGTTTCGCCCGCAATCCGGCCCTGGTGCGCGACTTCTACAACGCCCGCCGCGCCAACCTCGCCGGGGCCAAGCCGAACGCGGCGCATCAGGCGCTGGCGCGTCTGGAGGCGGATCTGGCCAAGCGCGGCGGCTAACTGTTTCTCTGCACCCAGAATGTCGACGACCTGCACGAGAAGGCCGGGTGCCGGCGCGTGATCCACATGCATGGCGAACTGGCCGTCACCCGCTGCCATCATTGCGAAGCGACCTGGCCCGATACGGGGCCGCTGAAGCCCGACACCGTCTGCGCCGCCTGCGGACGCGACGGCGGGGCGCGGCCGCATGTCGTCTGGTTCGGCGAGATCCCGCTCTTCATGGACGCCATTGAGGACGCCCTCT
Organism: Caulobacter vibrioides; assembly: GCF_002310375.3. Lineage (GTDB taxonomy): Bacteria > Pseudomonadota > Alphaproteobacteria > Caulobacterales > Caulobacteraceae > Caulobacter > Caulobacter vibrioides_D. Next base: position 3,850,336 of record NZ_CP023315.3, read on the forward strand.
CGCGCGCCGACCTCTTCGTCTCGATCGGCACCTCGGGCTCGGTCTATCCGGCCGCCGGATTTGTCAGCGAGGCGCGGGCGATGGGGATCACCACCTGCGAGATCAATCTGGAGCCCTCGGCCAACGCCTATGTGTTCGACGAGAAGGTCTACGGCCCCGCCAGCGAGGTCGTGCCGGCCTGGGCGGAGCGGTTGCTGGCGAAGCTCTAGGCCAGCCGCGCCACGCCCCATTCGCACCAGCCCAGCGGGCGGGGCGTCTTGGGCATGTAGCGCTGCTCGACCTCGTCCAGGGAAAAGCCCGCCGCCTCCACGGCGCTCGCCACCGGCCGCGTCAGGTGGCACCCGCCGGCCATCCGCTTCCACAACGGCTCCAGACGACGCTGCCAACGCGAGACCTCGGCGTCGGGCGACAGGCCGTGCTCGCAGAACAGGAAGCGGCCATCGGGGCGCAGCACCCGACGGGCCTCGGCCAGCACCGCCGTCGGCGATCGCACCGAACACAGGGTGAAGGTGCACAGCACGGTGTCGAAACTGGCGTCGGCGAACGGCAGGCGCTCCGCCTCGCCGGCCTGGATGTCGACGACCAGGCCGTCCGGACGCGGCGCCTGCTCGGCGATCGCCCGCAGCTCTGGCGACGGATCGACGCCCGTCACGCGCTTTGCCTTGGTCGGGTCATAGTAGGCCAGGTTCAGGCCGCCGCCGATCCCCAGCTCCAGCACCTCGCCCTCGGCGCGGGGCGCGACGCGCCGCCGCTGGGCCTGGATCGCCGGCGCGCCACAGGCGCAGCAAAGCAGCTTCGGCAGGACGTTGCGCGCGTACCAGCTGGACATGATTGGTCCTCCCCCGTTCAGGAGAGCGGCCCGATCAGCCCAAGGTCAAGCCAGGCTGACGATGACGGACGCCCGCTCAGCGCCCTTCCAGCGCCGCCAGCACGGCCGGCTGCAGGCGCGCCAGCTCGGCCAGCCGCTCGACCAGCGCCTCGCGACTGTCCAGGGCCAGGCCGTCCCGCAGACGGGCCATCCGGTCCTTGACCTTGCCCAGATCGGCGGCGTTGGCGGCGCTGACCACGGCCGCCTGGTGCTTGCAGGCGCCGAACTTCTCAAAGCCCGGGCAGGAGCAGGCCCCTTCGCCCGCCGGCGCCCATAGCTGGACGACATAGAGGTCACCGACACTGCCGGTGACGTGGGCGGTGACCTTGTCGTCCTCGATCGACACGAGGTCGACCGCGCCCGCCTCAGCCATGGCCACGCCGGTGTCGAACCAGCGCTCGTCCATGCGCTCGCGCCAGGCTTCGGTGTCGAAGAAGCTCATGCCTCGTCCTCGATGCGGTGGATGTCGTCGTCCGACAGGCCGAAATGATGGCCGATCTCGTGGACCAGCACGTGGGTGATCAGATCGCCGAGACTCACGTCGCCGCGCTCGGCCCATTCGTCCAGGATCGGCCGCCGGTAGAGGAACACCCGCGAGGGCTCGGCCCCAAAGTCCAGCACCGACCGGCTGGCGAGATCGACGCCCTGATAGAGGCCGGTCAGCTCGAAGGCGTCCTCGATGCCGAGGCTGTCGAGGACCTCTTCGCTGGGAAAGTCATCGACCCGGATCACCACCTCGCCGGCCAGGTTGCGAAACGCGGCGGGCAGGTCGTCGAAGGCCTGCTTGGCCAGGACGGCGAAATCGTCGAGCGACGGGGCGAGGCGATCGGACCAGGTCATCAGGTTCACATAGAGCGATTGGCGAAGATCGCCATAGCCGACCGCCGATCTTGCCCGTGAACGCAGAAATCGCGACGCACAGCCACACCCGTCCGTGATCGCCCTCTGGTCACGGCCCGACTAATCTGGGATTCTGATTCGAAGACCCGCTGGGGTAGCGACGCGCCTAATGACTTCGTTTGATCTGATCCTCGCGGCGGCGGCCGGCGCGGTGTGTCTCGCCATTTCCGTCGCCCTGTGGTCCCACGGGCAGCGACGGAACCTGGAGGCGCGCATCGCCACGCTCAAGGCGCGCCTGATCCATCAGGGAGGCTCGGACGACGCGCCGGCTTGGCTGGATGCGTTCGACACGGCCGTCGTCGCCGTCGAAGGCGGCCGCGCCAGCCTGGTCGCCGGCGGCGAGGGGCTGAGCGCCTGCGCCAAGGCGCTGGGGTCCGCCGCCGAGGTCGCGGCCGTGATCGCCGCGCTCAGCGACGCCGATCCAAACTGCGCCCAGAAGCTGGCCGCCCTGTTCGAGCGCGGCGAGCCTTGCGTGTTCGAGGCCCGAGGCCCCCATGGCCTGGTCTCGGTCGAGGGGCGCGCGGCGGGCGCGCTGGCCTGGCTGCGTCTGGCGCCGATCGATCGCGCCGACTCGGGCCTGCCCACCGCCGCGCGCTTCGCCGCCTTCGTCGACAGCGTGGTCGAGCCGTGCTGGATCGCCGGCGCCGATGGCCAGGCCATCTGGGCCAACGCCGCCTTCGTCCGCGCCGTGGGCGCGGTCTCCGCCCAGGCCCCGGCCCTGGCGGGCAAGAGCTTTGATCGCGGCGCCGACGCCGTGGTGGTCGAGGCCGCCGACAAGGGCGAACGTCGCGAAGCGCTGCGCTGGATCAACCTGGACGGCCGCCGCCGGGCGTTCCGGCTGTCGGCACAGCCTCTGGATGGCGGCGGCGTGGGCGTGTTCTGCGCCGACGTCACCGAGATCGAGGATGTCCGCGACGCGTTCAAGAAGCACGTCGAGGCGCACGACGAGACCCTGAACCACATCGCCGAGGCCGTGGCGATCTTCAGCCAGACGCGTCGCCTGTCGTATCACAACACCGCCTTCGCCGAGCTGTGGGGCCTGGAGCCGGCCTGGCTGGCCGACCGGCCGACCCATGGCGAGGTGCTGGACCGTCTGCGCCAGCGCCGCCGCCTGCCCGAGACCATCGACTACGCCGGCTGGAAGGCCGCCGAACTGGCGCGCTACGAGCACCTCGGCCCGCAGGCCGACGACCTGTGGGACCTGCCCGACGGCCGCACCCTGAAGGTCGTCCGCCAGCCGCACCCGCTGGGCGGCATGCTGCTGATCTATTCCGACATCACCGGCGAGCTGCGCCTGAAGGCCCAGTACAACGCGCTGATCCAGGTGCAGCAGGCCACGCTGGACAAGCTGAACGACGCGGTCGCCGTGTTCGGCTCGGACGGCCGCCTGCGGCTGCACAATGAGGCCTTCGAAACGTTCTGGAACGTCACCCCGCACGCCCTGGAGGCGGCCGGCGACTTTGAGGGCGTGGTCGAGCTGTGCGTGCCGCGTCTGCATGACCTGTCGTTCTGGCGCGAGCTCAAGGGCCGGGTCGCCGATCCGGATCCGCAGATGCGCGCCCCGACCTCCGGAGAGGTGCGAACCTCCGACAGCCGCGTTGTGCTCTACCAAAGCCGGCCGCTGCCCGATGGCGCGACCCTGATCGCCTTCGCCGACGTCACCGACACCCGCGACCTGCAAAGCGCGCTCGCCGACCGCTCCGCGGCCCTGGCCGAGGCCGAGCGCCTCAAGCGGGACTTCGTCGGCAACGTCTCGTACGAACTGCGCACGCCGCTGACGACCATCATCGGCTATTCGGAGCTGCTGGAGCGCGCTGACGGCATCTCCGAACGCGGGCGCAACCACGTGGCCGCCGTCCGCACCGCCGCCACCCAGCTGGCGCGCTCGATCGACGACGTCCTGGACATGGCCCAGATCGACGCCGGCGAAATGGCGCTGGAGATCGAGGACATCCGCGTCTCCGACCTACTGCTGAACGCCCAGGAGCGCGCCCTGAAGGACGCCCAGCTGGGCGCGGTGACCCTGGCCGTTGAATGCGAAGAGGACGTCGGCCTGATCCGCGGCGACGGCAAGCGCCTGGCCCAGACCCTGGACCATCTGGTCGAGAACGCCCTGCGCCAGACCCCGCCGGGCGGCCGCGTCACCCTGTCGGCGCGTCGCGCGCTGGGCGAGGTGCGGCTGGACGTCTCCGACACCGGTCGGGGCGTGCCGTTCCACGTCCAGGCCCACATCTTCGACCGCTTCGTCGGTCGCGATCGCGGCGGGCCGGGCCTGGGCCTCGCCTTGGTCAAGGCGCTGGTCGAGCTGCACGGCGGCTGGGTGGCGCTGGAGAGCGAGCCGGGCAATGGCTCGACCTTCACCTGCCACCTGCCCGAGACCCAGCAGCCGGGCGCCATGCAGCCCGAGCTTGGCTTCTAGCCGGCCCGGCGGGACGCGGCGGGGGAGCATTTTATTGCCCGCCCCAACCCGAAAAGCCCGCGTTGCGCATCCCTGTGCCTCCGAAGGGCTTTACGCCGCGCATCGGCGCCGCTAGAAGCGCTGCCGATGCAATTCGCCGCGACCAAAACTATTACCCGCAAAACGACCCACCTCGGTGGGGCGGCGGGCGTGCGCGCGATCTAAGCGGCATCCTCGAACCAGCCCCGCCGATGCGCGGGGCGGCTCTCACATCCAGAGACCACAAGCTCCCCGCGCTCCACACCTTTTCGGAGACGCAACACCATGAGCTTCAAGTTTTCCCGATCCCATCCGCCCCACGTCGGCGTCGTCGGCGCCACTGGCCTGGTCGGCGGCATGATGCGTGAGCTGCTGGTCGAGCGCGACTTCCCGGTCGCGTCCCTGCGCCTGTTCGCCTCGGCCCGTTCGGCTGGCAGCAAGATCGACTTCAACGGCCAGCAGATCGTGGTCGAGGACGCCGCGACCGCCGACTTTTCGGGCCTGGACATCGTGTTCTTCTCGGCCGGAGGCTCGACCTCGCGCGAGCTGGCCCCTAAGGCCGCCGCCGCCGGCGCCGTGGTGATCGACAACAGCTCGGCCTGGCGCTCGGACCCCGAGGTGCCGCTGGTGGTGGCGGAGGTCAATCCGCACGCGCTGAACAACATCCCCAAGGGCATCGTCGCCAACCCCAACTGCACCACCATGGCCGCCATGCCGGTGCTCAAGCCCCTGCACGACAAGGCGGGTCTGAAGCGCCTGACCGTCAGCACCTATCAGGCCGCCTCGGGCGGCGGCATGGAGGGCATCGAGGTGCTGTCCGAGCAGCTGCGCGCCGGCGCGGCCGGGGATCTGGACGGCCTGGCCCGCTCGCCCGACGCCGCCCCCCTGCCCGCGCCGCGCAAGTGGGCCGTGCCGCTGGCCTACAACGTCGTGCCGCTGAACTACGTGCTGGGCGAGGACGGCTACACCGAAGAAGAGCTGAAGCTGCGCGACGAAAGCCGCAAGATCCTCGAGATCCCCGGCCTGCCCGTCAGCGGCACCTGCGTGCGCGTGCCGGTCTTCACCGGCCACGCCCTATCGATCAACGCCGAGTTCGATGGTCCGGTCTCGGTGGCCGAGGCGCTGGACCTGCTGGCCGCCGCGCCGGGCGTGGTCATCGAGGACGTCCCCAACCCGCTGGCCGCGACGGGCCAGGACCCGGTCTTTGTCGGCCGCGTGCGTCCCGACCCGACTGTGGAGCACGGCCTCGCCCTGTTCGTGGTCGGCGACAACCTGCGCAAGGGCGCGGCCCTCAATGCCGTGCAGATCGCCGAGGTCATGCTGGGGGCATAGACCCGACGCGCGGCCCTTTCGCCTCGCCAGAGCACCCGCCTCGCGAGTGAGCAACAGCGCCCTCCTCCTCCGCCTGCGGGGGAGGAGGCGTAAACGCGCGAAAGGGCTTTGCAGCCTTGGGATTCGTCAACAGACGCGGTAACTCCCCGCCATGCTGACCGATCCGTTCTTCTACCTCGTGGCCATTCCCGCCGTGATCCTGCTGGGCCTGACCAAGGGCGGGTTTGCGGGGATCGGGGTCGTCGCGGTGCCGATGATGACCCTGGCGGTGTCGCCGGTCATGGCCGCGTCGATCATCCTGCCCATCCTGCTTGTCCAGGACGTCGTCAGCGTGTGGTCGTTTCGGAAAACCTGGGACAAGGCGATCCTGGTTTTGATGCTGCCGGCGGCGGCGGCGGGCATTCTTGTGGGCTGGGCCCTGGCGGCGCTGGTGGACGAGGCGGCCGTCGAGCTGGCGGTCGGGGCGATCTCGGTCGTCTTCGCCCTGCAGCGGCTCTGGGCCGAGCGCGCGCTCCAGGCCGCCGACCGCATAGAGGCCGGTCCGGCGCGTCCGTGGCTGGGCGTCCTGTGCGGTGCGACGGCGGGCTTCACCAGCCAGATCGCCCACGCCGGAGGCCCGCCGTTCCAGATCTATGTCCTGCCGCGCGGTCTGCCGCGCGACGTGTTCATCGGCACCAGCGCGATCTTCTTCAGCGTCGTCAACTGGATGAAGGTGCCCGCCTATCTGGCGCTGGGCCAGCTGACGCCGCAAGTCCTGGCCACCGCCGGCGTTCTGCTGCCATTGGCCATCGCCTCGACCTGGGTCGGCGTCTGGCTGGTGCGGCGCGTGCCCGCCGAAGGCTTCTACAAGGTGATCTATGTGCTGCTGGTGCTGGTCGGCGGCAAGCTGATGTTCGACGGCGCCCGCGGCCTTTTGGCCTGAGGGCGTTTTTCCGCGCGATCGTGTCGCCTCGGCCCTTTCGCGGCCACGATGATCGACGCTTATATGTCGCGGAACAAACTTATGCTTCGCGCGTACTGCACGCCATCAGAGCCGGGCCATGACTGAACTCACCACCACCGCCAACACGACCCAGATCGTGGTCGCCAAGCCGGGCCGGCACTATCCGACCCCCGCGGCCAAGTGCGCCGACCTGGTGGTGCATCTGGCGGGCCTGGCCTGCGCCCTGATGGGCGGCGGCATCCTGCTGGGCCTGGCGTTCGGCCTGGGCAATCTGGGCCAGGTCGCGGCGGTCAGCATCTACACCGTGGGCCTGATCCTGATGCTGTCGCTATCGACGGCCTACAACTTCGCCAAGGCCCGCTGGCGCCCGCTGCTGCGCCGCTTCGACCACGCCGGCATCTTCGTAATGATCGCCGCGTCGTACACCCCCTTCACGACCCAGAACCTGCACGGCTGGTGGGCGATCGGCATGACCACGGCCGTGTGGACCGTGGCCGGCGTCGGCGTGCTGGCCAAGCTGTTCCTGCCGGGCCTGGACAAGCGCTTCTGGGTGGGTCTGTACCTCGCCCTGGGCTGGCTGGTCCTGGTGGCCATCAAACCGATGATCGAGGGCCTGTCGTGGCCGGCCCTGCTGCTGCTGGCGATCGGCGGCATCGTCTATTCTACGGGGACCGTCTTCTACCTGATGCGACGCCTGAAGTTCCGCCGCGCCATCTGGCACGGCCACGTCATCGGCGGCGCGGGCCTGCACTATGCCGCCGTTCTGGTGGGCGTGGTCCTGACCGGCGCGCACTAACCTTCGGAGACCTGGCGTGGACAAGGACCCGGCCGGCAGTTTCAGCCTGCAAGGCTTCTTCCGGGACTGGAAGTCCAACGACCCGCTACGCGGCAAGCGCCTGCCCACGCCGCCGTCCGATCGTCAGGTCGAGGCGGTGGGTTTCCCCCGGGTGCGGTTGACCGTCGACCAGGCCGACGACGCCCTGCGGCAGGCCGCCGATCGCCTGGCGCCGATGCGCTCCCTTCTGGGCCGTGACGAGTTCAACATCCTGGCCCTGTCGGGCGGCGCGGCCGGCGGCGCCTATGGGGCGGGCGTGCTGGCGGGCCTGACCAAGGCGGGCCGCCGGCCCGACTTCGCCATCGTCACCGGCGTCAGCACCGGCGCCCTGATCGCACCGCTGGCCTTTCTGGGCTCGGCCTGGGACGAGCGCCTGACCGACGCCTATACCGGCGGCCACGCGGCCGAGCTCTTGAGCCTGCGTCGCCTGGCGCCGGCGCTCGGTCCCAGCCTCTTCAAGGGCGAGTCGCTGGATGTGCTGGTCGAGACCTTCGTCGATCAGGAGATGGTCGAGGCCATCGCCGTCGAGCACGCCAAGGGCCGGCGCCTGCTGATCGCCACCACCAATCTCGACAGCCAGCGCGCGGTCGTCTGGGATCTCGGCGAGATCGCGGTGAAGGGCGGGCCCGAGGCGCTGAAACTGGTCCGGTCGCTCCTGGTCGCCTCATCCTCCGTGCCCGGCATCTTTCCGCCCAAGCTGATCGAGGTCGAGGTCGACGGTCAGGTCTTCCAGGAGATGCATGTGGACGGGGGCGTGGCCGCGCCGCTGTTCCTGATGCCCGACGCCCTGCTGCACTGGCGCAACCTGGGCACCCGCCTGCGCCGAGGGCGGGTGCATGTGATCGTCAACACCGTGCTCGACCCCTCGACCCAGTCGACGCCGCCGGGCGTGGCCTCGATCATGGCGCGCAGCTTCGAGACGATGCTGCGCTTTTCATATCGGCAGGCCTTGAGCCTGGCCGCTGGCTTTTGCGCGCGCCACAACCTGCCGCTCAGCGTGGCGTCGATTCCAAATAGCTTCGAGGGGATGAACCTTCTGAAGTTCGAGACCGGCCTGATGCGCAGCATCTATGACGCCGGCTTCGAGCAGGCGGCGGCCGGCGTGGTCTGGTCAAACGCCGTCGAGGAACAGAGCCTTTGGCGCGGCCTCTTTCGAAAGCAGGTCCCGCAGGCGGTTTCGGCGGGGACGGGTCTGGTCGTGCGCGACGAGCCGGCGGCGGCCTCCCAGCAGTCGCCTCAGGGCGTCTAACGCGGCTTGCCACCGGGGACGGCGCCGACGACACTGCGCAACCTTTGGGTGGGGAAGCCGGATGCGCAATCTTATTGTTGGTCTCGCCGCCGCCGCCCTTGCGAGCCTCGCGGGACCGGGCGCTGTGGCCCAGACAGCGGCGCCCGCAAAGCCCACCTCGGTCTCCGCCGATCGCCTGTCCGACGCGGCCATCCGTCAGATCCTCGTCCAGCGGGTCGATCATGATCGTCAGAGCCGGGGGATCGTCGTCGGGGTGATCGATGCGCAAAGCCGGCGCGTGATCGCTCACGGCGTGACGGGCGCCGGCGGCGAGCCGGTCAGTGGGCGGACCCTGTTCGAGATCGGCTCGGTGACCAAGGCGCTGACCAGTCTGCTGCTGGCCGACATGGTTCGGCGCGGCGAGGTCAAGCTTGACGATCCGGTGGCCAAACACCTGCCGCCGGGAACGGTCGTGCCAACCCGGAACGGCAAGGCCATCACCCTAATTGACCTGTCCACCCACACCTCGGGCCTGCCGCGCCTGCCCAGCAACATGGCGATGAAGGATCCGCTCAATCCCTATGCCGACTATACCGACGCCCAGCTGGACGCGTTCCTGCGCGACTATGTCCTGACCCGCGACATCGGCGGGACCTACGAATACTCCAACCTTGGGGTAGGATTGCTGGGGCGGGCCCTGGCCTATCGCGCGGGCGGCGACTACGAGACCGTATTGCGCCAGCGTGTGCTGACGCCGCTGGGCATGGGCGACACCGCCATCATCCTGTCACCGGCCCAGGCCGCGCGCTTCTCCAGCGGCCATAACGCCGCGCTGGAGGCCACGACGCATTGGGACCTGCCCAGCCTGGCCGGCGCGGGCGCCCTGCGCTCGACCGCCGACGATCTGCTGAAGCTGACGGCTGCGGAGCTTGGCCTTGTCGACACGCCGTTGAAGGCCGCGATGGCCGACCAGCTGGTTCCCCGTCGCCCCGTCGGCGGCGGCGTGGAGGTCGCGCTGGGCTGGCACGTCTGGTCAACACCCGAGGGCGACATCGTCACCCATAGCGGCGGCACCATGGGCTTCCAAAGCTTCGTCGGTTTCAATCGCAAGACCGGACTGGGCGTCGTGGTGCTGAGCAACACGGCCGGCGTCATGGGCGTGGACGATATCGGGCTGCACCTGATGACCGGGCAGCCCCTGAAGACCCCACCCAAGACGCGTGTGGCGGTTCCCCTGCCGGCTGCCGCCTTCGACAAGCTGGTCGGCCGCTACGGCATGGCGCCGGGGGTGGTGATGACGATCCGCCGCGACGGCGAGCGTATGCTGGGCCAGTTGACCGGGCAGCCGACGGTCGAGTTGTTCGCCGAAAGCCCGACAACCTTCTTTCTCAAGGTGGTCGACGCCCAACTGACCTTCGCCGTCGACGCCGAGGGGCGCGGGACGGCGGTGACGCTGCACCAGAACGGCCAGAACACGACGGCCCCGCGCTTGGCCGAAGGGGCTGAGGCGCCCGCGCCGCCGCGCCCGGCCAAGGTGGCGGCACTGTCCGTCGCCGAGCTGGACGCCCTGACGGGCCGATACGCCCTGGCTCCCGGATTCGTCGTCACCGTGACCCGCAAGGGCCAGAGCCTGTTCGCCCAGCTCACCGGCCAGCCCGAGTTCGAGGTGTTTCCCGAAAGCACGACCCGCGTCGTCTGGACCGTCGTTCCCGCCGCCGCCAGTTTTACGCTGGGTCCGGATGGGAAGGCCGTGAGCCTGACCTTGCATCAGGGCGGCCGGGACATGCCCGCGCCACGACAGCCTTAGACGCCGCCTCGGTTAGTTGGGGACATCCAACCTAGATAAAAAGACGTAAAATCATACGCTTGGCGCGCTACGGACCTCAGCCCTACGCCTTCTTCAGATGCCGCGCGCGCAGCTTGGCCACGTTCGGCGGGTCGGCGCGGAAGTCCGACGCTAGGCCCAGGCGCGCATTGCACGACGGGCAGCGCACGTGGTCCTCGTCGGCCAGCTCCGTGGGCGGATCGAAGCGCGTGCCGCAGGGCTTGCACTTCCAGTCGCCAACGACCGGGGCCGGTGGCGGCGCTGGCGGCGGCGCGGCCGACGGCGTGAACACGGTGGTGCGAGCCGACGGCTTGACCATGCGCTCGAGCGGCGGCGGGCCGCCGGGGGCGGCGACGGCGCTCTTCAGGCTCAGGGTCTTGCGGCGCGGGGGCTCGCTGTCGCTCATGGTCTCGCTGACGGTTTTAGGTGCTAACCGGGGCTTGCTGCATGAAAGCGGCCGGAAACACAAGCCCGACGGGACCTGGCCCTTACCAATGCGGCTTCAGGCTGAAGGACAGGGCGACGACATCGTCCTTCTGGGTGGCTAGGCCCAGCACGCCTTCCTTGGCCCGGATTTCGCGGTGGATATAGCCAAACGAAGCCTGCATCGGCCCCTTGCGCCAGGCGACGCCCGCCTGGCTGTCGCCGATCAGGCGGCTGGTGGCGTCCTGCGACAGGCCCGCCCGGGTCCAGTCTCCGTTCTGGCTCCGCAGCATGTTGAAGCCGACGGCGCGGCCGCTGGCGGCGGCGTAGATGTACCAGCGTCCCCGGTCGCCGAACGCCGCGCCGCCTTCACGGACGCCCAGCGCATCGGTGACCCGGCCGCCCATGTTCTTCTTCGGACCCAGACGCACCGTGGCGCCGGCCTCGGCCGAGCCGCCGGCGCCGCCAAAGCCCAGCCCGGCGTGCGGCGTGACGTCCAGGGCGTACTTGCGGCCCTTCAGCATCACCGCTGACGGCCAGCCCCGGGTGACGGTCACATCGACCTCGCGCAGCTCATAGGCGTCGCTGTCGGGACGGACCAGGGTCAGGGGCGCGAAGGTTGCGGTGCGGGGCACGCCGGCCATCGAGACGCGAACCTCGCTGATCGGACCGCCCGCCTCGCCCTGATAGGCCACGGCGGTCGAGCGCCACATGACCGGGCCAGCGCCGTCATAGTAGCGATCGGCGTCGAGAATTCTCGCATCGCCCATCATGGCGGCCGCCGGGGTCAGGCCAAACCCGCCCTCCAGCTGGGCCTGCGGGGCGCCGATGGGGCGCGCGAGAAGACCGGTCGCGGCGAGCGACAGCGGCGGCGTCGCCTCGGGCTTGACCTGGAATGAATAGGGACCTGCCGCCTGGGCCGGCGCCTGGGCGGCGGCGATCGAAGGGGCCAGGATCGCGACCCCCACGGCAAACACGGTTAGCTTTCCAATCGCCCGCATTGCGGACTCCCAGACCCTCGAGCCTTCTCCCTTCGAATGGAATCATTCGGAGGGAGAAAGAAGGCTCGTTTTCAAACATTTAGAGCGTGATTGCCGCCGAAACCGCTCACACTTTCGGCTATCACGCTCTAGCGTTTCCAGCCTACGCGTCCAAACCCGGCTGTCACGGGGGCTAAAGCGCGCAGGTGACAACCACTGTGCGCCAACAGGGTTCCCGGAACGTGAAAAAGGCGGCGCGATTGCTCGCGCCGCCCCCTCGAAAAGCTTCACATCGGCGTTACTGGCAGGCCAGGCACTCGTCGTAGTCGGTCTTTTCCGGAACGTCGAAACCGCTAGTCGCAGCCTCGGCCTTGTCGTCCGCGCCGGCGTAGGCCGCGCGCTGCACCGACTTGGAGCGCAGATAGTACAGCGACTTCACGCCACGCTCCCAGGCGGTCCAGTGCAGCATGTGCAGGTCCCACTTGTCGACGTCGCCCGGCAGGAAGACGTTGACCGACTGGCTCTGGCAGATTTCCGGCGTGCGGTCGGCGGCCAGTTCGATCACCCAGCGCTGGTCCAGTTCGAAGGCGGTCTTGTAGATGTCCTTCTCGTCCTGGCTCAGGAAGTCCAGGTGCTGGACCGAGCCTTCGTTCTCCAGGATCGAGCCCCACACCGTGTCGGTGTTGTGGCCCTCCTCCTCGAGCAGCTTCTCCAGATAGGGGTTCTTCACCGCGAACGAGCCCGACAGGGTCTTGTGGGTGTAGATGTTGGCCGGGATCGGCTCGATGCCGGCGCTGGTGCCGCCGCAGATGATCGAGATCGAGGCGGTCGGCGCGATGGCCAGCTTGTGCGAGAAGCGCTCCATCGAGCCGCGATCGGCGGCGTCGGGGCACGGGCCCTTCTCTTCGCCCAGCTTGATCGACGCCTTGTCGGCCTCACGGCGCAGGTGCTTGAACATCCGCATGTTCCAGCTCTTGGCCAGGGCGCTTTCGAACGGCACGTTCTGGCTTTGCAGGAAGCTGTGGAAGCCCATCAAGCCCAGGCCCACCGAACGCTCGCGCATGGCGGCGTAGGCGGCGGCCGACGCGGCGTCCGGCGCGCGGTCGATGAAGTCCTGCAGCACATTGTCGAGGAAGCGCATGACGTCCTCGATGAACGTCGGGTGGTCGCGCCATTCCAGATAGGTCTCGGCGTTCACCGACGACAGACAGCAGACTGCGGTGCGCTCTTGACCCAGGTGGTCCGTGCCGGTGTGCAGCATGATCTCGCTGCACAGGTTCGACTGGCGCACCTTCAGGCCCAGCTCGCGCTGGAACGAGGGCATGGCCCGGTTCACGGTGTCGGAGAAGATCAGGTAGGGCTCGCCGGTCTGCAGACGCAGCTCCAGAACTTTCTGCCAAAGGGCGCGGGCGTCGACTTCGCGCAGCACCTCGTTGGTCTTGGGCGAGCGCAGGCCGAACTTGGTCCCATCACGCACCGCATGCATGAACTCGTCGGTGATCGACAGGCCATGGTGCAGGTTCAGGGACTTGCGGTTGAAGTCGCCCGACGGCTTGCGGATCTCGAGGAACTCCTCGATCTCGGGGTGGTGGATGTCCAGATACACCGCAGCCGAGCCGCGACGCAGGCTGCCCTGGCTGATCGCCAGCGTCAGCGAGTCCATCACGCGGATGAAGGGGATGATGCCCGAGGTCTGACCCTGGCCCTTCACCTTCTCGCCGATCGAGCGCACGCCGCCCCAGTAGGTGCCGATGCCGCCGCCGTTGGCCGCCAGCCAGACGTTCTCGTTCCAGACCCCCAGGATGCCGTCCAGGCTGTCGTTGACGGCGTTCAGGAAGCAGCTGATCGGCAGACCGCGCTCGGCGCCGCCGTTGCTCAGCACCGGGGTGGCCGGCATGAACCACAGGCGGCTCATATAGTCGTAGACGCGCTGGGCGTGGTCGGCGTCGTCGGCGAACGCCGTCGAGACGCGCGCGAACATGTCCTGATAGCTCTCGCCCGGCAGCAGGTAGCGGTCTTCCAGCGTGGTCTTGCCGAAGTCGGTCAACAGGGCGTCGCGCGAGCGGTCGACCTCGACCTTGCGCACCAACGCCAGCTGCGGGCGCTTGGCGGGCTTGATCGCCGCCAGACGGGCCTCATTTCGGACGCTCGACTTCACCGCTTCACTGCCGTTCATGACCAAAATCCATGCTCAATCAGCGTGTTCCGGAGAAGGAAATATCCTCGCCAGCCGCTATATCTTGTGGCTGAGGAGCCCCCTCAACCCAAATATGGGGCCACACTGGTGAATGACTCGTCAACGCCCCTGGGGCGAGTTTTTCGTTAACAACCTGTGAACGCCACCAACTTGCATAGGCGGGACAAGGGGTTGCCTCCACGAACTTTTTTCACCCGCGACAGACCGCCGCAAGGCGCCGATGGGCGTCCGTCCCCGGACAACAATGTTCGCCCACAGGTCGAGCACAAGGCATGGTGGCGAATGCAGCGAAAGGCCGCCTGAGGGCGCCGCTTCATCCCGCGCGCGACCTCCCGTGTTCCAAGGGTTTTGGCCACAAACAGCGGGCCGGGGCGCCCACGGGGCGCGTCGCCTTGTCTTCCAGGCACACGCGCAAAGAGAAAGGGCCCGGCGTCGCCGCCGGGCCCTCCCCAAAGTGCAGTCGATTCGATCTTAGAAGTTGATCGAGATCGTCGAACGGCGGTTCAGCGGTTCCTTCACGCCATCGCCGGTGGCGACGGCCGGAGCGCTTTCACCCTTCCAGTCCACGCCGAGGACGTTTTGCGAAACGCCTTGCGAGACCAGAGCGTCGGCGACGGCGCGAGCGCGACGTTCCGAGAGCTTGGCGTTGTACTTCGGCGAACCCGAGGTGTCGGTGTGGCCGATGACGATGATCTTCGTCGCCTTACCGTCGTTCGAGTACTTGGCCGCTTCCGTAACCACCGATTGGGCTTCCGGCGTCAGGACCGATTGGTCGAACGGGAAGTAAACGATGAACTCACGGGCCTCGAAAGCCGGCGGCGGCGGCGGAGGCGGCGGCGGCGGCGGGGGAGGCGGAGGAGGCGGGGGCGGCGGAGGCGGCGGCGGCGGGGGAGGCGGCGGCGGGGGCGGCGACGCGAACGAGTAACGGAGACCCACGGTCACCGACTGGTCCTTGTACTGGCCCTGGAACGCGCCCGGCTGCAGGGCGGCCGAACCCGTGGTCGCCCACTTGTGGTCCGCGCCCGTCAGGTAGCGGTAGGTGAAATCGATCTTCAGCTTGTCGGTGGCCTTGACCGAAGCGCCGGCGAGCGCCTGGTAGGCGAACGCGACGTCGGCGTCATCGCCCGACAGGTTCTGGATCGCCGGGTTGGTCGCGGTGACCGCACCCACGCCGCTGAACTGACCCAGGACGTTGACGTCCAGGCGGTTCACGCCGACGCCGACGCCGACGAACGGGTTCAGCCAGGAGTCCGGAGCGAAGTCATAAATGACGTTCGCCATCAGGCTCCAGGAGTCGATCGAGCCGTCCGGCGAGCCGCAGGTCTGCGAGGACGACGAGCGCGTGATGCCCGGCGTGCAGAGCGCGACAGGCTGCTGGCGCACGGCGTTGCCGTGAACGCTCTTCAGGTCGCCGGGGCGATAGCCGCCTTCGACTTCAGCGCGCCAGTTCTTGTTGAACTGGTAGCCGAGACGGACGAAGCCGGTCCAATCCTTATCGGTCTTCCAAGCCCAGTGCGCAAATTCGCCGTCCGGCAGCGTCTGGTTGGATTGCGTCGTGACGCTTTGCGGCCAGTGTTGGCCGAGGTCGACCGCGCCGTACCAGCCGGTCTCTTGGGCCGAAACGCCCGACGCGGCGAACACCGCGGCCAGAGCAGCTCCCGCCAGGAGGTTGAGTTTCATTTTTGAAGAGCCCTCTATTGCCCTGCCCAGGCCGGGAGACCGACCGAGCATCGTTATACCAAGGCGAACGCCACGGGAAAGTGTCAGCAAAGACACACTCGTCAGGTTTCGCCTCTGCCGTCCGGCAGGAAGATGAAACGAGACCGCCCCTCAGAATCAACTTCCGAGCGTGCCCGCCGACATCCACGAAAAGCTAGGCGTCAGCTCCGCTGGGTTCGCACGGGAACCGTTTGCGCGCAAGGGCTTAGAGCCAGGAGATGCTCAAACCTCTGCGAAACTTCGCACAAAGCGCTCATCTTGAGTCTGCTTTCGCGAGACCTGGGGCGAAATTCACCGCGTCGCGCTGTCCTTTGGCGCGCCAAGGGATCACCCCGCCGACACCAGCCAGCAGGCCGAGTCCATTCGGGCCACGCCGTCCTGGACACGCGGCGCCAAGGCGGCGGCCACGGCGTCGCGCACCTTGGTCCGCAGGGCCTCATCAGCGTTGGTCAGAATAGGATTTAGCGGACCGACGCGCAGGCTCATGGTCATCAGCTCCTCGAAGCTGACCGGCGTGGGCTCGTCGAGCGGCGCGATGGCGATATCGCGCCAGCCGGCCTCCGCCAGGATGGACCGCACCCGCCCGGGATCGGCGAAGGCGAAGCGGCCCGGCGCGTTGCGCTCGAACTTCGGAACCTCAGGCAGGAACGGCGCGGCGGCGTCCAGCGGGACCTGGGTGATCGCGTTGTCTTCCGGGCTGCGCCAGCAGGCGAAGACCAGCCGCCCGCCGGGCTTCAGCGCGCGCCGCAGGTTAGCGAAGGCGGCGACAGGATCGGGGAAGAACATCACGCCAAAGCGCGAGACGATCGCGTCAAACGCCACGCCGAAGTCGTGGGTCTGGGCGTCGGCATGGACGAAGTCGACGCCCTCCAGAGCCTGCTCGCCCGCCCGCCGCCGGGCCAGCTCCAGCAAGGCGCCGGAGATGTCGGCCCCGATCGCGCGCCCTTGCGGGCCCACACGCCAGGCGGCCTCGAAGGTGGTCGCGCCCGAGCCGCAGCCGACGTCCAGCACCGCCTCGCCGGCGCGGAGATCGGCGCGATCGACCACCGCCTTGGCGATCGGCTGGAACAGCCGGTCCAGCAAGGCCTGCTGCTCAACCCAGACCCGCCCGGCCCGGTCCCAATAGGCCGACATATCCTGCGCCACACCGCTCATTTTCTATCTCCCGCTTACGGGGGATAGGTACGCGCTCGGCGCGTCACCGCAAGCTGGCGTCGCGCAAGCGCCGGCGACGGCCGCCCAGGGCGTCGGGCCGGTTCAGCTTCTTGCGATACTCGTCACGGCGCTCGTGGATCGAGGCGATGACCAGGCCCATCGGCACGCCGATGTCGACCAGCACCGCCTCGGACAGCTGCAGGCTGGCCTCGATGGTCTCGGGCACGGCGTCGGATGCGCCCAGCTCGTAGAGGCGGGCCGCATGGCGGGCGTCGCGGGCGCGGACCACGATCGGCACGTCCGGACGCGCCCCGCGCGCGGCGACCACCACCGCCTCGGCCACCTCGAAGGCGTCCATGGTCACCACCACCGCCCGCGCCGTCGCCAGGCCGCAGCGCTGCAGGAGCTCCAGGCGCGAGGCGTCGCCATAATAGATGCGGGCGCCGTCGCGGCGGCCCTGCTCGACCAGGCGCGCGTCACGCTCCACGGCGATCCAGGGCAGGTCGTGACGGCCCAGCATATCGCCGACCAGCTTGCCCACGCGGCCATAGCCGATCACCAGCACCTGTCCGGCCGGTTCAGGGCCCAGGCGGTCCGGCTCATTGGCGGTCGAGGGCGGGGTCTCGCTGATCGGCAGCGGGGCGTTCTTGCGGCCCAGATAACCGCCCAGCGCCGCCAGGCCCGGAATCAGGAACATGGTCAGGGTGGCCGAGACCAGCACCGCCTGGCCGATGGCGGGCGAAACCACCTGGGCGTTCATGGCGTTGTCGAGCAGCACGAAGGCGAACTCGCCGCCGGCCGCCAGGATCAAGGCCGCCTCGATCGCGGCGCGCCGGTTCAGCCCCATCAGGAGGCCGCTGCCGAACACCACGCTCATCTTCACCACCAGGAGGCCCAGCGCCGTGGCCAGGATCGTGGCCGGCTGCGCGGCCAGCAGGGACAGGTCCAGGCGGATGCCCAGCGAGACGAAGAACAGCGACAGCAACAGGCCCTTGAACGGCTCGATCTTGACCTCGACCTCGTGGCGATACTCGGTCTCGGCCAGCAGCACCCCGGCCACGAAGGCGCCCAACGCCATCGACAGCCCCGACAGCGCCGCCACCATGCCCGCGCCGATGATCACCAGCAGGCAGGCGGCCATGAACATCTCTTCGCTCTTGGCCTTGGCCACCGATTTCAGCATCGGCCGCAGGGCCAGACGCCCCACCAGCACGATCGCCGCCAGGCC
Source organism: Caulobacter vibrioides (assembly GCF_002310375.3). GTDB lineage: Bacteria > Pseudomonadota > Alphaproteobacteria > Caulobacterales > Caulobacteraceae > Caulobacter > Caulobacter vibrioides_D. Next base: position 3,868,406 of record NZ_CP023315.3, read on the forward strand.
CAGGGCCGCCGGGGCCAGGGCCAAAAGGTCCTGAAGCTGGAAGGTCCCGTTGCCGCGCCCCAGGATGGCCAGGGTGATCAGGATGGGCGCGACGGCCAGATCCTGGAACAGAAGGACCGAAAAGGTGGCCCGACCGGCCTCGGAATGCAGGCGGCGGCGCTCGGCCAGCACCGGCACGGCGATGGCGGTCGAGGACAGGGTCAGGGCCGCGCCGATGGTCAGGGCCGCCACGGGCTCGAGGCCCAGCAGCATCCCGCCCGCGCCCAGCGCCAGCGAACAGCCGATCACCTGCACCGCGCCCAGGCCAAACACCCACTTGCGCATCAGCCGCAGGCGCTCCCACGACAGCTCCAGGCCGATCATGAACAGCAGGAAGACGACGCCGAACTCGGCCAGCTGGGCGATTTCATCGGGATTGTCGACGGTGACGTAGTCTAGCCACGGCGCGATGTGGATGAACCGCCCCAGGCCGAACGGCCCCAGGATCACACCGGCCAGCAGGTAGCCCAGGATCGGATTGATCTTCAGGCGCTTGAAGATCGGCGCGACGATGCCGGCGGTCGCCAGGAACAGGACCAGGTCCTTGTAGCTCTCTGGGGAAACCTCGTGCGCCACGCGCTCTCCTCTTGTTTTTCGTCCATCCGCCGGAACGAAGGCCTGGCCCTCGCGCTAGACCGGTGTCTTCAATCTAACGCCGGGCCCCGCCTCGTCGCTTGTGATCAGCGACACGCCCCCCGCCTCGATCGCCTCGATGAGGAGCCGTTCGGTGCTGTGGTGCAAGGCGTGCCGCTCGGTCTCGAAGTCCTTGACCGTGCTGCGTGACACGCCCGCTCGATCCGCAAGCTCACCTTGCGACCAGTTGATCAGTCCGCGAGCGGCCCGACACTGCGCCGGCAGGAGAATTTTTGCGTGAGGCATCTAGCACACCCGAGCATCGTCGCCCATATTGGTTGAGTACGCCCGAAAAAGATGACCGTCAAGGAGAGCCTTTGCACGAAACCTCGTTGATCGCCACCATCGTCGCGGGTCTGGGCCTAGCCTTCGTCTTCGGCGCCCTCGCCAACCGGCTGAAGTTGCCGGTGCTGGTCGGCTATCTGCTGGCCGGCGTGCTCGTGGGGCCGTTCACGCCGGGCTATGTGGCCGATCAGGCGCTGGCCCCGCAGCTGGCGGAGATCGGGGTGATCCTGCTGATGTTCGGCGTCGGCTTGCACTTCTCGTTGAAGGACCTCCTGGCGGTGAAGGCCATCGCCATCCCAGGGGCCGTCGTGCAGATCGCGACGGTGATGGGTCTTGGCCTGGCGGTGGCGCTGGGGTGGAGCGTCGGGGCGGGGCTGGTGTTCGGCCTTGCGCTTTCGGTGGCCTCGACGGTCGTGCTGCTGCGGGCGCTGCAGGAGCGACGCCTCGTCGAGACCGGACGCGGCAAGATCGCCGTCGGCTGGCTGATCGTCGAAGACCTGGCCATGGTCCTGGCCCTCGTGCTGCTGCCCGCGCTGTCGGGCGTGCTGGGCGGAGAAGCGCCCATGGACCACGCCAAGGGCGGGGCGGCCGCCGGCGGCGTGCTGGGTGCCTTCGCCCTGACCATCGGCAAGGTCGTCGCCTTCGTGGCCCTGATGCTGATCGTCGGCCGGCGGGTGATCCCGTGGATCCTGCACCGCGTGGCCCACACCGGCTCGCGCGAGCTGTTCCGTCTGGGCGTGCTGGCCATCGCCCTGGGCGTGGCGTTCGGCTCGGCCGCTCTGTTTGGCGTCTCGTTCGCCCTCGGCGCCTTCTTCGCCGGCATGATCATGGCCGAGAGCGAGCTGTCTCAGCAGGCCGCCAACGAGACCCTGCCCCTGCGCGACGCCTTCGCCGTGCTGTTCTTCGTGTCGATCGGCATGCTGTTCGACCCGATGGTGCTGCTGCGCGAGCCCGTTGCGGTGCTGGCCACCCTGGCGATCATCGTCGTGGGCAAGTCGATCGCCGCCCTGGTCATCGTCCTGGCCTTCCGCCGCCCGATGAGCACCGCCCTGACCATCTCGGTCAGCCTGGCCCAGATCGGCGAGTTCTCGTTCATCCTGGCGGGCCTGGGCGTATCGCTGAAGCTGCTGCCGCCGGAAGGTCGCGACCTGATCCTGGCCGGGGCCATCCTGTCGATCCTGGTCAACCCGCTGCTGTTTGCGATGCTGGACAAGATCCTGCCCGGCATGATCGCCAGGGAGCGCGAAGCCGCCGGCGAGCCGCCGCTGGTGGCCGCCGCCAAGCCGCACGCCCTGCTGGTCGGCTATGGCCGGGTGGGCAAGGCGGTGGCCGAGGGCCTGAAGGGCCGCACGCCGCTGGTGGTCATCGAGGACGACATCGAGCGCGCCGAGGACCTGCGCCGCGCCGGCTTCGAAACGGTCGGCGGCAACGCGGTCAAGCCCGAGGTGCTGCTGAAGGCGGGCCTCGACAAGGCCACCCACCTGTTCGTCGCCGTGCCGAGCCCGTTTGAGGCCGCACGGATCATCGAGCAGGCCCGCGTCGCCAATCCCGGCTGCGAAATCATCGCCCGCGCCTATACCGACGCTGATGTGACCCTGCTCAAGACGGCCGGCGCCACCCACGCCCTGATCGGCGAGGACGAGATCGCCAGGGGGATGCTCTCCCGCGCGCCCAAGAAGAAGCCGCCGGCGGCGGCGCATTGAGACCCATGGCGCGGGCGAGCGCCCCCTCCGTCACGTCGCCTATTGGCGCCGCGCCACCTCCCCCGTTGCACGGGTGAGGAGGAAGCGGCCGCCCTCCTGCCCCGCTTGCGGGGGAGGTGGATCGCTGCGGATACGCAGCGAGACGGAGGGGGCGCTCACCTGCGCTCGCCGTCACATTTCTCTAGCCACGCCGCCCCATCACCGCTAACCGCCGCACATGATCGGACCGCATCCCACGGGCGGTTACATCCTGGAGGAGCTCTCCGTCGGGATGACCGCCGAGAAACACGTCACCGTCACCGAAGAGCGCATCCAGCGCTTCGCCGAGGCGTCGGACGACTTCAACCCCGTCCATGTGGACGAGGCCTTCGCCGCCAAGACGGCCTATCGCGGCCGCATCGCCCATGGCCTCTTGTCAGCCTCATTCGGCTCGGCCGTGGTCGGCACCATCCTGCCGGGCGCCGGGGCGATCTATCTGGGCCAGACCCTGACCTTCCATAAGCCGGTGCGGATCGGCGACGTCGTCACCGCCCGCGCCACGGTCGCGTCCATCGACGCCGAGAGCGCGCGGGTGGTTCTGCGCTGCGCCGCCCTGGTGGGCGACGAGGTGGTGATGGACGGCGAGGCCACGGTGCGGGTGCCGCGCCGCCGCCGCCCCGCCAAGGTTTGACGGCCTTAAGGGCGTACAGACCCGAGACAACGGCCCAACCTTAGGCTAAAGCGCCGATCGTGAACCGCCCGACCTCCATTGCGAGACTTCTGGCCCGCGACGCCTTCCTGGCGCTCGCGCTGCTGGCCGTTGTGCTGAAGGTCATGATCCCGGCGGGCTTCATGCCCAACGCCGAGACGCGCAACGGACTGCCCTTCGCCCTGGTGCTCTGCACGGGCGACGGAGCCAAGATCGTCCAGCCGGGCGATGCGCTCGACGCCCGCCACGGCGACAAGGGCGACAAGGCCGGCCATGACGCGCCCTGCCCCTTCGCGACCCAGGGCGCAGCGGCCCCGCCGCCGTCCGTGGTCGCGGCCATCGACATCGATCTGGTCGCCTACGCCGCGCCGATCGTTCCGCCCGCCCGCGCGCTTGCGCCCGGACGCGGCCTCGCCGCCCCGCCGCCGCCGCCGACTGGCCCGCCTATCGTCCTGATCTGACCCTCGGTCCTCGCGATCGAGTGTGAACGCGCGCGCCCATGCCGGCGCGCCTTGGATCATTCACGGCCGCCGCCTAGCGGCCGAAGGACGTTGCAATAATCATGAAGTCTCTTCTGCTGGCCACCACGGCCGCCCTCGCTTTTGCGCCCGCCGCCTTCGCGGCCGACGCCGTCGCACCGACCGCTGACAACACCCAGGTCTCGTCGGTCATCGTCACCGCCCGACCCAATCCGGAAGACCCGCCGGTCGTCGCCGACGCCCGCAAGCGCCTGTCGGAAACCCCGGGCGCGGTCTCGGTGATCTCCCAGGAATCCTACATCAACCGCCAGACCCTGGCGTTGGACGACATGCTGCGCGACGCCCCGGGCGTCTACGCCCAGCGCAAGTGGGGCGGTGACATCCGCGTCTCGATCCGCGGCTCGGGCATCGGCAACGCCAACCACAATCGCGGCCTGTTGATCGCCCAGGACGGCGTGCCGCTGAACGAGGCCGATGGCTATGGCGACACCCAGATCGCCGACCCGCTGAACACCCGCTACGCCGAGGTCTATCGCGGCGGCAACGCCCTGCGCTTCGGCGGCGCCCTGCTGGGCGGCGCGGTCAACATGGTCACGCCCACCGGCAAGGACGCCGGCTTCCAGAACAAGATCCGCATCGACGGCGGCTCCTATGGTCTCGCCCGCGAACACATCGCCCTGGCCCGTCAGGTCGGCGACTGGGACGTCTTCGTCGCGGCCACCAATCAGACCAACCAGGGCTGGCGCTCGCAAAGCCAGCAGAACATCCAGTTCGGCTCGCTGAACATCGGCCGCTCGTTCGGCGAGGACCGTGAGGTTCGCCTGATCGTCAACGGCTCGAACATCAACCAGGAAATCCCCGGCTCGCTGACCCTGGCCCAGTTCAACGCCAATCCGCGCCAATCGTCCGCCGGCAACCTAGCCAATGACAACGGCCGCAACATGCGCGGCGTGCGCGGCTCGCTGCGCACCACTTGGCGCCTGGACGACAGCCTTGTGTTCGAGGGCGCGGTCTATGCGGTGTGGAAGGATCTGGACCACCCGATCTTCCAGGTCATCGACCAGCAGAGCCGCAACTACGGCGCCTTTGGCCGCTTCGACTGGGACGGCGAAATCGGCGGCAAGCGCGCCGACGCCTTCTTCGGCGCCTGGTACCGCACCGGCGACCTCGACTCGAACTTCTATGTGAATATCCGCGGCGGCCGTGGCGCGCCGACCTCGCGCACGCTGCAGAACGCCAAGGCGTTCGACGTGTTCGGCGAGGGCCGGCTGTTCGTCACCGAAGAGGTTGCGCTGGTGGCCGGCGCCAACTGGGGTCAGGCCAAGCGCGACTATGTCAGCTTCGCCATTCCGGGCGTGGCCTCGACCTTCAACCTGACGGCCGACAAGAGCTATGACTGGGTTTCGCCCCGCGTGGGCCTGCTGTGGCAGAGCGAGGCCGGCGACCAGGTGTTCGCCAACCTGACGCGCTCGGTCGAACCGCCGAACTTCGGCTCGATGTCGCCGACCAATACCGGCTTCGCGCCGGTGCGCTCGCAAAAGGCCTGGACGGGCGAGGTGGGCGCGCGCGGCCATCGCGGTCCGTTCACCTATGACGTGACCCTGTATCGCGCCGAGCTCAAGGGCGAGATGCTGCAATATACGGTGAACCCCTCGATCCCGGCCTCGACCTTCAACGCCGACAAGACCCTGCACCAAGGGGTCGAGGCGGCGCTGGACTGGGCGGTGGCGCCGCGCTGGCGCGTGCGCCAGACCTGGACCTACTCGGACTTCCGCTTCAAGGACGACGTCCAGTACGGCGATAACCGCCTGCCGATCGTACCCAAGAACTTCTACCGCTCGGAAGTCCGCTACGACGATCCGCGCGGCTGGTTCGTGGCGCCGTCGGTCGAGTGGTCGGCCAGCGACCAGTGGATCGACTACAAGAACACCCAGAAGGCCCCGGGCTACGCGATCCTGAACCTGAACGCGGGCTGGAAGGTCAATCAGACGGTGTCGTTGTTCCTCGACGCCCGGAACCTGACCGACAAGGCCTATGTCTCGAACACCCAGGCCGCCATCGCCTGGACGGCGGGCAGCGCCGTGCTGTGGCCAGGCGATGGTCGCTCGGTGTTCGGCGGCGTGACCGTCACCTTCTAACCCTCAACCATCTGGTCCTGACGGGGCGGCGGCTCGCGAGGGTCGCCGTCCCAAACCCGGAGCATCGCGATGCGCGCGATCGACAATCCCGAGACCACCGCCCCGGCCGGCGAGATCTATCGCGCCTTCTGGCGCTGGCACTTCTATGCGGGGCTTCTGGTCCTGCCGATCCTGATGCTGATGGCCCTGACCGGGGGTCTTTATCTGTTCAAGGACGAACTGACCGCCGTGGTCCATCGTCCGCTGGTCGTGGTGGCCGAGGGGCCGGCCCAGACCACGCCCACCGCCTGGATCAAGGCGGCCGAAACCGCCACCGGCGGCCAGGCCAAGCAGGTCGTGATCCCGGAGCGGACGGACCGTTCGGTCCTGGTCACGGTCGAGACCAAGGGCGAGAAACAGACCGCCTATGTGAATCCCTATTCCGGCGCAGTGCTGGGAACGACGCAGCCCGGCGGCGTCATGGGCGTGATCAAGCACGTGCACAGCCTGGAGATCGCCGGACCGGTGATGAACCTGCTGGTCGAAGTGGTCGCCGGCTGGACCATCGTGCTGGTCGCCACGGGGATCTTCCTGTGGTGGCCGCGTGGCCAGAAGGGCGGGATCGTCACCGTCCGGAGCGCGCCCGCCAAGCGGCTGTTCTGGCGCGACCTGCACGCCGTCACTGGTCTCTTCGCCGGCGGCGTGATCGCTTTCCTGGCCGTCACCGGCATGCCGTGGTCGGCCTTCTGGGGCAAGGAAGTCCGCCAGATCACCACCCAGGCCGGCTGGGGCCGTCCCAAGCCGCCGGTCGCCGAGCAGCATCACGGCAAGCCCGCGCCGGTCGTAGAAGCTACGGGCGTGCCCTGGGCCCTGCAGACCAAGGCGCCGCCGCCCTCGTCCGCCCAGACCCATGGGGCTGACATGGACGACCACGCCCACCACATGATGATGATGGACGCGCCCGCCCCCCTCGACGCGAACGCCATTGTGGCCAAGGCCCGCGCCGCCGGCCTGACGGGCGGTTTCACCCTGTCGCTGCCCAAGACGCCGGGCGGGACCTGGACCGCCGCCCAGATGTCCGACCGGGTCGAACAGACCCGCGCGGTCTATCTCGACGGCGGCGACGGCCGGGTGCTGGCCGACATCGGCTATCGCGACTTCGGGCCGGCGGCCAAGGCCATCGAGTGGGGCATCGCCGTCCATGAGGGCCGGCAGTTTGGCCTGATCAACAAGCTGGTCATGCTGGCCGGCTGCGTCGCCGTCTGGCTGATGGGCGTCTCGGCCATCGTCATGTGGTGGAAGCGTCGCCCCAAGGGTCGGCTCGCCGCGCCCGCGCGCCCGACCCATCGCGGCGCCTATGCCGGCCTGCTGGCGATCGTTCTGCCGCTGGCTGTTCTCTACCCCCTGGTGGGGGCGTCGCTGGTTGCGGCGCTGCTGCTTGATCTTATCCTGCGCCGGCTGATCACGCCGCGCGCCCAGACCGGAGCCTGAAGATGAAGACCCTGACCCTGCTCGGCGTCTGCGCCGCCGCCCTGGCCCTGACCGCCGCCGCCCCCGCGCCCAAGGTGACCGCCGCCAACGCCTGGTGCCGCCCGGCCCCGACCGGCGCCATGGCCGGCGGCTGCTATGTCACCCTCACCGCCAGCGTCGATGACCGCCTGGTCGCAGTGGAGACCACCGCCGCCGACAGGGGCGAGATCCACACCATGTCGATGGACGGCGGCGTCATGCGCATGCGCAAGCTGGCCGACGGCCTGGCCCTGCCCGCCGGCAAGGCCGTGGCCCTGAAGCCCGGCGCCGAGCACCTGATGGTGATCGGCCCCAAGATCGCCCTGACGGAAGGCGCCCAGGTGCCGCTGACGCTCAAGTTCCAGAAGGCCAAGCCGGTGAAGGTGATGGCCGTGGTCAAGACGCCGCCGGCGCCGGCGATGTCCGGGATGCATCACTGATGCGAGGGGTCGCGCTCGCGCTCGCCCTGCTGGCCGCCACGCCGCTCGCCGCCTGCGGCGAAAAGGGGGCGCAAGAGACGGCCGGTTCGGTGATCAAGATCGGCGGGCCGTTCCAGCTGACCGACATGAACGGACAGCCGGTGACGGAGAAATCGCTGCTGGGCAAGCCCACGGCGGTGTTCTTCGGCTTCACCTATTGTCCGGAGGTCTGTCCGACCACCCTGACCGAGCTGACCGCTTGGCTGAAGGCGCTGGGCAAGGACGCCGACAAGCTCAACGTGGTCTTTATCACGGTGGACCCCGAGCGCGATACGCCCGCGCAGCTCAAGGAATATCTGTCGAACTTTGACCCGCGCATCCAGGGCTTCACGGGCACGCCCGACGCCATCGCCAAGACGGCCCGCGCCTACCGCGTCTACCACCAGAAGGTCCCGCTGGACGGCGGCGGCTACACGATCGACCACTCCTCGGCGATCTACCTGTTCGACGCCAAGGGGCGGTTCGTCTCGCCGATCGCCTATCAGTCGCCGCCCGAGCGGGCCCTGGCCCAGCTGCGCGACCTGGTGAACTGAGCCGCAAGGCAAATCCTTCCAAGGCTTGGATCGCTTGCAAGGCCGCCGTGCGTCCCCCGACGCCGGCGGCCTTTTTCCGTCGCCAGCCGCGCCGACGTCGGAGCCGTCTTGTAAAAAATGGGTCACATGAACTTTTTTTAAGGGGGTAAAGTTTTCGCGCCGTTGCAGATTGCCGGCGGCTCACACCAACGGATGCGAATTCCATGAAAAAAGTCTGGTTCGGCGCTGCGGCGATCGCGGCCCTGTCCCTCTCGGCGTTCGGGGCGCAAGCCCACGAGAAACACGCCTGCATCGATGACGCTTGCGTCATGCAATCGCTGCTGCCCTCCATCGCCGCCGGCGCTTCGGCCGATGTCACCTCGCTGGAGTCCCCGCGCTACGGGACCTGGGGCTTTGACATCTCGGGCATGGACACCTCGGTGAAGCCGGGCGAGGACTTCTACAAGTTCGCCAACGGCGCCTGGGACGCGCGGACGCAGATCCCGTCGGACCGCACCCGCTACGGCAACTTCGACAAGCTGGCCGAGCTGTCGGAAGCCCGCACCAAGGCGATCATCGAAGCCGCCGCCGCCAACAAGACCGCGACGGGCGACACCGCCAAGGTGGGCGCGGCCTATCGCGCGTTCATGGACGAGGCCGGCATCGAGAAGCTCGACGCCAAGCCGATCGCGCCGTACCTGGCCGAGATCCGCAAGGTGAAGACCAAGGACGAGTTCACCACCCTGATGGGCAAGAGCTCGACCAGCCCGTTCACCAGCCTGCTGGGCCTGGGCATCTCGACCGACGCCAAGAACCCGAAGTCCTACGCGGTCTACGCCGGCGCTGGCGGTCTGTCGCTGCCCGACCGCGACTACTATCTGGACGCCAAGTTCGCCGACAAGAAGGCCGCCTATCTGGCCTATGTCGAGAAGATGCTGACTATGGCCGGCTGGGACAAGCCCGCCGAGCACGCCAAGGCCGTCGTCGATTTCGAGACCAAGCTGGCCGAAGTCACCTGGACCCGCGCCGAGCGCCGCGACCGCGACAAGACCTACAATCCCGCCACCCTGGCCGAACTCCAGGCCATGTCGCCGGGCTATGACTGGAACCGCTATATCGCCGCCTCGGGCCTGCCCAAGGTCGATCGGTTCGTGGTGACCACCAACACCACCTTCCCCAAGTACGCCAAGATCTACGGCGAGACCCCGCTCGACACCCTCAAGGCCTGGCAGGCCTTCAAGGTCATCGACGGCGGCGCTGCGCTGTTGTCCAAGCGCTTCGTCGACGCCAACTTCGAGTTCCGCGCCAAGACGCTGTCGGGCCAGCCCGAGCAACGCCCGCGCTGGAAGCGTGGCGTCGCCGCCGTCAACGGCCTGCTGGGCGAGGCGGTCGGCAAGGACTATGTGGCGGCCTACTTCCCGCCGGAGTCCAAGGCCAAGATGCTGGAGCTGGTGGCCAATGTCCGCGGCGCCATGAAGGTCCGCATCGACAATCTCGACTGGATGAGCGCCGAGACCAAGGTCAAGGCCCAGGACAAGCTGGCCAAGTTCACCGTCAAGATCGGCTATCCCGACGTCTGGGAGGACTACTCCAAGCTCGAGATCAAGGACAACGACGCCTATGGCAACGTCCAGCGCGTCGGCGCCTGGGCCTGGGCCAAGGACGTGGAGCGCCTGTTCAAGCCGGTCGACAAGACCGAGTGGGGCATGACCCCGCAGACGGTCAACGCCTACTACAACTCGGTCAACAACGAGATCGTGTTCCCGGCCGCCATCCTGCAGGCGCCGTTCTTCCACCCCGACGCGGACCCGGCCATCAACTATGGCGGCATCGGCGGCGTGATCGGTCACGAGATCGGCCACGGCTTCGACGACCAGGGCCGCAAGTCCGACGGCGACGGCGTGCTGCGCGACTGGTGGACCGCCGAAGACGCGAGCAAGTTCAAGGCCCAGGCCGATCGCCTCGGCGCTCAGTACGGCGCGTTCGAACCCCTGCCGGGCATGAAGCTGAACGGCGCCCTGACCATGGGCGAGAACATCGGCGACATGGGCGGCCTGGCCTTCGCGCTGGACGCCTATCGCGCCTCGCTGAAGGGCCAGCCGGCCCCGGTGCTGGACGGCTTCACCGGTGACCAGCGCGTCTATCTGGGCTGGGCTCAGGTGTGGCGCGGCAAGCAGCGCGATGAGGCGCTCAAGCAGCAGATCATCGCCGGCCCCCACTCGCCGGGCTACTACCGTGTCAACGGCACCATCCGGAACATGCAGGGCTGGTACTCGGCCTATGACATCAAGCCGGGCGACAAGCTGTACATCGCGCCGGAAAACCGCGTGAAGATCTGGTAGTCGCCAGAGCCTGAACGCCATCAAGGGCCGGTGAGCGATCACCGGCCCTTTTTGCATCCGCCCTTCAGAACGGCGGCTTGGGATAGATCAGGCCATCGGTGTGGGCCGCCGGACTGCCCGTGGTGACGGCGGCGAAGATCACCGCGCCGACCGGCGAGAACGCCAGGACGCGCGCGAGGATCAAGGTCCCCGCCAGCACCGCGATCGTCCACAGCCAGACCGGATGCGGCCGACCGCGCACCCGCCAATCGCGCACGAGCCCGATCAAGGGCACGATCACCGCCACACCGGTGGCGATCTCGAACGCGTAGGGCTTGAGGAACGGCATCGGCAGGATCCGGCCAAAGCCCGGCCCCATCAGCAGGGTGAACGCCCCGATCTGCAGGCGCGGATGCCAGTCGCGGTTCTTGCGCAGAACGAGCGCCGCCGCGAACAGGCCGAACGCGCCCAACAGGGTGATGATATTGGCCAGTACGAAATGCTGCGGCTGGAAGAAGAACGGCACCCGTCCCGTGCGGACGGAGGCGATGGTCACCAGCGGACCCAGGACCAGCATGGCCAGCATCCAGACCACGGCCACCGCGCCCAGCGTCCGATGCAGCTTCACCCCGCCGCCGGCCGCCAGCCACGCCTGGGTGACGAGGATCGCCACCCAGCCCATGAACACCACCGCATGCAGGTGCACGACCAGCGGCGCGCCGAAGCTGGAGCGCGCCATGGCCAGTTGCAGGACGAACCCCGAGACCAGCACCACGGCCATGGCCGTGATCGTGGTGCGGAAGAAGGACAGATCACCGCGCGCCGCCGGTCCCGTCGCCCGCCCGGCCTTGGCTCCGCGCGCATCGGCGCTCAAAATCGCATCAGACATTTGAAATACCCCCGTTACCCCAGATGAATTTTCCACGACTTCGTGACAACGGCGAGTCCTAGAGCTCGGCGATGCCGAACCGCCGCTCGGGCGCCACCGCCTCGGCGGCGAGGAAGCGCGAAGGCCCCACCCCGCAAAGATCCCGGAAATCGCGCGCCATGTGCTGGTGATCGTAGTAGCCCGCGCCGACCGCCAGGCTCAGCCAGTCCGCCGCCGGATCGGCGTTGCGGGCGCGGATCAGCCGGTCCAGCCGGGCGATGCGCGCAAAGAGCTTGGGGCTGACCCCAAGGCGGTCTCGGAACGCGCGATGCAAGGCGCGCGGCGCCAGGTCGATCCGGCGCGCCAGCCGGTCCAGCGAGCCCGCCCCGCCCCGGATCAGCTGCGCCGCCGCCCAGTCCACGCGATCGGGATCGCGACCACAGGCCGCCACGCGGGTCGTCAGCCAGGCCTCGGCCGCCGCGATCATGGCCTCCGCCGTCGACGCCTCGGCGATCTGGTCGGCGATCGCGCGCAGATCGGGAAACACCGCCTCGGCGTCCAGGGCTTGGTCGGTGAGCTCGGCCATCGACATTCCGGCCAGCCGTCGCAGGGCCCCAGGCTCGAACTCGATCTGATAGACGCAGAAATCAGCGCCCCCCGCCCGGCGCGTCAGCGCGGTCGGCTGGCCGATCAGGACCGCGCGCGGCTTGATCGTCACCCGCCCCGCCGCATCGATCAAAGCCTCAGGGTCACGCGGATAGAAGGCCAGGGCGCAGGCGGGGCGCGGCCAATACGGCTTGATCGGCGCGCGCTCCCCGGCCGGGAAACGAAAACGGATGATCTGGTGGCGCGCCACCCATCCAGCCAGGGCCGGACCCGGCGGTAAGGTCAGGAACAGCGGCGTCATCGGCAAGCTCCCCCACAGGCCTTGGCGCAGCCTAGCCCAGGACCCCGCCGACAAGATGGTAAAAAACGGACACGTCGCAGAACGCCGGTTGACTAGTTCGATGACAAACGTCAACGTCGAGTCGTTGACAGCTGTCATCGGGAGCGGACCATGAAGATCAGCGCGGCCGAAAGCGTGGTGATGGAGGCGCTGTGGCGGGAAAGCCCGCTGACCTCCGAGGCGATCATGAGTGAGGTCTGCGCCCCGCAGGGCTGGACCGAGGGCACCGTCAAGGTGCTGATCAGCCGTCTGGTCAAGAAGAAGGCCGTCGGCGCCAAGGCCGATGGCCGCCGCTATCAGTACTCGCCGCTGCTCAGCCGGCGCGACTATGTGCAGGGCGAAAGCCAGGGCCTGCTGGACCGGCTGTTCGACGGCCGCCTGGCCCCGCTGGTCATGCATCTGTCGGAAGGCGACAAGCTCAGCGACCAGGATATCGCCGAGCTGAAGGCTCTGGTCGAAAGGATCGGCAAGTGAGCGCGGCGGTCCTGTCGGACCTGGCCGGCGCCAATCTGGCTCTGGCCGGCGGCGTCCTGGCGGTGATGGCCCTGCGCGGGCCGGTCCGTCGTCGCTTTGGCGCCCTGCCCGCCTATCTGCTGTGGCTGACCCCGCCGCTCTGCGCCCTGGCGGCCTTGGCGCCCTCGCCGATCGAGGCCACGCCCCTGGCGCCGATCCTTCTGACCGCCGGACAGGCCGCGCGCCAGGCTGTTCCCCCCGGCCTGGCGACGCCGACGGCGGCGACCCTGGCCTTGCTGGCCTGGGCCCTCGGCGTGCTGGTGGCGGCCGCCGCCTTCGTCGTTCGGCAAGTGCGCTTCACCCGGTCGCTGGGGCCACTGACGCCACATCCGACCGATGCGCGACTGCTGGTCGGCAAGCATGTGGGGGCCGGCCCCATGGTGCTGGTCTCCCCCTGGCCCCGCATCGTGGTCCCCGCGGATTTCGACGACCGTTTCCAGGGGGAGGCCCGCGCGCTGGTTCTCGCGCACGAGGGCGTCCATCTGGCGCGGGGCGACGCCCTGATCAACAGCCTGGTCGTCGCGATCCAGTGCCTGGCCTGGTTCAACCCGATGGTCCACATCGGCGCGCGCCGCCTGCGCCTGGATCAGGAAATGGCCTGTGACGAGGCGGTCCTCGCCCAGCGTCCGCAAACGCGCCGGCTGTACGCCGAGACCCTGCTGGACTCCCTGCTTGTTCCTCGCGTCGTTCCGTTCGGCTGCCATTGGCCGGCCGGCGGCGCTCATCCCCTGAAGGAGAGACTGATCATGCTGAACATCCCCATAAGAAGCCCCGCGAGGCGGGCGGCGGGCCTCGCCCTCACCGCGCTGGTCGGCCTGGCCGGCGCCGGCGCCGTCTGGGCCGCCGATGCGCGCCCGGCGCCCGTGATCACCCAGCCCAACTGGATCGCCAAGCCGACCGCTCAGGACATGGCGCGGTTCTATCCGGCGACCGCCGTCGCCGCGAAGGCGGGAGGGTTCGCGGTCATCGATTGCCGCGTCACCGCCGAGGGGCAATTGACCGCCTGCAAGGTGCTGCGCGAAAGCGCGGACGCCCATGGCTTCGGCGCAGCGGCCCTGCAGCTTGGCCCGTTGTTCCAGATGAGCCCCCAGACCATCGACGGTAAGGCGGTCGACGGCGGGCGGGTGACGATTCCGATCCGCTTCTCGGTTCCGCAAAGCTGAGAGCGCCCGTCCTTTAGGACCGCGAGGACCGTCGGTTAGCCCGGCGGTCCTCAAGCGCGTTTCGGCGTCGCGAGGGGATGCGCGACGCCGAGACCGTCCTATCCCCCTGCCAGGAGGGCGGCCGCCATGGCCAGCAGGGGGATGCCCAGGGTCAGGTTGAAGGGGAAGGTTACGCCCAAGGACAGGGTCAGGTAGACGCCGGCGTCGGCCTTGGGCAGGGCCATGCTCATGGCCGCCGGCGCGGCGATATAGGAGGCCGAGGCCGCCAGCACGGCCAGGGCGGCCAGATCGCCGGCCGGCAGGCCCGCCAGCTTGCCCAGGACCAGGGCCACGGCGCCGCCCAGGATCGGCAGCACGATCCCCATGGCCAGAAGGCTGATCTTGAAGCCTCGCGCGGCGGCCAGTTGCCGGCCCGCCCGGACACCCAGATCCAGCAGGAAGACGCAGAGCACGCCCTGGAACACCGGTCCGGTGAAGGTCGCCAGACGCGCGCCCCCCTGGTGGCCAGTGATCAGGCCGATGAAGAAGCCGCCGATCAGCACCACGCTGGCCGCGTTCAGCAGCACCTCATGGGCCAGCTTGCCGGCCGAGACGCGATCGGGATCCTTGCCGTGCGCGCCGTCGCGGGTGGCGATCGCGGCGATGGCGATGGCGGTCAGCAGGCCAGGCGTCTCCATCAGCGCCAGCACCGCCGACATGTAGCCGCCGGGCGCCTGACCGATCGCGGACAGATAGCTCTGGGCCGCGGCGAAGGTCACCACCGACACCGAGCCGTAGTGGGCGGCGGTGGCGGCGGCGGTGATGGTGTTCAGACCCATGCGCTTGAGCAGGGCGTAGGCCGGCAGCGGCAGCAGGAAGCTCAGCACCAGACCCAGGCCCGCAGCCTTCAGGAAGCCCGCGTCCAGCCCGTGGGCCCGCGCCTCGACGCCGCCCTTGAAGCCGATGCACAACATCAGGACCAGCGACAGGGTCTTGGCCGCCTCCTTCGGCAAGGCCAGGTCCGAGCGCGCCAGGGCCGCGATCAGGCCGAGCGCAAAGAACAGCACCGCCGGCTGCAGCAGATTGCCGGCGGCCGCCGAGACGGTCTGACTGAGAAGATCCACGAAAACGCCCCCAAGAAACTCTGCGCCGCAAGGCGCGGGGGCTCCTCTAAGCGACGAGGTGTGATTTCCCTTGTTGATTTCTGATATGGTCATGATGAGGAACGCTCATCATGGAGCCATCATGCCGCGCCGCACCAATCTGGACCTCGATCTCGTCCGCGCCTTTCTGGTGGTGTGCGAGCAACGCAGTTTCACCCGGGCGGGCGAGCGCTTGGGGCGCTCGCAGTCGGCGGTCAGCCTGCAGGTGCGGCGCCTGGAGGAGCAGCTGGGGCAACCGCTGCTGTCGCGCGATCCGCGCCATGTCGCGCCGACCGAACAGGGCGCGGCCTTCCTGCCTCAGGCCCGCCGGCTGCTGCGCCTGAACGACGAGATCCTGGCCAGCCTGGGCGCCGACGAGATCGAGGGCGAGGTGCGGCTGGGCGCGCCGGAGGACTTCGCCACCCAGCACTTGCCGGCCGTGCTGGGCTCGTTCGCGCGCAGCCATCCGCGCATCGCCCTGACCGTGACCTGCGATCTGACCCTCAACCTGCTGGACCGCCTGGGCGAGGGCGCGCTGGATCTGGCCCTGGTCAAGCGCGAGCCGCTGGGGCCTGATCTGGGCGTGCGGGTCTGGCGCGAGCCGCTGGTCTGGGTGGCGCTGGATCCGGAGATGGCGCGGCGCGAAGGGCCCGTGCCCCTGGTAGCCGCCCCCGCCCCGTGCGTCTATCGCAAGCGCGCGGTGGCGGCCCTGGAGGCGACCGGGCGAGCCTGGCGGGCGACCTACACCAGCCCCTCCCTGGCCGGGCAGTTGGCGGCGTTGCGCGGCGGCCTGGGCTTGAGCGTTCTGCCGCGCGAGATGGCCCCCGACGACCTGACCATTCTGTCCGAAGGCTTGCCGCGCCTGGAGGACGCTGAGATCGCGCTGCTGAAAGCGCGGGGCGCGCCGCCGCCTGCCGCCGAGCGGCTGGCCGATCACATTCTCACCGCCCTGGATCGCCAGCGGACCCAGCCCCAACCCGCGACGCGCATCGCCGGCTCAGCCCCGTCGTGATGGGGCCTTTGCGATTTTGACGTCGCCGTCAAATTTGTGAGATGGTGCCCAGATACACCAAACCCGCCGCGGGGGATAATCGCGACGGGCTGGCTATTTTCTCGATCATTCGATCTAGGCGGGCGTTTCCTCCCCGAAACGCCGAAGAACGGGAGCTCTCTGTCGGGCTCGTTTCGTCCTTGCAGTGTGTAGAAACGTCAAATTCGTGACGGTGTCAACGCGGCAACCGCCTTTTTCTCAACGGGTTCGCCGAAATTTTGACATTCGGGATGTTGTTTGGACGCTCGGGTCGAATTTACGTCGAGATTCAGTGTTATTTTTTGACACGATCGTCAAATCTTACTTTTCAGCGCCTCGGCGAAGCGGTCCAGCACCGCCGAGCGCGACTCGAACACATAGTCCGGACGCGAAACGGTGACCGGCTCGACGCCCGCTTCCGCCAGAGCGGCGGCGGCGTCGAACAGGTCGGCGGTGGCCAAGAGGGCGCCGTTCGCCCGGCGCGAGCCGCCCCGGGCGATGAAGGCGGCCACGGCGTCCTGGGCGGCGCGGTCCTGCTCGGCCGGCCAGACCAGGGTGGCCAGCTTGCCCGCCCGCCCCTTGGCCTCGACCACCGAGAGCAGGCGGCGCAGCGCATCCAGCTGCTCGCCGTTCCAGCCGGCGGTCAGCGAGGCGGTCAGCTGGGCCTGGCTCTTCAGGATCACTCCGTCGGACAGGATCTTCAGCCCGTTGGCCGCCAGGGTCGCGCCGGTGGTGGTGATGTCCACCACCAGCTCGGCGGCGCCGGCGGCCGGGGCCCCCTCGGTGGCGCCGCTGCTCTCGACGATGCGATAGTCGGCGACGCCGTGGCGGGCGAAGAAGGCCCGCGTCTGGGTCACGTACTTGGTCGCCACCCGCAGGCGCCGGCCGGTGCGGGCCAGATGCGCGTGACCCACCTCGTCGACATCGGCCATGGTGTCGACGTCGAGCCAGTTCTTGGGCGCGGTGACCACCAGGTCCGCGCGGCCAAAGCCCAGGGCCCGCAGCAGCATGACGCGGCTGTCCATGTCGTCGCCGCGCTCGCGCAGCAGGTCCTCGCCGGTGACGCCCAGGTGCAGGTCGCCGCTGTCGAGCCCGGCGGCGATGTCGCCGGCCGAGAGCAGACGCACCGACACGCCGGGCAGGCCCGACAGCTCGGCCGAATAGCCGCGCGCGCCGCCGGTCATCTCCAGCTTGAAGCCGCAGTCGGCCAGCCAGGCCTCGACCTGGTCCTTCAGGCGGCCCTTGGAGGGAATGGCGAAGATCATGGGCGTGCTCATTATTCGCCGCCTCCCGCATAGGCCCGCGCGGGGCGGATCATGAAGCCGACGGCGCCGGTGTCGGTGGCGACGCCCAGCTTGGCCGGCAAGCCGTCATAGCGACCGCCGGCGGCGACGGGACGCTCATCGCCCAGCGCGGCCGAGCGGATCTCGAACAGGTAGCCGTCATAATAGCCGAACGCCCGCCCGAAGGCGGCGGCCAGGGTGGCGCGCTCCAGGGCCACGCCCCGCTGCGCCATCCCCGCAAGCCGCGCGCGCCAGCCGTCGAGGACGGCGTTCAGCGCCTCGGCCTTGGGACCGGCCAGGGCCGCGATGGCCGACAGGGCCGCGTCCGGACGATCCGACACCGCCAGGAACGCCCGGACCTTGTCGGCCTGGGCCGGATCCAGGCGCCCGGCCTTGGCCGCGTCGGCCTTTTCCACCAGGCGGCGGGCGATCTCGGCGGGACGACGGCCGCCGACGGGCTCGATGCCGGCCAACGACCACAGCTCCTGCAGCACCGAGGCAGCTTCCTCCTCGGGCAGACCCGCGAGCAGGGCCGCAATGCGCGACTGCTCCCCGGTGGGCGCAGCGACATCGCCGTCCAGCTCGGCCTTCAGCTGGCGCGGCTTGGCGAACGACCGCGTCAGGCGCGCGGCCAGGGGCGGTGCTAAATCCAGACTCGCAACGAAGGCCGAGAACAGCGACACGTCGCCCAGCACCAGCGACAGGTCCTCGCGCCCGCCCGCCACGGCCGAGGCCCAGGCCAGGGCCGCCATCTCGGCGTCGGCGGCGACACGGTCACCGGTCTCGAAGGCCTCGACGCCCAGCTGCAGGAACTCTTCGGCGCGGTCGGAGCCACGCGGCGCGACGCGGAAGGCCTTGCCCTCATAGCGGCGCCGGCCCGCCCCGCCCCCGCCCTCGAAGTGCTGGCGGGCCACGGCGACGGTGAAGTCGGGGCGCAGACACGCCTCCTCGCCCGCCTCGCCCGACACCACAAACAGCCGCGAGCGCATGGCCTCGCCGGCGAGATCCAGAAGCAAGCCCAGCGGCTGCAGCACCGGGGCGTCGGTCAAGACCGCGCCGGCGTCCAGCAAGGGGGCGCGGATGGCGTCCAGCGCTGGCGCCGGAATGGAACGCTCGAGCCTCACCTCAACCCCCGATGATCTTGCGGACGGCATCGACCAGCTGGCCGCGCGGGATGGTCTGCTGGCCCGGACGCTCGGCCTTCCAGGCGGCGTTGTCGGTCAGCCCCTCGGCGGCCATGCGGCCCGCGTCCAGGTCCTTGATCGTCACCGTGCCGGCCGCGATCTCGTCGCCGCCCAGCATGACCACGGCCGGCGCGCCCCGACGGTCGGCATATTTCATCTGCGGCTTCATGCCCGAGGTCCCCAGATACACCTCGGCGGCGATGCCCGCCGCGCGCAGCTGTCCGACCACGGAGAAGTACTCGCCCATGTGCGCTTGGTCGAAGGTGATCACCACCACCGGCCCGCGCGCCTGCCCGCCCGGCTCTCGCCCCGCCGCCCGCAGCGCCGCCGCCAGACGCGACACCCCGAACGAGAAGCCCGTCGCCGGGGTCACATTGCCGGTGAACCGCGCCACCAGATCATCATAGCGCCCGCCGCCGCCGATCGAGCCGAACGAGACCTTGGCGCCCTTCTCGTCGGTGGTGGACAGCAACAGCTCAGCCTCGAACACCGCGCCGGTGTAGTATTCCAGCCCCCGCACGATCGACGGATCGATAAAGGCCTGGTCGTCGGCGATGCCGAGGCTCGAGAGGGCCGCGTCGATCCGCGACAGCTCCAGAAGGCCCTCGTCGCCCTCGGCCGAGCCGGCCACCACGCGGGCGATATTGTCCAGCGTCGCGGCGCGACCACCCGTCGAGCCGGCCTGAACAAAGTCCAGCACCTGATCGACCGCCTTACCCTTCAGGCCCGCGCCCTTGGTGAAGTCGCCGCTCTCGTCCAGGCGGCCTTCGCCCAAGAGCAGCCGCACGCCGTCCACGCCCAGGCGGTCCAACTTGTCGACCGCGCGCAGCACGGCCAGCTTCTGGCCGGCGCTGTCGGCGCCCGCGGCGGTCAAGAGGCCGTTGAGCAGCTTGCGGTTATTGATCTTCAGCACCGCCGTGCCGCGCGGCAGGCCCGCGGCCTCCAGCCCATCGACGGCCATGGCGATGATCTCGGCGTCGGCCTCCGGACGGGCCGAGCCCACCGTGTCGGCGTCGCACTGGATGAACTGGCGGAAGCGCCCCGGCCCCGGCTTCTCGTTGCGCCACACCGGCCCGAAGGCGTAGCGGCGGAACGGCTTGGGCAGGGTCTCCCAGTTCTGGGCGGCGAAGCGGGCCAGCGGCGCGGTCAGGTCATAGCGCAGCGCCATCCACTGATCATCGTCGTCCTGCAGCGCAAAGACGCCCTCATTGGGCCGGTCGCTGTCGGGCAGGAACTTGCCCAGCGCGTCGGCATATTCGAACGCCCCGGTGTCCAGCGCCTCGAAGCCGTAGCGCTCATAGACCGCCGACACCGCCTCCAGGATCGCGCGCTCAGCCCGCAGGTCGCGCGCGCGCTTGTCGGCGAAGCCTCTGGGGCTGCGGGCCTCGGGGCGGAAGTCGGGGGTGGGTTGTTCGGAGTCGGTGGTCATCGTCGGTCCTTAAATCTTCAAGGCTTCGACGGATGGCGCTTGTCGCAAAGCCCCATCCGCTAGGCGGGGCTCTGGCTGGGTACGCTCGGCTTTAGAGCGCGCGGACCCGGCCGATCCCGCGAGGCGAGGTCGGATGGTGGTGGTGGCCGTGATGGTGCGGCGTGCGGGTCATTGCGGGGGCGGTGTAGCGGATGGCGGCGGTGAGGGGAAGGGGGGAGGGCCTTCTGTCCATACGGCACACCAAGAAGTTTACACACTGCAAGACCGCAGGCTCCAGCACGCGCGAATCGGGTAGAATCGGAACAACTCTCGCAAAGCTTCGATTGAGAAAAGATGTTTCGGGCAAAAACGCTACTTGTGCTGGGGGCGGGAGCAAGCCTCGAAGTCGGCCTACCCACGGGGGAAACACTTCTAAAGCAAATATCCGATCTGATAGATTTTAGATTCGAGTTCGGCGACCGCTTAACGTCTGGCGATCAGCTTTTACTGCAAACTTTGAAGATTATTCTAAACGAAGGCAGAGAAGTAAAAAATTTGAATGCGCACTTAGCGGCCGGACAACAACTCCGAAAATCGGCTCAACAAGCGCTATCTATAGACAACGTGATAGACGCTTTAGAAGACAAGAAAGTTGAACTCGTTGGAAAGCTCGGAATACTTCGCGCAATCCTGAAAGCAGAGTCCGAAAGCCAATTTTTTCGTCCGCAGCAGGAACATCGAGACGTCGTTGACGTCCAGAATTTTGGCTCCACCTGGTACAGCAGCTTCACCAAACTTCTGACGGAAAACATCAGGAAAAGCGAAGTAGATCGACTGTTTGAAAACATAGAAATAATAAATTTCAACTATGACCGGTGCCTAGAGCGTTACCTACCGCAATCAATATCTGATTACTATGGAATAAGCCTGCAGGAAGCAGAAGCCTTAATGACCAAGCTTCGCGTCCACCGACCTTATGGCCTGTGTGGGCGACTGCCGTGGATGCAGGGCCAGGGCCCCATTATACAATTTGGGCAAGAAAATTCCAATCTTTTGGGCGCTGCAGTAAGCCAGATAAGGACATTTACAGAGCAAATCGACGAAGGTGATGAAATAGATGCAATTCGCTCTGCTATCGGCAATGCCGATAGGATAATTTTCTTAGGCTTTGCCTTTCATAGGCAGAACATGAGCCTGTTATCTAGCCCCATTCAAGATCATACCGAGATTATCGCCACCGCTTATGGCATATCTAGTGACGACATTGCCGTAATAGAGAGAGAATCCGCGCGCGTATTTGATTTTGAAGAAGATAGCTATAGCGTGAGCAACCGGATAAATTTAAGAGGCATAAAGTGTGCTGGCTTATTTAAGCAGCACTGGAGAACAATAACATCTGAGGCAAAAGAAGTTTGAATTGGATTATTCTTACACCTCACGGCGAGACGCCCCCCCCCCTGGACAGGCCGGGTTGCTCAAGGACGGCGCTTCGCGCCGCCGCCGCGCGGCCAGCCGAAATCCCTCTCTCTGAGAGAGAGGGAGGGGCCCGCGCCGCAGGCGTGGGAGGGTGAGTGGTTACGACGACGGCCCTTTGCCCTCAGCCTTCTCGTCCCTGCCCTGTCCGGAAAGCGCGTACCCACTCACCCTCCCACCGCGTCGCGGTGGGCCCCGCCCTCTCTCCCTGAGAGAGGGATTTTGTTTGGCGGCCGGCCGGTGAGCGCTCCCTCTCCCATGGGGAGAGGGCCGGGGTGAAGGGGGTACGGCGTCCGACGGCGCGCCGGCGCAGCGTCAGACCGCGTAACCCCTCTCCCTCCCACCGCTGCGCGGCGGGCCCCGCCCTCTCCCTCTGGGAGAGGGATTTGGACAGCATCCCTGCCCTGTCCGGAAAGACCCTACCCACTCACCCTCCCACCGCGTTGCGGTGGGCCCCGCCCTCTCTTCCTGAGAGAGGGATTTTGTTTGGCGGCCGGCGGTGGTCGCCCCGCTCTCCTCCCCCATCGGGGGAGGGGGACCCGCGAACGCGGGTGGAGGGGGCCTGATGCGGTGGGGTTACATCCTGTGGGTGGCAGGCGGCCTTGAGCTGACCGGGGCGTCGCCCGGTCGGCTGGCCCCTCCACCGCCGTTCGGCGGTCCCCCTCCCCCGGTGGGGGAGGAGAGAAAACACGGCGCCCGCCCCCTTTCTCGTGTCATCCCGGCCGCAGCGCGGAGCGCGGAGCGCCGGGACCCAGGGGGTGACCAAGCGCGGCGCTCTTGCAACCCCTGGGTCCCGGGTCGGCTGCGCCGCCCGGGATGACACGAGCTTATGGGGATTGGCGGGTGTGAACGCTCGGAATTGGCGAAGATGATCTCAACAAAATCAATCGCTTCTCACTTTTACGCGCCAACTTATCCCCGGCCTCAGAACCCGACCCATACTCAATGCATCTCTGTCGCGGGGGAGGGCGTATGGATCCGGCCCAATACGGCGGCGGGGTTAGGTTGAGCGGGGCCGCGTGGTCTCGAAGCGGTTTCGACCGGGGTCTGTTCGTTGGATAGATCCGGGATCCCGGAAGAGGCCGCAGAGAGGCGAGCGCGGAGCGACAGGGCGGTGATCGTACAAGCCGCCTATCGTGGATCGTCGGGCTGGACACGGAAGTCGCCGCTCCAGTTGATCCGCGCCCGTCCGGGGGCTCCTGGGGTCCCGAGCTGAAAGACGCTCACGCCCCCCATCCTCACGGGCAAGAACAACCTGGCGGAGCGGACAGTCGAGCCGAAACGCAAACCAAACTCACGGTACTCCGGGTTCGCCCGGCCGCTCCGTCGCCTCCCCATGACCTTCAGCGAGCGATCGCGTGAAGCGGCGGACGCACGCCCTCCCAGTTCCTCCCCCGCGATGCGGGGGAGGTGGCCCAGAGGGCCGGAGGGGGCCTTCACCGCACCCGCCGCGCTCGCCCCCTCCGTCGGCTCCGCCGACACCTCCCCCGTCTCACGGGGGAGGAACAGCCCAGAGCCTTTAGGAGACCCACCAGATGCCCAAGTCCAAACCGCCCCGCCGCCGTCGCCGGCGTCACCTGAGCAACCAAGAGCGCGGGCTGGTCGATTTCTTCGATCGGCTGGAGCGGATCACCGACCGCGCCGAGCGCGAGGCCGAAGCCCTGGCCGATCGCGTGCCGCCCGAGGAGCTGGCGGCGATGCGGGCCACCTGCGCGGAGAACCGGCGGATCTTCGCCGAGGCCCGCGCCGAGATGATGGCCCCCAGCCGCACGCCGGTGCTGGACCGCCTCGTCACCGAGATGCGCCAGAAGGAGCGGGCGGCGACCCGCCTGGCGCGCGATCGCTGACGTCGCGCCCCCTCCCCTCGATGGGGAGGGGCAGGGGTGGGGTGAACGCGGCGGTCGACGCCGCGCTCCACCGCCTGCTCAGCAGGTCACCCCATCCCCGCCCTTCCCCATCAAGGGCAAGGGCGCTTTTGAGGAGTCTTCGAATGTCCAGGTCCACCCCGCCCCGATCCCGTATCCGCGCGCTGCACGACCGCCTGCTGGGCAAGGGTCGACGGCGGCCGCGCCATGTTCGCAGCACCGACGAGATCCTGCTCGACATGCTGGCCAAGACCCTGGCCGTGCTCGACATCGCCGAGCGCGAGATGCGCGTGGCGGCGCGGGACTATCCGCCCCAGGTGCTGGCCGAATATCTGGCGGGCGCAGCCGAGACGCGGCGCGAGCTGGAAAGCCAGCGCCGCGACATTCTCGATGGGATGGCGGGCTAAACCCTACTCCGCCGCCACCAGGCCGGCGTCGGCCTTGGCCTCGACCCGGACGGCGCCGCCCATGGGCTTCAAATCGAGGTCCTGGAACAGCTGGCTGTCCTCGTCCTGGCCGGGCAACGGGGTGGTCAAGAGCTTGCCGCCGACGAAGATCGAGTTGGCGCCGGCCATGAAGCACAGGGCCTGCAGCTCGCGGCTCATGCCCTCGCGGCCGGCCGACAGGCGGACCATCGACTTGGGGCAAACGATGCGGGCCACGGCGATGGTGCGGACGAACTCGATGGCGTCGATGGCCTTGCCTTCGGAAAGGACCTTGTCGCCCAGCGGCGTGCCGCTGATGGGGACGAGGCCATTGATCGGCAGGCTGTCGGGGTGGGCCGGCAGGGTGGCCAGCTGGTGCAGGAGGCCGGCGCGGTCGCGGCGCTGCTCGCCCATGCCGACGATGCCGCCGCAGCAGGTGCTCATGCCGGCGTCGCGCACATGGGCCAGGGTGTCGAGGCGCTCCTGATAGGTGCGCGTGGTCACCACGTCCTTGTAGTAGTCGGGGCCGGTGTCGAGGTTGTGGTTGTAGTAGTCGAGGCCGGCGGCCTTCAGGGCCTTGGCCTGATCAGCGGTCAGCATGCCCAGGGTGGCGCAGGTCTCCAGGCCCAGGGCCTTCACCTCGCCGATCATCTCGGTCAGCTTGGGCAGGTCGCGGTCCTTCAGCTCGCGCCAGGCCGCGCCCATGCAGAAGCGCTGGGCGCCGCCGTCGCGGGCCGCGCGGGCCTTGGCCACCACGTCGTCGGCGGCCATCAGCTTGTCGGCCTTCAGACCGGTCTTGAAGTGGGCCGACTGGCTGCAATAGCCGCAGTTTTCAGCGCAGCCGCCGGTCTTGACCGACAAAAGCTGCGACAGCTGGACTTCGGAGGGATCGAAGTGGGCCCGGTGAACGTTGGCCGCCTGGAACACCAGCTCCATGAACGGCAGGGCGAACAGCGCCTCCACCTCGGAAAGCGTCCAGTCGTGGCGGGGGGAAGCGTTGATCTGACTCATGGCCGGGACGTTTGGACCGACGCATGACGATTGGCAAGACTTCGGCTAGAGGTCGTTGCGACGGCCGGGCGCGGCGATGGGGAGACGCTCCGATCATGGATCGTGAGATCGAGCTGAAGTTCCTGATCCCGCCCGAGGCGGCCGAGGCGATCCTGAGCGCCCTGGACGGTGAGGGCGCGGTGCGCCAGCTCGACGCCACCTACTACGACACCGCCGATCACGCGCTGCGCCAGGCCGGCTTTGGCCTGCGGGTGCGCGACGGTGAGGGCGGCCGCAAGCAGACCTTGAAATCGGCCTCGGCCGGCGGGGTGTTCTCGCGCGGCGAATGGGAAGAGACCATCGCCGGCCCCGCGCCCGATCGCGACGCCCTGGCTCGCACGCCGGTGGCCGCGATGCTGGCCGACGCGGCGCTGTCGCCGGTGTTCACCACACGGGTGGAGCGGGTGATCCGCATGGTCCGCAGCGGCGAGACGCTGATCGAGGTGGCGCTGGATCGCGGCCAGCTCAGCGCCGGCGAGCGCCACGCCGCCGTGTGCGAGCTCGAGCTGGAGCTGAAGACCGGACAGCCGCAGGCCTTGTTCGATCTGGCGCGCACCCTGGCCCGCCACGCGCCGCTGCGGCTGTCGCTGATCAGCAAGGCCGAGCGCGGCTATGGCCTGGCGGTTGGCGACGCGGCGCTGCGTGTACGCCGACAGACGGCGGCTCTGGGTCCGGAGGCGAGCGTCGAGGCGGCGCTGCAGGCGATCGGCCAGGCGGGCCTGGCTCACCTGTGCGCGGCGCTGGAGGCCCTGCGCGAGCGGCCCGAGCCAGACAGCGTCCACCAGGCGCGCGTCGCCGCTCGTCGCCTGCGGGCGATGCTGAAGATCTTTAAGCCGCTATCGCGCGACGCCGCCGCCATGGCGCTGGACGCCGAGCTCGACTGGCTGGCCGGCGAGCTGGACGCGGCGCGCGATCTCGACGTCTTCGTCGGCGAGGTCTGGGAGGGCTCGGCCAAAAACGCGCCCTTCGAAGGCCGCGACGCCTTCGAGCGAGGCCTGAAGGCCGCCCGCGCCACCGCCTATCTGCGCATGGAAGCGGCGCTGGAAAGCCCGCGCGCGCGCGATGTCCTTCTCGAAGCCGCCGCCTGGCTCGAAGCCGGGACCTGGATAACCGACCCCGCGCTGGCCGAGGTCCGCGAGACCCCCGCCGCCAGCCTCGCGTCCGAGGTTCTCGATCACCTGCGCGGCCGGACGAAGACGGGCGCCAAGCGCTTCAACGACCTGGACCCGCACGGCCGACACAAGCTGCGCCTGAAGGGCAAGACCCTGCGCTACGCCGCCGAGGACCTTGCGTTGCTATTTCCAGACCATCCGCGCCGCGCTGAACGCTTCCTCGCCGCCGCCAAGGCGGTGCAGGACACGCTCGGCGCGCTCAACGACCGCACCGTCCGCCACGATGTCGTGGACGCCGCCGCTCATGGCGATCCGTCCCTCGCCCGCGATGCGGCAGGCGCTGTGCTGAGAGACGACGAGACCAAGCTGCTCCACGCCGCCCGGGAGGCGCTTGACGCCCTCGTCGAGGCCAAGACGTTCTGGTGAAGACAGGGAAAAACGCAAAAAGCCGCCCGAAGGCGGCCTGTTTACGATCAGTCCACTGGGTGCGGGGACAGGATTTGAACCTGTGACCTTCAGGTTATGAGCCTGACGAGCTACCGGGCTGCTCCACCCCGCGTCAGGGTGTTAGGTGAGATTGTGTGTGCAGGGTTTGCGGACTTGTTGGTGATATCCTTTTGGCGGACCTGGCGGCGACCTACTCTCCCGCGCCTTGAGACGAAGTACCATTGGCCCAGGGGGACTTAACGACCGAGTTCGGAATGGGATCGGGTGGGGAACCCCCGGCATAGCCACCAGGTCAGCGAAAAGGATATCATCCAGCCTCTTTCGAGGCCGGAGATTGTGAAGAAGACATCAGTGTCTGAAGTAGAGCCACATGCTATTGCATGGGTTTGACTGAAGAACGATCAAGCCTATCGAGCTATTAGTACCGGTAAGCTCCATGCGTCGCCGCACTTCCACACCCGGCCTATCAACGTGGTGGTCTTCCACGGCTCTCAGCGAGACCTTGTTTTGAGGTTAGTTTCCCGCTTAGATGCTTTCAGCGGTTATCTATTCCACACTTAGCTACCCTGCTGCACAGCTGGCGCCATGACAGGTCCACCAGAGGTGTGTCCATCCCGGTCCTCTCGTACTAGGGACAGATCCTCTCAAGTCTCGTACACCCACGGCAGATAGGGACCAAACTGTCTCACGACGTTCTGAACCCAGCTCACGTACCACTTTAATCGGCGAACAGCCGAACCCTTGGGACCTGCTCCAGCCCCAGGATGTGATGAGCCGACATCGAGGTGCCAAACTTTGCCGTCGATATGGACTCTTGGGCAAAATCAGCCTGTTATCCCTAGAGTACCTTTTATTCGTTGAGCGATGGCCCTTCCACGCAGGACCACCGGATCACTATGGCCGACTTTCGTCTCTGCTCGACTTGTCAGTCTCGCAGTCAGGCGGGCTTATGCCATTGCACTCGACGACCGATTTCCGACCGGTCTGAGCCCACCATCGCGCGCCTCCGTTACACTTTGGGAGGCGACCGCCCCAGTCAAACTGCCCGCCACGCCATGTCCCGGACCCGGATAACGGGCCGCGGTTAGACGTCAGCAACAATAAGGGTGGTATTTCAAGGATGGCTCCACTCGAACTGGCGCCCGAGTTTCATAGCCTCCCACCTATCCTACACATGTTGCTGCTAACGCCAAGGCGAAGCTGCAGTAAAGGTTCATAGGGTCTTTCCGTCTGACCGCGGGAACCCCGCATCTTCACGGGGAATTCAATTTCGCTGAGCCTATGCTGGAGACAGTGGGGAAGTCGTTACGCCATTCGTGCAGGTCGGAACTTACCCGACAAGGAATTTCGCTACCTTAGGACCGTTATAGTTACGGCCGCCGTTTACCTGGGCTTCAATTCAGAGCTTGCACCCCTCCTTTTAACCTTCAGGCACCGGGCAGGCGTCAGACCCTATACGTCGCCTTGCGGCTTCGCAGAGCCCTGTGTTTTTGATAAACAGTCGCTACCCCCTGGCTTGTGCCACTCTCATCTGGTTGCCCAAAAGAGAGTCACGCTTATCCCGAAGTTACGCGTGCAATTTGCCGAGTTCCTTCAGCATAGTTCTCTCAAGCGCCTTGGTATACTCTACCTGCCCACCTGTGTCGGTTTCGGGTACGGTCTCCGTTGGAGTTATTTCCAGGGACCTGTTCACTGCCAGGAGCAATCCAATAAGCCCTGACAATTTACCAGATCCGTCACTTCCAACTGGTTCAGGAATATTCACCTGATTCCCATCGACTACGCCTTTCGGCCTCGCCTTAGGGGCCGACTAACCCTGCGCAGATTAGCTTTACGCAGGAACCCTTGGGCTTTCGGCGAGAGGGTCTCTCACCCTCTTTATCGCTACTCATGTCAGCATTCTCACTTCCGATACCTCCAGCAAGGCTCACGCCTCACCTTCATCGGCTTACGGAACGCTCCGCTACCGCGTGCTTACGCACACCCATACCTTCGGCGACTGGCTTTAGCCCCGTTACATTTTCCGCGCAGGTTCGCTTGACCAGTGAGCTGTTACGCTTTCTTTAAATGATGGCTGCTTCTAAGCCAACATCCTGGTTGTCAAAGCAAACCCACATCGTTTCCCACTTAGCCAGTACTTGGGGGCCTTAGATGATGGTTAGGGTTGTTTCCCTTTTCACGACGGACGTTAGCACCCGCCGTGTGTCTCCCGGATATTTCTCTTGGGTATTCGGAGTTTGATTAGAATTGGTACAGCTCGCGCCGCCCGCATCCATTCAGTGCTCTACCCCCCAAGGAATTCGTCCGAGGCACTACCTAAATAGTTTTCGCGGAGAACCAGCTATGTCCAGGTTTGATTGGCCTTTCACCCCTATCCACAAGTCATCCGAGAATTTTTCAACATTCACCGGTTCGGTCCTCCAGTAAGTGTTACCTTACCTT